>CAZVJA010000196.1:0-10353 GCA_964626885.1 uncultured Planctomycetaceae bacterium | reverse complement strand
TAGCCTCGTAGGATGCGCTCGATTTTGACAAGTGAGCACATGCGAGGGAGCGAGCCAGGGCTTTCTTTATGACGTTGTCGGAGTTAATGGAGAATCGCTTTCGGGGGGACATCCGCTTTCGCGGAATGGCCTACCTGAAAGCAGAACGCGTGGCGATTACGCGAGTCACCTCCGAAAACCTGTTTGCCGTTGTGCGGGACGGTGTTGAGTATGAGACGCAACTCAGCCGCGCCGACGGCGGCTTGAAGATGTATTGCACCTGTGCTCAAGGGGCCCAGCCGGAAGCCACCTGCAAACACCTCTGGGCGACGATTCTCGCCGTCGATGAAGCCGGTTATCTTCCGGGTCCGATCCGACCCGGGCAGGTTCCGGCTTTTGTCACCGAACCGGAAACGACCGAATTCGGACCGATCGAGTGGGATGATGAAGAGCAATTGGGGGATGTGTTCCAGCCTCCGGTCACGCACGGGGCGGTGCGCAACTCTTTGCAAGTCCAGCCTCAATTACGGCCGTGGGAGTTGGCGCTCGAAGAAGTTCGCCGCGGCATGGAGGCGCAGGAATCGCCGTCCAAGGCTGCGGGTCGCGAACGTCAGATTTTCTACGAAATCGACGTCGACCAAAGCCGGCAGACGGGCCAGTTGGTCTTGCAGACATCGCAACGACAGCGGCGCGCGAACGGCCAGTGGGGCAAATTGAAACCCCTCAAGCTCCGCGCCGGGCGACTGGATGAACCGGATCTGGCGGATGACCGCCGCATCCTCGCGTATTTGGCTGGAGGGATGCCCGAGCGCGCCAACTGGTACGCGCAACAAGCGGAGATTCAGGCGGCGGTGTATCGATACCGAGTACCTGTCGGTTTGTGCGAATTGCTGTTGCCGATGATGTGTGGAACCGGCCGGGTGCGATATCTCGGCGGAGACGAACGGGCTTCACAGCCGCTCGAATGGGATTCCGGAGAGCCATATGAACTGACCATCGAAGTCGGGTTTCACGAAGAGGACGACGAGTGGCGGCTCGAAGGAAAGCTTCGCCGAGGGGAAGAAGTTCGGCGGCTTTCCGAGGCGGAATTGCTGCTGCCGGGGGGCCTGGTGCTGTTTCGTACGCATGTCTCCCGTCTTTGTGATTTCGATGCGTTTGACTGGACGAAGTTGTTAGGGCAGGGAAGTTCCATCACGATTGCGTCGGGCGATGAGCAGGAGTTTGTCGATCGGTTGCTCGACATGCCGTCATTGCCGCGGCTGGAACTCCCTGAATCGTTGCAGTTGGAAGAGGTTCGTGCCGCCCCGACGCCGTATTTGACGATGCGCTCTCCCCGCAGTGCCGCTTGGAGGCACGAACGGTTATTCGGCGAGGTGTCGTTCGGTTATCTCGAGAATCTCGTGCGCGGAACGAGCACCCAATGGGCCATCGTGCAGCGATCCCTCGGTCGCTGCATCATTCGTGATCGCGAGCGTGAAGAAGTTTTGTGGGCGCAGTTGCAGGATGCGGGTTTCCGCAGGCTGCTCGACGCACGGCGGGGTGGGCACGATGTCGAAATTTCCGCGCGCGATCTCGGGCCGGCGGTGCGGTTGCTTATCGCCCACGGATGGCAGGTTCAAGCCGACGGCAAAAAAGTGCGGCAGCCGGGCGAACTGCAATTCCGCATTCAGTCGGGGATTGACTGGTTCGAGCTGCATGGAAAGGTCGAATTCGAGGGGCAAACCGCCTCGCTCCCGGAGTTGCTCTCGGCGTTGTCGCGCGGCGACAGCACGGTCCGGCTCGATGACGGGTCGCTCGGTATTCTGCCGGAAGAATGGGCGAGGCAATACGGCCTGCTCGCGGGCTTGGGCATCTCGGAAGATGATCATCTCCGCTTTGCGCACAATCAGGTTGCCCTGCTCGACGCGCTGCTGGCAACGCAGCCCGACACTTTGTACGACGACCGATTTGAGCAGCTCCGCGAAAAATTTCGCTCGTTTCAAGGGATCGAATCGGTCGGGGAGCCGAAGGGGTTCAAGGGGACGCTCCGCGGCTATCAGCGCGAGGGGCTTGGCTGGCTGGAGTTTCTGCAGGAATTCCGCCTCGGTGGTTGTCTCGCGGACGATATGGGATTGGGAAAAACCGTTCAGTTGCTTGCGCTGCTGCTCGACCGCCCGCGCACGAAAACGGAACGAACTCCCTCCCTGGTCGTTGTGCCAAAATCGTTGTTGTTCAATTGGCGGCAGGAGTGCGAACGTTTCACACCGACCCTGAAAGTTCTGGAGTATATCGGGCTCGAACGCGCCCCGTTGCGTGATCAGTTCGCGCAAAGCGACATCGTGCTGACAACCTACGGCACGCTCCGCCGCGACATCATGACTCTCAAGGAAACACGCTTCGACTACGTCGTGCTCGACGAGGCGCAGACCATCAAGAACGCCGGCTCTCAGATCGCAAAAGCGTCGCGGCTGTTGCAAGCGAATCACCGGCTGGCTCTCTCGGGAACACCGATTGAGAACCATCTGGGAGATTTGTGGTCGATCTTCGAATTTCTCAATCCCGGCATGCTCGGCCGCAGTTCCGTGTTTCGCACCTATGCGGCCGACTCCGACGACGAGAAGACGCGAAAGCTCTTGTCGCAGGGGCTGCGGCCGTTCATCCTGCGGCGGACCAAGCGACAGGTGGCGGCGGAATTGCCCGAGAAATTCGAGCAGACCATCTACTGCGATATGCGAAAGGAACAGCGGCACCTTTACGCGGAACTCCGGGATCACTACCGCGACTCGTTGCTTGGATTGGTGAAAAAGCAGGGACTCGCAAAATCAAAAATGCACGTGCTCGAAGCGTTGCTGCGGCTTCGGCAGGCCGCCTGCCATCCGGCACTGCTCGACAAGGCGCTCGAGGAAGATTCATCGGCCAAGCTGGATGTCCTCTGCCCGCACGTGGAAGAACTGCTCTCCGAAGGGCACAAGGCACTCATCTTCTCGCAATTCACAAGCATGCTGGCGATTGTCCGCAAACATTTTGACGCGCGGGGGATCGTTTACGAATATCTCGACGGCCAGACACGCGACCGTAAAAAATGTGTCGAACGATTTCAGAATGATGCCGATTGCGGCGTGTTCCTGATCAGCCTGAAGGCCGGGGGATTGGGACTGAACCTCACCGCAGCCGATTATGTCTTTCTGCTCGACCCGTGGTGGAATCCGGCGGTCGAGGCGCAGGCGATCGACCGGGCACACCGTGTGGGGCAAACGAAGAAAGTCTTTGCCTACCGACTCATTTGCCGCAACACGGTCGAGGAGAAAATCGCGTCGTTGCAGGGTAAGAAGAAGCAGCTTGCCGATGCGATTCTCGAAGCCGACAGCAATCTGCTGAAGGATCTCTCGACGGAAGATCTGGAAATGCTGCTGTCGTGAGAAGCGATCAGCTGTCTAGCGGTTAAGTCTGTTTCGATGCTCGTTCGCACGTCACTTCCTGAAAATGCAATCAATATTCTCGACTCGTGACATTGATCGTCACCGCGTCGTCCGCTCCTGTTGAGAGCGCAGTTGTGGGACGGAGATCGTTCTCTGCGGCGCCCGCCAGGGGAGAAGCAGCGGCGGAGGGGCGGTGCCAGGCCTCGGGAAGGCCCCCAGGAACTGCTTGAGCGCCGCGTCAAGTTGCGGCACCGCGACCAATTCCGCGCGCGGGGCTTGCACGGTGCCGCCCACGGTAACCCCCATCCAACCGCGCGTCAGCGGATCGAAAACAACTTCCGTCAGGATCGGAATTTTGAACTTCCCTTTTGGGGCCTCGGAATAGAAGTCTAGGGCGAGACGTCCGTCGAATTTCGCCGCTCCGCGGCCGCGCAAGCTGAATGCATCCCCCACCATATCGATCTCGTCAAAGTCGAATTGGCCGTTGGCAATCTTGAAAGTCGTCAGGGCGTATTTGAAGGCCGAGTTGGTGGTTGGGGGGACAAAGCTGAGTGCCTTGAAGATTTGCACCATCATCGGCAGTTCGTAAAGGTCCGCCTGTCGAATCTGCAATTGGCCAGTCCCGCGGATACCTTCGGGGTTGGAGCCTCTGCCGACAAATTCGACCCAGCCATCCATCGTCCCGGAAAGATTGGAAGTTCCGTTCATATATCGCTGGGCATATTGCCTGAGGTTGCCGTCGCGCATATCGACTTTCACGCGATAATCTGTCGATTCGTTCAATATCGCTTCGGCGTCGAGCGTGAAGGTCGCCCCGAAGCCTTTCGCGCGGATGTGCTCGCTCGGATCAATATTGTCCGATGGCGGAGTCTGTTGCCGATTCTCGGGGAACATCTTTCTAGAGCCCACAATCAGCTCACGGCCATTCAACTCAAACGGCCCGCGTACCTCGGTCAATTGGTGCCCCCACACGTCGACCGAGTCGAGCGCGATGATTCCACGCATGGCAGGTTGGCTGCCGTCCCACGTTCCGACGGCCCGCACGCTCCCGTTGACGTTTTTCAAGTCGATTCCGGTCGTCAGCGTTCCTTGCGACAGTATCGCCGACAGATCCCACCCCGCCGTGATCGGATCGATCCCCCGCAGCGTTCCGCGAAAATCGATCATCCCCGCGAGCGAGACCTTTCCCTGTGGGTTGAGCACATCGGTCATGCTCCGCAGCGCCTCGGGAAGTGCCCGGCGAAAGGGACGTTCGGGCAGGAGGTCGTCAACGCGGAGATTCTCCAGCGTAACTCGCCATTCTGCGGTCGGCCCATCCTGGCGGGCAAACTCAATGCGCCCCTTGGTCCGAACCTGTGTGTCGTCGTGCCTGCCCGACAGATCGAGGATTTCGATCAAATCCTTGGCTGGATCGGTCGGATGTCGTCCATATCTCGCCTCCCCTTTGAGATCCTCGAATCCATACGGAAATGCCTTGAGCAGCAGACTGCCATCGGCGATATGCACCTTGGGGATATTGATCTCCGGAGGAGCGCCCGGACTCCAATGCACATTCACCTCGGCTTTATCGGCCCGACCGCGCGGAGCGACGTCTTTCCAGACTTTGAGAATCCTTGGTGGAAGCGCCTGTTCGAGATCGTTGTCGAGTTCCAAATCCGCAACATCGAGCACCAGCTTCAAATCGGTTCCAGTTGGAGAATTGGGCATGCCGAATTCCCCGTTCGAGGCGACGACGCGTGTCGAGCCGTGGACTCCTTGAGCGCCATTGAAATGCCAGATTCCCTCACGCGACCGAAAGGCGACTTTCCCGGTAAGATTGCTCAGTCGGTACGGGAAGTGAAGGTACTCTATCGAGCCATCGAGCACATCGCCGTCGACATCCCATTCGATCTTCTGCTTCGGTCCGGCAGGGCGGAATAAACGGCACATAACATTTGCTGTCCCCCGAAGCCGCGTTTCGCGAAACGCTTTTTGAACTCCGGGTGGACACGCATCCACAAAAGTATCGTTGATCGCCAACTGTTCCACGCCGATGTCGAGCGCCAGTTGCAGCTCGGGACCGGGATTTGTAACGACCCCCCGGGCAGTGACCGGTCGGCGTCCCGCGCGGCCGAGGAGTTCGAGTCGAAGCTCGGTTGGTGCGCCCGGATTTCGCACCGGGTCGTTCTGCTGTGTTACCGTTCCAGTGATTTCCGAAATGAGGTACGGGAATTTTTCATAAGCAATAGAGCCATTTTTAGCGGTCAGCTCGATTCCCGCCGGCCGCCATTTGCCATTTTCATCATGCACGAGTACGCCTTCGACGTCGATTTGTCCCGCAGGCTGCAGCAGATCGAAGAGTTTTTTCCAGGCGGCGGGGACATGCTCTTTCAAGCGGCTATCAACCGTCAAATCGCGGACATCGAATTCAAGCCGCAATGGTTGGTGGACATCGCCTCGTTTCCACTCAGCGTTCCTCAATCGAATCTGTGTTGCGGCGTTCCGGGCGGAAACGTTTCTTGCGATAAATTGTCGATTGTCGAGATAAAGCGTTCCCTGGACATCCTGCAGCGGAAACGGAAGAGCCGCATGCGAAATGTTTCCTTGTTGCAGTTTGACGAGAGCCCGGTAATCCAGTTCGCCGTCTGGCTTCCAGCGTTTGACCTGCAGATTGACCCCGATTAATCCGGACGCATTGAGCGGGGTTCCGGAAGGGGGGGGCGTCGCGACATCGGCGATGCCGCGTTGTTCGAGCGCTGTCGGCTCTTCCGAGTTCGGCGGCGCTAGCCGATTGAGCGCCTCTTCCAGGCGGATTCGTTGGAATCGAACCTGGTCGGAAATCCCCTCCGCCACGGCGATCAGGTCGCGGGTCAGGGGGATGCCCGGAATTGTCGTATCAAATGCCCACGAACCGGCTGCCAGATCGACATCGCCGTCGAACTGGATTTTCCCGAGGCCGTCTACCTGCAGGTCTCCCTTCGCACGGTATTGCCGTTTTCCCGAAGGAACGAGTTGCAGTTTCCCGTCGTCGAGGCCGATGTCCGTCGGCGATGTTCCGTCCGGGTGCTCGAAGTGGATCGCCGCCTGAAGGTGATCGATTTCCCATTCGGGTGTTAACCCCTGTGATTCGGGAAGCGGGAGCAGATCTTTGAAACTCCAAGCCCCATCCGCATGACGCGTGAGGTAGATCGTCGGGCCGAACAGTTGAACGCGTTGTAGAATGACGTTCTGACTGGTTGTCAGAGCGTCCGGATCGACGGTGATTACGATCTCCTGCACCCGGAGAGCTGGATCAGGAGACGACTGCGTCCCGATCGACACATCCTCGAGGTGGATCTTACGAACCCAGTCAAAGCGGGCCCGGTCGATCTTCACGCGCCAGTGCGGCGCACGTTCTGCGATAGCTGCCTCCACTTGCTGCCGCAGCAGTTCATCGCTGCGCGTCCAGAACCAATAGAGAAACGATGCTCCACCGGCCGCGGCCAGCAGCACGATCACGAACATCCATTGGATCGTTTTGCGAATGGTCATTGAATCAAGCGATCAGCTTTCGGTCGTCAGCACTCAGCAGCGAATGAGTTGTTCATCACGCTGGGGGGGGCTGGCGTAGTGCAGTTCGTTCTTCTTGCCCAATCCTTATCCCCTAACTTCTATCACCACCGTCGCCAGAACCGTTTTACTCCGATCGCCGAGAGCACGCAGAGGGGGTATTCCACCGGCAGCCGATAGCGGAGCGAGCCCAGAAACACCATGTGGATCGCTGAGAAGTACAGAATGGGCCCCGCGGTCAAAAACAACACCCAGAATTCGCGCCTGCAGATCCAAGCACCGACAAACGCAAACGCGAGCATTGGCAAGAACGAGAGAGCCACGACCGCCGCGTAGAGCGGCCTGTTGAACTCGGCCGCGTTTGGCCACGGCTTCCAGAAACGCCACAGCTTGATGAACGACAGTTCCAGCGCCCGACCAGGATTCTCGCGGACAAACGCCCAAGCCTTCTGCCGGAAATACTGGTCAACTTCATATTCCGACATCTTGGGCACCTGCGGGTCGTTGTCGTAGAACTCCATGTCGCTGTCGCCTGTGGCGTTCGGGTTCAAGCCGTCATACAAGCTCGGCCCGACCCACAACGTCGTGAATACCCAATGACCGGTGACACGCTGATTGCGGTACGCCCACGGAGCAAGGAGTAAGAACATTGAAAGCAGGAGTATTCCCCCGAGCGCGACTCGGAAACGCCACGTCTGAATTCCGCGCCCAGCCAACACGAACGCGGATGCGAAACAAAATCCAAACAGCAGCCAGCTTGGTCGAACATAGTTGGCAATGGCCACGCAGGCGCCCGCTACGACGGCGATCACGATCAACTCATGCTTTTGCCGCGACGCTGGACGATCACCCGAAAGCAGGCCCAAGACGATCAGATTTGCCAACACGGTCACCGCAAACAAAGTTTCGCTCAACAGTTCCACGCTGAAGACCGCCAGCGTCGGCATCACCGCCGCAATACCGGCTGCGATTAGCCCGGTTCGCGCATCGACGAGATCCCGTCCCAGGATGTACACCAACGCGCAGGCCAAGGTGCCGACAGCTGCCTGCAACAGCCGCCCGACGAAGTAGCCGCGGGTCGCATCGAGGCCGAGGAGTTCCGTGAGCTTGATCGCGACCGCCAAAAAAGCCGGGTAGCCGGGCATACGCAGGGCTTGGCGCGGCGGATCGTAAATGGCATACGATTCCCCCTTGGCGAGTTTCTCACCCAACTCCCAGTAGCCCGCGGCGTCTCCTTCAATCAGAAACCGTCGGCCCGGCTGCCGATCTAGCCGGCTTTGGAGGGCAATCGCCAACCCGCCGCGCAGCAGGAATGCGCCCAAGAGGATGAAGAGTAAAGGTTTCCGAACGGCTACGGTGCCCATGCGTGGCGCCAGCGCAGATCTCGTTTGTCTGTCCCCCGTTTCGCGTGTGGGACAGCGTTTCCCAGCGGCCGCTCCGGTATTCCACGCGGCCTGAACGAGCGATTCCCGCTCCATCCCCGGAGAAAAGCGGGGAATGGTACGCCCGCGGCGGCGCCAGGGTCAAGATCAGAGAGCAAATAGCGAATAAGATTAAGTGACTAGGGAAGGGGCGTGGAATCGCGAACTCAGAGAATTACTTTTCCCTAATCGCTTTTCGCCCCTCCCGCTACTCCACCGGCCCCTCAAGCCCGCCGGTGAACTTCTCATCGTGCGCACCGTGCCCAACGAGCACCTGTGCCTGATATCCGCCCCTCGATTTGAAGTACCCGATGAGAATCAGGTAGCAGACGAGCATGATGCAGGGAAAGATGGCGATGGTTCCAAGTGTCGCTTTCTTGGCAGACTCTTCCGCATTTTTGACGGTCTTTTGCACCTCTTCCGAAAGCGTTTCCGTCTTGGCGGGATCGATCGCCTGGTACTTGCCGAACACGCTTTCTTTCTCGGCGGAGATTTGCTGGTACACCGCTGGTTCGAGCTGTTTCTGCACGGCGTTTTCTTGCAGCAACCCAATCAACGGAAATCCCAGCACTCCTACGCCGAGCATTCCGACACCGCCGGTCGCGTTCAGCGTCAGCGCGCCCCCTTTGGGGAACTGTTCGGAAACCACACCGAGCATCGTCGGCCAGAAAAACGTTTTGCCAAATCCGTACAGGGTGGCAGCTGCCAGAATCGTGATACCGGTCGCTTTTGACAGAAACAACAATCCGACGGCGGCAATCACCGCGCTGATGGCCAGCAGTCCCAACGGAGAAAACCGGTGCACGATCGGACCGGCGAAAAACCGCAGGACCATCATGATAAATGACGTGTAGACCAGCACCCACGCGGCGTGCAGCCCCATTTCCGTCATCTGGAATTCCATGAGGCTTGTGATCCAGCCGTCGGTGCCGATTTCCGTCGTTGCCAGCGGGATCATGATCAGCAATAGGAAGATGAACATCGGACGTCCTAGCGCCCTGGCGAACACGCCGAAAAGGCCAACCGCAATTGCAGCGACTGCGATCTGGACAGTGGCATTGAAGCCAAAGACGTTACCGAGCGCTTCGCGCACAATCAGCGAAACAACAATGATGGCTCCCAGAATTCCGAATTCTTTGAGCATCTCTGTGTAGGTGGCCCCGCCAGCGACTCGCTCATTAATTGGGAATTTGCAGCGGGCCATCAGCAACCCGTAAAGGATGACCGGGAGAAATATCAGACCGACCTTCAATCGCCAGTCGGCTGTTCCCATGGCGATTGTCATCAACCCGGCGCAAACAAGCCCGCCCGGCCAACCGGCGTGCAGAATATTTAGCCACTTGGTTTTCTCGCGGGAGAACATCGTCGCCACCACTGGATTGATGACGGCTTCGACCGTTCCATTGCCAAGCGCGAAAATCAGATTTCCGATGTAGAGCATCCAGTAGCCGGCGCGCTTCCCGGCCAGAATGGCATCGGGCGAGGCGCCAGGCGCTGCCAGCACCATCGGAGCACAAATGACGACGATGGCGTAAGTGATGTGTGCGAAGAAAGCGAACACCATGGCTCGTCCGTAGCCGATCTTGTCGACGACCAAGCTGAACAGAATGATGCTCACTCCCATGGGCCAGATACCGACGCCATTGATCTGCCCTTTTTCGACCTCGTTCAACCCGAAGATCGTACCCCATTCATTCAGGAGAGCGCCGCGCACGAAAAACCCGAAGGCGGTGGCCACGAGCGCAATAAAACACGCCCAGAAGAGGAGCTTATCGTTTGACTGTGAAGTTGCCGCGGCCGGAGCACTCGGTTGGACTGCGGTCATCGATGCGATCTCCCGTCATTGAAAAATGGCTGCGAATATTTGTCGTTGATGTAGACATCGCCCGAGGTGTTTGCCAGACAGTGCCTCTTCAACTGGAAGGGGCGATTCTGAGCTCGGCCTCTGACAATGGCGATTGGTTCAAAACCTTGGAACGTCGCATCGTACACGGTCCGCAAGCGGTTTTCCACAAGCTTCTGGGCAT
>CAZVJA010000195.1:0-10371 GCA_964626885.1 uncultured Planctomycetaceae bacterium | reverse complement strand
TCCCTGAGGCTTGGCGAAGGGCGTGGAATCGTTCGAATCTGTTCGATGCATGCCCTCACTGCTGGACCAGCCAGCAGTGGCACCCGATCCGTGTGCCACTGGCTATGCCAGTGCCAGTGTTTGGGGTGCGACCGGCCATGACAAAATCTTGGGTGCCACTGGCGGCTTGTCCGCCAGTGATTGGCCGACGCTGCAAACCGTTTCTCGCTGCTGGACCAGCGGGCAGCGGCACACGTGGCTACTATTCCACCTCGTTTTACGAGATCCGTCAACGTGCAGTTCGCGCACCGAGCCGATTCGCGCGGGCCACACACAAACACACACACAGGCGACCCCAAGCCGCCGCCAGTGGCACCGGGTGATTAGAAATGAGCGACCAAAGACGAGAGCTGGAAAGACATAGATTCGGGGGGCGGAGCGCGTACAATCGACACTGGCGGCCCAAAGCCGCCATCGCCGATGTATACATTCAAATGCGAGGGAACAATGTCAGACTTCCTGAAACTCTTGCCGAACAGATTGGACGCGTTATCGCTTGATACCGTCGATCTTGCGGTGATTCTGCTCGAGTACCTGCACTCTATCGAAGACCTAACTCAACGCCGTACCGTCATGCGAACAAGTTTCATCACCAGCGATCACATGGTTCCTTCTGGCGAGCAGCGGCATGATGTGTCGCGTGCAGTTATCGAAGCATGGTGCTGGCTCATTCGAGAGGGCTTCGTCGTACCGTATCCGCTGGAGGGCCAGAGTGACGAATACGATTTCTCGCGGGTAGGCCTGGCGACGAAGGATCGGCAGCAAGTGGCGGAGTACCAACGCCGACTCCGCTGCCCAAAGGAACTCCTCCACATCGTTCTCGTTGACAAGGCGTGGCCGATTTTCCTCCGTGGCGAGTACGACACGGCTGTTTTCCAGGCTTTCAAGGAAGTTGAAGTGTCGGTGCGTGACGCCGGCGGATATTCGCCGAGTGACTATGGCAAGGATCTCATGAGAAAGGCCTTCAAGCCGACCAACGAGATTCCACCGGGCCCACTTTCTGACGCCAGCGAGCCAATCGAAGAGCAAAAGTCGTTGCAGGAGTTTTTCGCAGGTGCATACGGACGAGTGCGAAATCCAACTGCGCATCGGCACGGTGTGTTGTCCGATCCGACCGAAGCGTTCGAGATGCTGGTTGTCGCCAGTCATTTGCTGCGAATTGTCGCCCGTCGGAAACCGACCTAGATTTTGGGCACCCAAAACCTGTGGCACACGAAGTCGGTGGCACCCGAAGCGAGGTTGGTCACATACGGTCACCCGCGGCCGCGGTCTTTGTCGTACTGCGCGAATGTCTTGCCTTCCTCCGCCAGCTTTTTGAGGAGCGGGGCGGGTTGCCACCAGAAGCCGTGTTCCTTCTCGAACGCGCAGACCCGGTCGTACACTTTCTTGAGGCCGACGGTGTCGGCGTAGAACATCGGGCCGCCGCGGAAGGCGGGGAAGCCGTAGCCATAGAGGTAGACGATGTCGATATCGACCGCGCGGAGGGCGTAGCCTTCTTCGAGAATCCGCGCCCCTTCGTTGACGAGGGCGTAGACCGTCCGCTCGATGATTTCGTCCTTGCCGATCTTCCGCTGCGGAATGCCCGCTTCCCTTACCCACTGCGCGACGAGCTTTTCGACTTCGGGATCGGCCACAGGGGCACGATTCCCAGGTTCGTAACGGTACCAGCCGGCGTTCGTCTTCTGGCCATAGCGGCCGAGTTCGCAGAGTTTGTCGTCAACGACGTGCGGCCGCATCCCCTTCGGCACGCGGTCCTTGGCTTCCTGGCGGACCTTGTAGCCGACGTCGAGACCCGCCAGATCGCCGACCGCCAGCGGACCCATTGCCATGCCGAACTCGTAGAGGGCCGCATCGACTTCCTGAATCTTGGCCCCTTCCTCGACGAGGAACGCCGCCTCGCGCATGTAAGGGCCGAACATCCGGTTGCCGACGAACCCCCAGCAGTTGCCGACGAGTACGCCGACCTTCGCCAAACGTTTTGAGAGGGCCATCGACGTGGCGATGACCTCGTTGGTCGTTTTCGAGCCGCGGACGATTTCGAGGAGTTTCATCACGTTGGCGGGGCTGAAGAAGTGATGGCCGATGACCATCTCGGGGCGCTTCGTCGCGCTGGCGATGGCGTCGATGTCGAGGGTCGAGGTGTTCGACGCGAGGACCGCCCCCGGCTTGGCGACCTTGTCGATCTCGCCGAAGACTTTCTTCTTCAACTCCATGTTCTCGAAGACCGCTTCGACAACGATGTCGGCCTGGCCCAGGTCGGCATAATTGAGCGTCGGCGTGATGCGGGCCATCCGCTCCTGCATCTGCGCTTCGGTCATTTTGCCACGGCTGACGGAGACGGCGTAATTCTTCTTGATTGTCTCCAGCCCGCGGTCGAGCGCGGCTTGGTCGACTTCTTTGAGCGTGACGGGAATGCCGGCGTTCACGTAAGACATGGTGATGCCGCCCCCCATGGTGCCGGCTCCCACGACCGCTGCGGTCTTGATATCGATCTGCTTGACGTCGGTCGGCAGGTCGGGAATCTTCGAGACGGTTCGTTCGCCGAAGAAGGCGTGAATCATTCCCTTCGATTCATTCGCGAAGAGGCATTGCTGGAAGATTTCCGCTTCTTTCTTCAAGCCGGCCGCGAAGTCGAGCGTGGCGGCGGCTTCGACCGCTTCGATGGCCTTGTGCGGTGCCTGCATGCCGCGCTGAGTTTTGGAGACCGACTTGCGAAGTTCGTCGAGCGCCGGCTTATTGGCTGCCGGGTCGCCGAGCTTGTCGCGCAGGTCGCACGTTTTGCGCGGCGGTTTGCCAGACGCGGCCATTTCGCGGGCAAACGCGATTGAACCGGCGAGGAGATCGCCGTCGATCAGCTTGTCGACAACACCCGCCGCGAGTGCCTCCTGTGCTTTGACCATTCCACCCACGGCGCACATCTCTGCTGCTTTGGGGACGCCGATTAGCCGGGGGAGTCGCTGCGTTCCCCCCGCGCCGGGGATGATGCCGAGCTTCACTTCCGGCTGGCCAACTTGCGCGGAGGGCACGGCGACGCGGTAGTGGCAGGCCATCGCGACTTCGAGACCGCCGCCGAGCGCGGTGCCGTGAATCGCACAGACGATCGGCTTGGGGCAATTCTCGATCAGCGCGAGCTTGTCGTTGAGTCCGATGTCGCGCGTCTTCTCGCCGGAGGTGATCTTGCCAAATTCCTTGATGTCGGCGCCGGCGATGAAGGTGCGGCCGCCGCCGATGAGGACGATTGCTTTGATCGCGGCATCGGCCTGTGCCTTCCGCACTCCCTCGACGATCCCTTCGGGGACGCCGGGGCTGAGGGCGTTGACCGGCGGATTGTTGACGGTGATGACGGCGACGTCGCCGTCGGTGGAATAGGAAATGAGATCGCTCATCGCAGTGACTTTCTGAAAGATGTGAGGCCGGATGATTCTAGAGGAAGCACGAAATCCGAATGCCGAAAGAAGCACGAAGTCCCAAGAGATCCCCATCAAAGCTCGCGGAGTTCTCAATTCGTCCTTCGAGGCTTCGGATTTCTTTCGACATTCGTGCTTCGGGCTTTTCTGGTTGTGGAAACGCGGATTTTCTCCCGCGAGACTGAAAGTGCCGTTGCCTCTCCGGTATAACAAGAGGACGCGGTCCGCGCCAAACGGCAGTAACAGAATCACACCAAGACGAGGAACGAGCAGATGAGCGAGCGATTTTCGATGGCCGGGCGGCATGCCCTGGTAACGGGGGCGACGCGGGGGATCGGGCTGGCGATTGCCCAGGGGTTTGTCGACGCTGGTGCCAAGGTGACGATCTGCGGACGGAAGCAGGAGACCGTTGACGCGGCGGTCGCCCAGTTCGGCAAGCAGGCCGACAAGGTGCTCGGTGTCGCGGCCCACGTCGGTAAGCCGGAGGACATTCAGAAGCTGGTCGCGGCGGCGGAAGCGAAGTTCGGGACGGTCAACGTGCTGGTCAACAACGCCGGGACGAATCCGTACTTCGGGCCGATCGCGGATTCGGAAGACTGGGCCTGGGACAAGACGATGGACGTGAACCTCAAGGGGCCGTACATCCTCTCGCGGATCCTCGGGAAGAAAATGATGGAGACCGGCGGCGGGTCGATCGTCAATATCGCGTCGGTGGCTGGCCTGCAGGCGTCCGCGATGCAGGGGATTTACTCCGTCACAAAAGCGGGGTTGATCATGCTGACAAAAGTGATGGCCCGCGAGTTCGGCCGGAAAAAAGTTCGCGTGAACTGCATCTGTCCGGGTTTGATTCGCACGGAACTGAGCGAAGCCCTGTGGAAAGAACCGGAGCGCGAAAAGAACTTCGCGGCGATGAAGTCCCTGGTGCGGATCGGCGAAGTCGATGAACTGGTCGGCGCGGCGATTTATTTCGCGTCGGAAGCGAGTTCGTTCACCACGGGGGCGGTGCTGCAAGTGGACGGCGGAATGGTGATCTGAAGGGGAATGACGAATGTCGAATGATGAATGTCGAATTCAAGGAACATTGTCGGGTGGCCGGGGCAAAGGCTTTGCGCGACCCGGTTTCTTTATGGTCTGCGCAATCCTCCTGTTGGTCGAGTTGAATGCGAAAGCACTCTGCGCGGACCAGCCCGAGCCATTGGCGTTCCGCGTGAAGTCAGAAGTTGCCTACCAGGAGCTGACACCGGCGCACTGCTGGTTTCATCCGCGGGTGGCCGCAATTCCTGGCTTCGGCCAGAATGGCAACCCGGCGGTAGTGATGACGATTCAGAAGCACCTCGGAGCGAGCGACCATTATTCCGGGTTGTGGTATCTGCGGAGCGACGATCTCTGCAAGACATGGGCCGGCCCGACGGAAATTCCCGAACTGGGCTGGGGAAAAGAATCGGAAGGGGTGGATATCGCCGTCTGCGACGTGACGCCGGGCTGGCATGCCCCCTCCGGAAAAATGATCGCGCTGGGGATCAAGGTCCGCTACAACGCAAAGGGAGCGCAGCTCTACGACAAGCCCGGTTCACACGAAACCGCCTATGCCACTTTCGACCCGAAGAGCGGGAAGTGGTCCCCGTGGAAATTTCTGGCGATGCCGGATGCCGCGACCAAGTTCTATCTGGTTGGGCCCGGTTGCTCACAGTGGCTGGTGAAGACTGACGGAACGCTATTGATTCCGGTGTATTATCGCGGTCCGAGCGGCGACGATTTCTCGACGACCATTGTGCATGCCTCTTTCGACGGCGAGACAATGAAGTACCTGGAACATGGCGACGAACAGCAATTGGCCGGAGGGCGGGGGTTGGTCGAGCCTTCCCTGGCGCTGTTTCATGGAAGGTATTACCTCACACTGCGCAACGACGCGCGCGGCTACGTGACCACCAGTGACGACGGCCTGCACTTCGCCCCGCGCAAGGAATGGACATTTGACGACGGGAAGGAACTCGGCAGCTACAACACGCAGGCGCACTGGCTGGCTCACAGCGACGGATTATTTCTCACTTACACGCGCCGCGGTGCGAACAACGACCACATCCCCCGCAACCGCGCGCCGTTGTTTATCGCGCAGGTCGATCCCGAAAAACTGAATGTCATTCGATCGACCGAGCGGGTGTTGATCCCCGAGCGGGGGGTGATGCTGGGGAATTTCGGTGCGACCGCGATCACTCAGGAGGAATCGTGGGTAACAGATTCCGAGTACATTCATGGCGGCAAACCGCACGAGCGCGGCGCCGACGGCAGCACGTGGGTCGCCCGCGTCTTGTGGTCGAAGCCGAATCGGCTCGTTATGACGAAGCACTAAGCACGAATGTGCTAATGATCAAATGATGTGGCGACGGCTCTCAACATTCGGATTTCGTGCTTTACGACGCGTAAATCGCCCGGGTGATCCAGTCGGCGGCGCAGGCCGGCTTGCGGTCTCCTTCGATCTCCACCTTCACCTGGTGCGTCATCTGGATCGCGCGGTCCCCCTTCAATTCGGCTGATTTCAGAACGCGGCGGGCTCGTACCCGAGAGTTCACCTTGACCGGAGCTGTGAAGCGGACCTTGTCGAGCCCGTAGTTGATTCCCATCACCCGGCCGGCGAAGGGGTCGGGGTTCATGGCGGGGATGCTCTCGCACAAGTGAACGATCAGCGAGAGGCTTAAGAAACCGTGCGCGATGGTCGTACCGAACGGCGTTTCGGCGGCGCGGACCGGGTCGATGTGAATGAACTGCCGGTCGAGCGTTGCCTCGGCAAACGCATTGATGCGGTCCTGGTCGATCAGCAGGTATTCGCCAGGGGGCTCTTCTTGGCCGATCTGCCGGAGGAGGATTTCGAGCGCTTGCTGGGCCGTTTGGGACATGCATTCTTCCTTTGGGTGGTCAATTGCGACTATGGGGTGTGAAACAAATCGAGCTGCTGGAGCATCCAACACGGAATCTCAGGGGATGGAGCCGCCCGCCCGAAGTTGGAAAGTGTCTAACTGCAATTCCGAAAACGCATTACTGAAAAAATGAACCGTTCTCCACTAGTCCTACAACCGAATTTATCCGAACCATCGGTATCTTTGCATTATTTTCATTCCGCGGAAACCGTGAAATTCCCGGTCCAATTTGATCTCTCTTCAATCGGAAGAATAATTACAATCGCTCCCCCCCACGGGTTGCCGATACCAATCTCAGGGGCCTTCCGCGCCTCTGCGCCGGGGGGCATTGTCAGCGAACGATTCCTGAACTCCACCCATGGACGATTATGAGCAGTATTGTTTCGCAGGAAACCCGGACGGTGGCCGTTTCCGAGGAAACGGCGAATATGCTCACCCACGGCTTTGGGCTGCTGTTGAGCATTGTCGGCACGTTTGTGCTGGTGCAGACATCGCTGGAGCGGGGGAACCCGTTACAGGTGCTGGGCTGCTGGATTTACGGCGGCACGCTGGTGGCGCTCTACGCCGCCTCGACTCTGTCGCATAGCTTCAGCGACCAGAAGCTGCGGAACTTCTTCCGCTTGCTCGACCAAGTCTGCATTTTCCTGCTGATCGCCGGGACATTTACGCCGTTCGCATTGTCGTATTTTCTGGAAGGGTGGCTGTGGGCCCTTTCCATCTCGATGTGGGGCGGGGCGATCCTCGGGATCTTCTTCAAGGTCTTTTTCCGACGTTTGAAGAATGTGGCGATCTCAGCCTATGTGATGCTCGGCTGGATTCCGATCATGGCGATCCAACCGATGTCGGTTCGGCTCCCTGGCATGGCCCTCTTCTGGATTCTCGCCGGCGGGCTGATGTACACGATTGGAACCTTGTTCCTCACGAACGACGGCAAGGTCCGCTACTTCCATGCGGTCTGGCATTTGTTTGTGATCGGCGGGAGCATCTGCCACTATGTGGCGGTGATCAACTTCACGCTTCCGTGGCCGTGAGCGATTGCCTCGAGTTGAGTCGGGTGCCACTGGCGGCTTGTCCGCCAGTGTGACTGTCGATGTGGCTCGCTTACTGCTCTTGTCGAATTGCCGCTTGAAACGCAAGCGCGCGGGCCGGTCCGGGGCCGGGGAATCCAGGAGCGGAGCCGTCCGGGATCGGGGTGACTTTCACGGCGACGAAGGTCGGCCCTTCGGCATCGATAACCCGTCGAACGGACTGCTGCCAGTCGTCGAGTTTGTCGAACGCGTAGACCGACCGGAACCCGCAGCCTCGCGCCACGGCGGCATAGTCGACGTCTCGGCTGTCGCGCCGCGCGCCTGCTGAGCCAGGGGTGGCCTGAGCACCGGTCACTTCGTAGACGCCGTTATCTAAGACAACCAGCACCAAGTTCTTCGCGTCTTCGGCGGTAATCGTCACCAGTGAGCCGAGGTTCATCAGCGTCGAGCCATCGCCGTTGCAGACGATCACCTTGCGACTCGGCTGCGCGAGCGCCATGCCGAGTCCCCACGACGATGCCTGCCCCATGCTCGACGGGACAAGAACGAAATCGAGCGGGTGCGAGCCGAGCTTTTGCCATTCCCGGGCCGCTCCCATCGCGGTGATGACAACCTCATCGTCACGGCGAACATCTTTTAGCACCGCGAGACAGTCGGGGAGGGGGATGGAGTTGTGATTTGTCATTATCGATGCTTGTCTGTTTTTTTCCGCAGGCTCTTCTTACTGACTGCTGAAAGCTGAACGCTGAGGGCTTCTTCGTCACGCCCGCCCTTCGGCGATGAGGACCGCGCCCGGTTGTTTTGTCTCGCGGCACTGTTCATAGAATTCGCGGATCGTCGATTTCTTGACCGGTTCGTCGATCAGCCGGTAGTCGATGTTCCACGCCTTGAGGATCGGCTCGGTGTAGATGCGGGCGGTGTCGCCCGGGAGGTTCTTCTGGCTTAAGTAACTGCGATAGCCGATGATTGCGAATAACGGGAGCTTGTAATCGTGAATCGCATTCCGCAGCGAATCCCCCGATTCAAACAATCCGGTGCATTGGATCATCACCAGCGGCCGAGCCCCGGCCACATACAGCCCGGCGGCGACAGCCCACGCTTCCCCTTCGCGGCAGACACGAACCAGCCGCAACCCGTCGCGTGCGGAGAGTGCTTCTTCCCATTGCCCCAGAGTGCTGTCGGGAAGAGATACCACGTGTGTGATCCGCATTTCGTGGAGCAGGTCGGCGATTTCGGAGCCGGAGAACATGGGATGATCGGTGTGGTGAGGAGAGAATTTGTACCCGCACGGCAGTCTAGCAGTCGGCGGAATGCAATCTCAAGCGAGGGTGGAGGAGAACTGGAGAGCGACGATTCGCCGATCACCGAGAAATCCGGACCGGTTCCAGCGGCGCGATCCAGACGAACGGGCGCCCCGCCTCGTCGATGCGAATCTTGGGGAGCAGTCGGTTCGGAGTGGTGATCCGTTTGATGACCAGGTTGAACGACGTCTGCTTCAGTGAATGCTTCACGCGGATTTCGTCGAGCTTGATCCCCTTGTTCGCGATTCGCCAATCGTCCAGGATTATCGGCACGTTGGTTTGTTCGGAAACGGACTTGAGCGCCTCGGAGAGAGATCGCTCCGGAAATTCGACCGAGACCAGTTGAAACAGCGTCGGCGCGAGGTCACCGGGCTTCACCTCCGTGGGAAGATCCCAGCCGACCGGCCAGCAGTCGGTGGTTTTATCGAGCGACTCGATGGCGATTTCGAGCTTGCCCTCGGGAGTCCGCTGTGGTCGGAAGCCGAGGCCGTATTCCGCGAGAATGGCAGCCAGTGCCGTACCGCGGCTGAACCCTTTGAGGTCTTGCGAGACCGGTCGCTCCACTGCACTCGATGTCAATCGTTCGCGGGCGGCTGCTCGCTCGTTGACGGGGTAGGCATCGCGCGGTGCAAGTTTTGTGATGGCCTGTTTTAGCGAGATACCCGCGGTGCGCTCTGTTTCCACAGTACTCAGTTTCTCATACAGTTCCTGGAACTGCTCTTTGGTGAGGCCCCAGAGAGGCTTGCCTTCGGGAGAGCCTTGTGCACCGTACGTTTTGAGTTCCTGAATCCACTCTTCGAGTTCGCGAACCTGGTCGGTGCCGAACTTACGCCCTTTGAAGACCAGCCCGCCGTTCCGTTCGAGCGTGCCGATCACCGTGACCTCTCGAATGCGCGAGACTTTTCGTTCGCGGATTTCGATCTTGTCGGTCGGGAGTCCCGAACGGACCCGGAGCGAGCAACCGATTTTTTGAAACACCTGCTGCCACTCCTGCGCCTTCAGTCCGACTCCTTGATCGCCGACGAGCAATTCGACCTCGACGGTGGTGTTTGTTTCCGCTTCCTTTACGGCCGCGGCGTCATCGCCGGGAGTCAGGCGGCCGTTGCGCGAGAAAGGCCGGACGCGCGGCGTGCTCGGTGGTTGGACCTGGCTGCCGCCCTCTTGAGGATCCGCTGAGAACGCCGGCGATGGAACGAGTCCCACGATAGACAGGGCTGCGATGCCGACGACGGCGGTCATGAACGTCGCGCGCATGATGCGTTGCCTTCGGAGTGTCGGGCGGTAAGAAAGAAGATCGGCTGGGGTCGTATCGATCCTGCCCCCAAGCCGTTTCCTTCATCATAGCTTCGGCCGGAAGGGGGTGCCGAGACCAATTCGATCGGGATTCGCCGAGAGATGGTCTCAAGACCGGGAGGGCGAGGCTCCCGCCGAGCCGCTGCTTTCGAAAGTTTCTGGTGATGGCGGCTCCGCAGGAGCCTCGCCCTCCCCAAAACAGAATTTTTGGAACCACTTCCAAGATAGTCGAAAATTCCTGCGGCGCAGGAGACATTTTCAGCGACAAGTTGGCAGCTTGCCCCACGATTTGGCGGATTCGGCAACGAGCGAGCCGATCAATGCGCCGGCGGAGGGCTGTTCTGGAAGGCGCGGGCGCGGAACAGGAAGTCGATGATGTTCCCCTCGT
>CAZVJA010000194.1:0-10385 GCA_964626885.1 uncultured Planctomycetaceae bacterium | reverse complement strand
AGACAAGATCGGCGGCTACCCTGCGGCCGATCCCCAGAAACCGGAGAACATGGCCGCCACTATCTACCACTCGCTCGGGATTCCGCCGGAGGGGGCGTGGCACGACGACCTGAACCGCCCGCACCACATCTACTACGGCACACCCATCGACGGGTTGTTTGCCTGATTCGCACAAATGGGTTTATGCCGCTCGAGTCAAGCTCTCTGCAGGATTTGAACTGCGGGCGTTTTCCGACTCTCAACTCTCGTCCCTCAACTATTTCTGCAGATAACTGAACAGATCGCGAATTTCCTCCGGCTTGAGCGGCTCCAAGAGTTTCTCGGGCATCAGCGAGGTTGGGGACTCGACCATCTCATCAATGTCTCCCCGCTGGATCGTGGTCCGCTCGTTCTTCGCGCCAAGCAGCGTGATCGCCGTCGGCGTCTCTTCGGCCAGGAGCCCGGTGGTCAGCCGGCCGTCCTTCGTCATCACGACGTAACTCATGAACTCCTTCCGAATCTGCGAGGCGGGATCGACGATGCTGACAAGCAGATATTCCTGATCTTTACGGTTGGCCTGTGTGAGTTCCGGGCCGATTTTGTTCCCTTCACCGAAGAGTGTGTGACAGGTCGCACAATGCTTCTTGAACAGTTCTTTTCCCGCTTCAGGTTTGCCCGGCGCGGCCCGCAGATCATTCGACAACCGGCGAATCTCCGCCAGTTTTTCTTCCGGCGTCCCCGCCCGGACATTCCCCCAATGCTTCCGCACGATGGCATCCAGTTCCGGGTTGTTGTGTAGTGCGATTCGCCGCAGTTCCTCGACCTGCACATCAGCGGCTTTGAACCGACCTGTTTCCACTCCTTGCAAAAACAGGGCCGCCCATTCCTTTCGGCCGAACAGCACGCCTCGTGCCTGAGCTTTCAACATTTCGTTCATTTTGTCGTACACGCTGAGTAACGTCTCGGGAATCCGATCATCGGAAAACCTCGCAAGAACATTCATCGCTGACGATTGCATCCCTTCGGATTCCTGACGTTCAATTGGACGCAGCGCCGCGAGAACACAGCTTCCGTCCCCCATTTCTCCCAGGATCTGGAACATCTCCCGTCGCAACTCGGACGATCCCGCCGGATCATCGGCTAACGCCACGACACGCGCGTAAGCATCGGCGCTCCCCATGCGCATGGCAGCCCGCAGAGTCTCCGGATCGGATGTGGTCACGTCCCAGATGTCGATCAGAATCGGCTCGAGATCCACCGGCACGCTCCGCAGCCGTTGCGCCGCCGCGGGTTTGTCGGCCTGCTTGACGGCGAACCGGTTGTACGAGGCTCCCAGCGGCAGTCCCTTCTCTTTTCGTGTTTGTGCGCCGATGAGAGCCAGTCCCGCGTTGAGTTCAACCAGTAATCGTCGCCGTTCGTCCGGGGACGAAGTCGACTGATACAGTCGCGTGCACGCCCGGAACCCGAACTGCGTACCATCCGCGGCGAATCGTCGCATCAGACGCCCGAGAATCACATCGCGTATTGTCGGGTTCTTCCAGGCTTCGTCGTTTGCGAAGAATTCCAGTGCGAGGTCCGGCTCCGTGGCGGCGAACTGCTCGACAGCCCACCAGCACAGCAACGGAACATACGGATCGGCAGCCGCTTCCTGTCGCCCGAGCACCGTTGTGACAATCGGAAATGCGTCGGCCGCTGACAGTCTGCGTGCCGAGCAGGCCAGTTGCGCCAGCACCGCCGGGTCGGACTCCTTGGTCGCTAATTCGACCAGAAGATCGCGTGTATCGACGTCAATTCGTTGCGAATCGCCGAGAAAGCGCACCGTCCACGCGCGCACCGCCGGCGAACGATGTGACAGAAAATCGCGCGAGACCGTCTCGTCGAACCCCGCACACGCATAAAGTCCCCACAAGGCGTGTAACGCCACGCGGTCGTCGACGGTCGTCGTCGCCAGCTTGTGCAGTTCCGGCACGGCATGCGGATCGTTCCGCTCAACAAGCACCCGCAGCGCGCGGCGAACATGCCAGGCACTGGGATGCGACAACCGGCCGATCAATGTTTCCAGCGAGAGTAGATTCGGGTCGACATGCTCGCGCGGCTGATACCCCGCCGGCTGGATGCGGAATACCCGGCCGTTTGTCTTGTCCCAATCGGCGTCTGGATCTGGGTGGCCGGTTCGCTTGTCGTGCCAGTCAGCCACATAGACGCAGCCGTCCGGACCAATGGTCAAATCGCTCGGAGCAAACCAGGTGTCGTTCGCCTGCAGTAACGCGTCGCCCTGCTCCGTCTGAAAGGTCGATCCTGTCGGGATGATCTCGTGCCGGTTCACGGCATGGCCCAGCAAGTCGGCAGCGATGTACCGTCCGCGAAACGCTTCCGGAAAAACATCATCCTGGTAGACGCATCCACCGACAGTGACATGTCCTCCTTTGAAGTTTTTATGCGGCACGTGGTCGAACCAACCGAACGCATAAGGATTGTGCAGTTCGCCGTGCTTCTGAAAACTCTTCGCGTAATACGCACCCTGCATGCCATGATGCATTACGAACCCGCCGTTGTTTGTGCTGAAAAAGAGATTTCCTTGCCGATCGAAATCGAGCCCCCACGGGTTTCCTCCCCCTTCGCAGAACAGCTCGAAATCACGCGTGATCGGATGATACCGCCAGATCCCCTGCTCGAATTCGATGCCGCGGATGTTCGCCGTGATATTTGTTCCCTGCGTGCCATACAGCCAACCGTCGGGGCCGAAGATCAACGAGTTGGCGAGCGAGCTGGTATCTTCCATGCCGAAGCCCGTAAGCAACACAATCGGATCACGATCGGGAACATCGTCGTGATTGCGGTCGGGATAGAACAACAAGTACGGGACGTTGAGCACGAACACGCCGCCGTAGCCGAGCGCCATGCCGGTCGCAAGGTTCAATCCGTCGACAAAATCCTTGGCCTTATCCATTCGGCCGTCGCCATCGGTGTCTTCGAGGATCGTCAGCTTATCGGCCCCGCGCGGGCCGCGCGGCGGCGGTTCGGGAACGCGGTCATACACTGTGCGCGAGTAGCGATCCACTTTTACCCGTTTGAGCCCTTCCGGGTTGGGGTATTGCAGGTATTGCATCACCCACATACGACCACGGTCGTCGAATTCGACAGACACCGGCTGCCGCACCAGCGGCTCCGCCGCCACCAGCTTGACCTCGAAGCCGAGGGCGGCGGTCATCTTTCCGGCGGCTTCATCCGGGGAGTAACCTTGAGCCAGAGCCTTGCTTTCGTCGCTCATTCCCTTCACGAAAACAAAAGACAGAAATGCGATCGCCCAGCCGGCCGATGAACGGCCCAGCAGATGTCTCAAGCTCAGTTCCAGCGGCATGCTCAAAACTCTCTGTGAGGTTCGATTGGGAAAATACAAGGCGAACCGGAGCATCTCGGTCGCCAATTCAATATAACCGGGGGGCAGCACGGGCTGAAAGTGCCTGCACCCCGAACCCGTGGAGCTCGCTTTGCCCAATACGGGGAATTCACTTACACTGTCACAGATCAACAGCCGGTCGGTCGGCACCACCGGCAAGAATTCCGTATTCGTAAGGAAATCCCCAGATGCCGAAAGTTTCGCGCATCCTCGAAGTTTACAAGGCTGGAGAGTTGACGGTCGTCGGATTCGGAAGCGAGTCGGTCCTCGACCGGATCAATGTTACGCAATGCCGCGATGAAATCTCCAAGCTCATCAAAAAACATCACTGCAAGGTCTTCGCCATCGATCTGACCAACGTCAAGCTTCTGCCGAGCGGCATGATCGGCCTGCTGGCATCGCTGCACAAGCAACTCGGGGTCGACGTGCACATCTACAACCCCTGTCGCGATATTCGCGACGTGCTGGAGATCATGAAGCTCGACCGCATCCTGCACATTCACGATCTTGAGCTGTGAGGCGATCCATTTAGGAAGCGCTACATCCCGTCGCCTTGCATGGAACACGGTTATCTGCATGAGCAACACGCGTGAGATCACCTCAGTGGGGCTCTGTGCCGATCGCTGGCGACGCGCGCTCGACCTGGCTGCAGAATGGTGCCGTGACGACAAAATCCCGGCGATCGGACTGCATTGCGGTCGGACTTCCGCGACGACCGGCACACATCTGTTTGGCCGGCAGCATGTCTCCACCGAGTCGTCCCCCATCCGCAACGATGCCATCTTTCTTGTCGCGTCGATCACCAAGCCGATCGTTGCGGCCGCAGCGCTGCTGCTCATCGAGCGCGGGCAACTTCTGCTCGGTGACCGGGTCCGCGATCTTCTGCCGGAGTTTCGCGGCCGGCGAAAGAATGGCATCGAAGTCCGACATCTGCTGACACACACCTCGGGCTTGCCCGACATGCTCCCGAACAATCGCGAATTGCGCCGTGCTCATGCGCCTCTGTCGGCCTTTGTCGAGGAGACCTGCAGCGTCGAAACCGCGTTCCCTCCGGGCCGCGGCGTGAAATATCAGAGCATGGGAATCGCGGTGCTCGGCGCGATCATTGAACGGATTGTCGGGAAGCCGACGCCACAATTCCTTCGCGAGGAAATCTTCGAGCCGCTCGGCATGCGCGACACCGCGCTCGGCGCTCCATCCCAATGGTTCGACGGCCCAACTCCGACCGTCGACCGCATTGCGGAAATTCGTGTACCACCGGAAGAGGACACGGAACCTTCCTGGGATTGGAACAGCCGTTATTGGCGTGTTTTTGGCGCGCCATGGGGCGGGCTGCTCACCACTCCCGATGATCTCGCCCGTTTCGCACGAATGATGCTCGGCGGCGGGACGCTCGACGGCCGGCGAATCCTCAGCCCCGCGAGCATCGCGGCCGCCACGCGTAACCAGTTAATAAGCTTCGCGCACATCCCGGCCGGCGATCGCGACTGCAAGCCGTGGGGGCTTGGCTGGCGGCTCAACTGGCCAGGACAGAGCGAAAGCTTCGGCGACCTGCTCGGTCCGCGAACTTACGGGCACTGGGGAGCGACCGGCACCCTGATGTGGATCGATCCCGATCGCGATGCGTTCGCGATCATCCTGACCACACAGCCGCAGGAGCCTCACGGCCGGTTTCTGGCGAAGCTGTCGAACGCCCTTTCCGCCGCGTTTGAGTAGTGGTGATTTCAAAATAGGGAGGGCGAGGCTCCGGCCGAGCCGCTGTGACCGAAAGCCTCTCATCGTGGCGGCTCCACGGAGTGTCGCCCTCCCAAATACATCGTTTTGAAACCACCTGCAGGAAAACGGGTCTCTTTTCCACGCCATCAGAGACGTAATTTCGTAACGCTTCCGGCATCCTTGAACCCCTCCGCCTCCCTGCTATACTGAGTCGTTCCCATTCCTGCGCAAGTGGCGGAATTGGCAGACGCGCTAGGTTGAGGGCCTAGTGGGGTTAATACCTCGTGGAGGTTCGAGTCCTCTCTTGCGCACTTTCCGAAAGCTGCGAATTCGGACGGTGGAAATCAAATTCGCATGACACTGGCGGCTGGTCCGCCAGTGTTTTTTTGTACGCCCGGCGGATGTATTCTCGAAATTCTCATGTTTTGGCGGCAGCCAACTTCGACAGATCGAGTCGCCGCAGTAGTTCCGCCGTCACCGGCCGCTTCGAATCGCGAAACAGGAACGCCGAAAAGAACTCGCGGGCACTCTCCGAGTTGAGCAACACCGCCAGCCGACGCGCCTCCGATTCCCCACGGCACGGGAGAAAATAGACCGTGTCGTCGAACACAACCGGCTTCCCCCGCCTCTTTCCCACCGCCACACACCGCGGCTCTTTGTACAACCCCGAGACCGCGACCTTCCACGGCGAAAAAGTGTATTTCCCCACGCCGAAAATGGCGAATGGCGGCCGATGCCGATAGACGGAGCTTGCTCGCCGGTTGAGCAACTCGGCGTGTGCCTCCAGATAGCGCCAAGTTTTCGGCGCGGTTGCTTCAAGCGAACGAGTGTCGTCGGTGACGCTTCGTTGCGGCACAAGCATGTAACGATCAGTCGTTGTGCGACCGGCCGCAAGATCGGAGCTTTTGAGCATTGGGTAGACGAATGTCGGCTCCAGATCGATCAGTTCGCCAAGCCCGTTGCGGTACTGCTCCCCTTCATACCTTAGTTCCATCACTGCGGCGCAGTCGTGCTTGATTCCGGACCGCCACGGCGCGGGGTCGGCCTCTGCCAGCAGATGCTTTGCTCGTTCATACACGCCGACATCCGCCACCAGCCGGCCTCCGCGCCAGCAGATCGTCCCCGACTTTCGCCGCGCGGCGACCGATTCGAAAAGATCACATTCCCGGGAGCACACGTTCTTTCTGGGCGAGTTGCCACGCAGATCGCAGATGAGCAAACAGGCATCAACTGCCGCGCCGAAGTGCCGGTCGGCATCGATCCGCCGCATCTCCGCGCGGCTGATGTTCCATTCCGATTTCCACGCATGCGACAAAACGCGTCGCGCGACGGCTGTCTTACAGAGCATGGCCAGCGTCGCCTGTCGCCCCTTCAAAAGCTCCAGCAAATGCAGCAACATGAATTCCGAGATGTCGAAGTTGCTTTTGCCGGTCCGGGCATCGAGCCCGTGGTGATTCTGAAAGTTCGACTTCGCGGGGAGGTTGTTGCCATCGATGCGTCCCAGACCGGCATTTGTGACCCACGGTGGATTGCCGATGACCAGAATCGGCTCCGGAAGGGACGCGATAACCTTCGACCAGTCAGTGTGGAAAAAGTCCGCCTGGAGTATTTCCGCCCGCGCGAGCGATTCGTTGGCAGATGCCTGTTCGACGTACGCAGCGTTGATTTCATACCCAAGAGCCCGCGATACACCCGGGAAGCACCGAGCAGCCGCAGCGAGAAACGTGCCGGTTCCGCAGGTCGGTTCGAGCAGTGAGCGCGGCCCGCGATTGTTGAGTAGTTTGCAGACCTCCTGCGCGAGAGCGTCCGGCGTTTGAAAATCGCCGAACTCGACGCGCGACCGTGCCGGCGTTTTTATCCGTGTCGCGCGAACTCGACTTTTTGAAGCCGGAACTTCCATGCTCAACCCTTTATGGCCCGTTGTTTGCCCCTGCTTCTCCCCCTCGCCCCCAGCCCCTCTCCCGCAAGGGGAGAGGGGAGAAAGAATCGCCCGTGTCCGCGCGCCTCAACTCTCAACTTCTTCGACCCCCCAGCTTCCGCTCCGCCCAGACCGCCAGTGTCTCGCGATTGATTTTTACATTGTGGCGAGTATCGACCGGCAACGACCGATGAAACAGAAACGTCTGGATTGCCGCCGTCAATGAATTGCCCGCGGCGAGATCCCGCAGCTCACGCTCAAAATGCACGCGTTCATTTTGTCCCGCCGGAAAATGTCCCCCTTCCGGTTCCACAACCACCACCGGTTGCTGGTCCGGCCGGGGACCGATACCAACCAGCGCGGTGCGAAAAACGCGAGGATGCTCGTTCAGAATCGTTTCGCAGGGCTCGGTGAACATTTTGCCTTGGGACGTTTCGACGACGTGCGCCTTGCGACCGCAGAACCAGAGAGCCCCGTCGTGGTCAAAATACCCGACGTCGCCAATGCGATGCCAGAAACGCTCGCCGTCCGTGATCTTGGCCCGTGACGTCGCTTCCAGCCGCCGAAAATATTCGCGTGTGACGCTCGGCCCTTGGACGATGATCTCTCCGATTTGGCCGGCAGGCAACTCCTTTGCCTCCGCAATTGTTGGGATGACCTTTTCAGTAATTTCGATGATCTTCACCGAGATCTGAGCGAACAAATGCCCCACACAGGTTCCCGCGCCGCGGCGCGTCCGCTCGGCGGTCTGTTCGAGTACTTCCCGGCTGGAGATGGTCGCCACCGGAAGCGATTCGGTGGCACCGTACGGCGTATGCAGCGAAGCGTTCTCCCCCGTGAGTGTCTTCTGCATCCGCTCGAGGACGTAAATTGGCACCGGAGCGCCGGCCGAGAGAACACGTCGCAGCGTCGGCAGTTCGATTTTCTCCTGCTCGCAATAGCGGCCGACTTTGTTCCAGATAGCGGGCGAACCGAACGATTGTGTTACGCCGTTGTCCCGAATCGATTCAACAATCTTTCCCGGATCGACACTGGCCGGCCGGCTGGCGTTCATCTCCGGCACGACAGTCGTTACCTGCATCGCCAGGTTGAAGAGCGCGAAAAACGGAAACCCGGAGAGATCGACCTCCCCCGGCTCGATGCCGTACTCATCGCGGATCAGATCGACCTGCGCGTCGAACATGCCGTGCTCATAGAGGACTCCTTTCGGCGGTCCGGTGCTGCCGCTGGTGAAGATGATCGCCGCGGGGTCGGTGGCTCGCGTCTGCATCATGGGGAAGGGAGTCCAGTGGTCACCCAGCAGTTGCTTGTATGTTGGGCCGCTCCAGAACCATCGCCGCCCAACCGTCACGTTGAATCGCGCCTTCGGAAATTTTCGTCGTCGGCTGAGGCGAATGGCATGCACCAGCGGAATGGCAACGAACCCATCCGGTTCGACCTCTTCGAGACATCGAAAGATATTCCGGCCCCCCATGCCAGGATCGATGAGTACCACCACCGCGCCGCATTTGAATAGCGCGAAGACCAGCGCGATGAACTCGATGCCGGGACGGACCATCAGCACGATTCGCATGCCGGGGACGACACCCATCTCACGCAGTCCCCGCGCCAGACGATCGGTCTGCTGCTCCAGCTCGAGAAAAGAGATGTGGGAGTATCGCGCGCGTCCTGCGGCGTCTCGTCCGTCGGGCACGACGACCGCCCGTTGCTGCGGCACCAAACCGGCGGAGATCGATAACCGGCTGGCAATGTTCACCGTTTTCGCCTCATACGGCTTCCCGCACCAGAATCTCCCCGCGTCCCGTTTCGAGAAAATCGCCACAGTAACGTCGATAACTTCCGTCGATGCAATCGTCGGGGACGGCAAATCCCGCGCGGCGAAGCTGCGTGAAGTAAAACCGCAGAAACACCGGCTGATAGACACACGCGCGGCGGAACGTCGGCAGCATCTCCGGGGGTTTGTGCGTCCCCAGAATGCCGATCGTCCCGCGACGCATCCCCGCGCCGGGGCGAATTCCCATCTCGCCAAAGACGAGGACCGTTCCCGCGATCATGTTGAATCCCGCCGCATCGCCGCAACCGCCGCCGATGGCAATCGTCCCGCGGCGCATGGTGTGCCCGGCCTCGTTGCCGGCGTTGCCGTCGACAAGAATCAGCCCGCCGGTCATGCCGCGACGGCCGCCGCGATAGACTGCTCCGACGAGATGCCCGACATTCCCTTTGACGTGAATCCGGCCACCGTGCATTTCCGCCCCCACCCAGTCAGCCGCGTTGCCGTTCACGACAATCTCCCCGCCGCGCATCTCCGCCCCCAGATGCATCCCCGCGTTCCCCTCGACGCGGATCTTCCCGTCCGTCAGGTGCGTGCCGATCAGCTTGACCCGGCTGCAGTCCCCTTCCCATACCAGCTCATTGTCGTCGGCCGCCGAGCCGGACGCTGCGAAGTACTCGCCAAGCGGTTCCTGCCGGTTTCCGTGCTGAATCAACGTCCGCAACACATCATCGACAGACTGCGTGCGGACTGTTTCCAGCCGGACGGTGTCGACCTCCAGCGGAATGGTCGTTTCCGTTTTGATGCGAAGGACAAGCGGCATCGAGGCGATTCCGGTTCTGGTGTATCGAGTAAAAAAGTTGAAGGGGGCGCGCGAAAGGTTACCGGGACGGTTCACGCCACCTGCAGCGATTCCCGTTTCGACGCGATCAGCTTCAACAACGCCTTCTGCGGGTCGGCGAATTTCTTCAGCCCCTCGTCCATCAGCACCTCTTCCAGCTTCTGGAAATCGACCTTCTTGTCGATCTCTGCCAGCACGTCCGCCGGGGGCAATTGATCGACCGTTCGCGTGAAGGTCTTGCCCGGCAACACCTGAATGGCGGCGTTCGTGGCGGGGGGATTGGTCTGAATATCGGACCCCGCGAGCGCCCCAACGTACTTGTCGGCGGGATCGGACGGGTCTTTCGTCCCTGTGCTCGCGAAGATGAACTCCTGCTTCAACGGGAGGTTCTTGCCGCTCCAGAATTTCTCGTTCTCTCTCCAGAGCCGCTTGGCGTTCACAATTCCCACAATTCCCTGCGCGGCCGGCGACAAATCGGCCACGTGCTGCTTGGTGTAAACGTCGATGCGGCTGATGAAGATGCTGTAGACGCTCTTGAACCCGTCGAGCGACTTGCGTTTTTGAGCACCGCGCCAGACCGCGTCGCGCGCAATCTCGTATTGCCGCTGTGTGAAAAGCAACGTCACATTGAGGGTCACCCCAGCCGCGGCGAGCCCCTCCAGCGCTGCCAGGCCCCCCGGTGTGGCCGGCACCTTGATCATCCGGTTGGTATGTCCGGCGGCCCACTGCTTGCCGAGTTCGACATACCGCGCGGCTTTGT
>CAZVJA010000193.1:0-10402 GCA_964626885.1 uncultured Planctomycetaceae bacterium | reverse complement strand
GCGGCGAATTCGGCAACCCCGGCGACATCCCGACCCGGCAGGCGTTCGAGTTTCTGGAAGCGCGACTGAGTGCAACAAAGTGACTTGAATCGCGTGGCTCGAAAGTGTACCGTGCGTGCTGGGATACAACCCGGCGCTGTCACTCGTCGTCAACCACCCGCTTGCAATCGGGTAAACTGTCGAGAAACAGTCGGCCGTAGCGCTTCGTCATCACGCGCGGGTCGAGAATCACGACTTGCCCGCGGTCGCTTTGTCGGCGGATCAGCCGGCCGAACCCCTGCTTCAATTTGATGACCGCTTCCGGCACCTGATATTCCATGAACGGGTTCCCCCCTCGTTCGCGAATCGCTTCCAGCCGCGCTTCGAGCAACGGATGGTCGGGAACGCTGAACGGCAGCTTGGCGATGATGACGTTTTGCAGCGCCTCGCCAGGGACATCGACTCCCTGCCAGAAGCTGTCGGCTCCAAACAGCACCGCCGCCGGATCGGTCCGGAAGCGTTCGAGCATCAACGTCCTCGGCAGGCCGTCCCCCTGGCAATACAGCGAAATGTTCCGAGAGGCGAACCACGGCGTCAGGCGGGTCGCGCAGCTTTTCATCATCTGGTAGCTGGTGAAGAGGACAAACGCCCGCCCCTCCGTCTGCGCGACGTATTTCTGTATCTTTTCGCAGACTGCTTTCTCGTATTCGCGCGGCTGATCTCCGGGGTCAGGCATGCTGCGTGGAATCACGAGCTTCGCCTGTTGGGCGTAATCAAATGGGCTCCCCAGGCGCAGTTCGCGGGTCTTCGTGAGGCCGATGCGATTCTTGATGAAGTCGAAGTTCCCGTCTCCGATCGCCAGCGTGGCACTGGTGAGCACGACGGTCGAAACCTCGTTGAAGAGGGCGTCGCGGAGCACCGGACCCACGTCGACCGGGGCGGAGACGAGCTTCAGATTCTGCTGCTTTCTTCCGGCCGATTCGGTCCAGTAGACCGAGTCGCTGTCCGACTGTTCCAGCCAGGCGCGAAGCATGTCCGCCAATCCCGAACAGCGTTCCGCGGCGGCGACATACTCGATTTTCTCTTCGTCCGTTTCGAGCGACGTCGCGAACTTTGATATTCCGGCGGCCAGATCGCGCAACAGCGGCGTCACCTCATCGCTCACCGACGGCGGCTCCAGCACGCGGCCGTTACTGTTGCCATGTTCCTGCTGCCAGGAGCGCATCCCGTCGAAGAAATCATCGGAGCGAAACCGCAGTTCCGCTACCTTGCGCTGCTCGTCGGAGAGGCGATGCTGCAGCAGCAGGCCGCGCTGCGTCCGCTCGTTGTACAGGCGATTGAGAAGATACTCGATCTGCCCGCTGGAGATCGCGAGCCCCATGTGCTGCCCGGCGACAGCTTCGAGCGTGTGGGCTTCGTCGAGGATCGCGACGTCGTACTCAGGGAGAATCCCCGCTCCTTCCCTGCGAAGTGCGAGATCCGAAAAAAAGAGAGCGTGATTCACCACCAGCAGATCGGCATTCCAAGCACGTCGCCGCGCTTGAAAGTAAAAACAGTCATTGAAGGTCGGGCATTTGCGTCCCAGGCAGTTGCCGTGCTCGCTCTCGACTTCTTCCCAGAGCTGCGGCAACGGTTGAAAATCAAGATCCGAGCGGCTGCCATCGCCGGTGCGCTTCGACCATTTGAGAATGGCCTGTAACTGGTGCATTTCGTCAGGGAGCGCGAAGAGCGAGGCGGCACGCTCGACGGCTCCTTTTAGCCGCCGCAGGCTGATGTAATTGGAACGTCCCTTCACCAGGACGGCCGAGAATTCAACCGGCAGGACCGCGTTGAGAAACGGTATATCGCGGCCAATAAGCTGCTCCTGCAGGCTGATGGTGTGCGTGGACACGACCACCCGCTTGCGGCGGTCGGAGTTCTGCTCGCCCGACGCGGCGGCGAGAATCGCCGGCACGAGATACGCGAAGCTTTTTCCGACCCCGGTTCCCGCTTCGACGATGAGATGCGACTCGTCACGGATCGCCTGCTCGACCGCCTCGGCCATTTGCAGCTGCTCGGGCCGCTGCTCGTATTGCGGCAGCCGGCCGGCGATGCGCCCCGCGGGCCCGAGTACCGAACGCGTGTCGAGAGTCGTCATTCCGTTGGGGTCTCTCTCAGAAGCTGTCAGCGATCAGCTTTGAACTATGAGCAGTCAGCGGTCAGCTTTCCGCGCTGCCGCTTCGTTTTTTGCGGGGGGTCTTTTTGCGAGGCACGGCAACTCCCCCCTCCCCGATCGCCACTCCGACCACCGTCTCGCGCTGCTCGCCGGAAACGGGCGCGATCTCCGTCGCCGTGCGCGGAATTTCCGTGGGGATTTCTTCCGTCGGATCGAGAGCTTCCTCGAGGCGCCGCAAACAGACGAGGCACATGTCATCCCGTTGCGAGCGATCGCCGCAGAATTCCTCAACGTCCGCGACGAGCGCTTTGACGAGTTCTTCGGAGCGCTTCGGGGCGTGGACGAGAAACGCCTCCAACCGAGGGCGACCGTAAATGTCGTTGTCGGCATTCATCGCTTCAGTGACGCCGTCGGTATACAACGTCAACGACATGCCGGGCTCGAGTGAGAGTTCCAGTTCGCCATACTCCTGGCGGGAGGTGACTCCCAACGGCATCCCCGATTGTTTCCGGCCAATCGCCTCGACCGAACCATCGGGTCGACGGAGCAGCGGCGGCAGGTGCCCGGCGTTCGCAATGGTCAACACGTGTTTCGCCGGGTCGATAATCACAACCACGAACGTGATGAACCGGAACCCCAGCCCGCTGGAGTGGATTTCGGAATTGAGCTCGGTCAGCGCCGCGCCGGCATTCGGCTGCGTGAACAGATGCAGCCGCGCGGAAGAATACAGCCGTGCCATCAACAGCGCCGCGGGAATTCCCTTTCCGGCAACATCCGCGAGCGCTACCGCGACCCGGCCGTCGGGGAGGGTGATGTAATCGAAATAATCACCGCCGACCCGCATGGCCGCTTCGTAATAGTCATGAAATTCATAGCCGGGCAAACGGGGACGCTGGTTGGGCAAAAATCCCAACTGGACCTGTGTGGCGAATTCGAGTTCCCTCTCAATGTCGCGCTGTCGCAGCAATTCCTCGTGCAAACCGGCATTCTCCACAGCCAATGACGCCTGCGACGCAATGCTCACCAGTAGATCGAGATCATCCGCGGAGAATTGTTGCCGCAAATTCTTTGTATCGAGCTGAATGACGCCGAGCGCGTGCCCCTCCTGGCTCATCAGCGGCGCACAAATCATCGAGCGAATCTCCAGTCCCGAGAGACTGTCGCTCATGTTAAACCGGCTGTCTTCCAATGCGTCGGCGCTGAGGATCGCCTGTCCCGATTCCATCGCCTGCCGAATGATTGTCATGCTGGCCCGCAGACGGCCGCTGTTCCCCACGGTTCCCCGTTCTTCCGCCGCCTTGACGACCAGCCGTTCTCCTTCGGGATCGTTCAGCAACACAAAACCTTCATCCGCCTGAGGGAAGATTTTAAACAGCTCATCGAGGAGCTTCTGGAGCACGTCGTCGAGTTTCAGAGTCTGCGACAACGACTTGCTGATCTCCAGCACGGCGCGGAGTTTCGCTTCCGGCTTCACCCCCAATCGCATCGTTCCCCCGGAGCGGGCACTCAGCGTCGACAGAATTGATGACGCATCGGGAAGTCGCTTGTCGGTGGCCGAGGGCTCTCCTCGGAAGACCGGTATTTCCCCAGTCAGCGGCTTTCGTCGATCTCGGGGTCGCTCAACGGCTGTCGCCCGGTCGATCGACTGCCCGGATGAACCTGGGAGATCGTCGAGCGCCGGCATCTGGCGATGAAAAGACATCAACACGTCACAGACGCGTAGCTCGTCCGCGTCCTTCAGCTCCGTCCTCCCTTCGACCGGCGCGCCATTGAGGTAAGTCCGGTTTCGGCTGCGGAGATCCTCGATATAGTAATTCCCGTGACTTTCGAGAATTTGGGCGTGGTGCCGGCTGACGGCAACGTTATCGAGCACGATCTCGCAGTTGGGATGCCGGCCAATGACCATCCGCTCGCCGGTCAGTTCCAGCAATTGGCCGGGGGCACTCCCTTTGATCACTCGCAAAAACGCCACGGATGGTCTACTCCCGGCCCTGGTGCATACCGTTACCCCGCGAAACCTGGCTGCGGAGCGCACGGTTCGATTGTATAGACCCCGTTTGAAGGTGGTCAACGACCGGATTACGACCACTTCTTGCCTTGGCAGGTTCGCATCCTTTCGCTCGGCCTCTATAATCGTCTGTTCATCACGATTTCAACGCGTTTTTACGGATCATCCGCGAAACAGACTTCTTCGATACCATGCAGGTCGGACTCTTCATCCCGTGCTACATCGACCAGCTGTATCCGCAGGTCGGACTGGCAACCGTCAAGCTGCTGGAGCGACACGGGGTGACGGTCCAATTCCCCGAGGCGCAAACCTGCTGTGGCCAGCCGCTGGTTAACATCGGCTGTGTCGATGACGCCCGCCCGGTGGCTGAAAAATTCCTGAACGTTTTTCGCGACTACGAATATGTCGTCTGCCCCTCGGGAAGCTGCGTGGCGATGGTCCGCTGCCATTACGAGGAGCTGCTGCATGGCCGCGCCGACTACGATCGGCTGAAATCGCGAACATACGAGCTGTGCGAGTTTCTCACCGACGTCCTCGGCGTCAAACAGGTGCCGGGGCGGTTTCCGCATCGTGTCGGCCTGCATCAAAGTTGTCACGGATTGCGGGAGCTGCGACTGGCGAAGTCGAGCGAGCTGGTCGGCCCGGCGAACAGCAAAGTCCGCACGCTCCTCGAATCGATCGAGGGGATACAACTTTCTGAACTGAGCCGACCGGATGAGTGCTGCGGATTCGGGGGCACGTTTTCCGTGACGGAAGAAGCGGTCTCCTGTCTGATGGGACTCGATCGTATCGCGTGCCACGAGCAAGCCGGCACCGAAGTTTTAACGGCGGTCGATATGTCGTGCCTGATGCACCTCGCGGGTTTGATTCGCCGCCAGAACAAGCCGCTGCGGGTGATGCATGTCGCGGAGATCCTCGCGGAATGCACGGAAGGAGTGCCGGTCCCGGTATGAATCACGCGACCCTCGCCGCCGATTTCGTCGAGAACATCGAGCGGGCCCACTGGCATGACCAGGCGCTCTGGTTCGTGCGCGCCAAACGAGATAAATCGGCACAATCGCTCCCCGAGTGGGAGACGCTCCGCGAAACCGCCTCCGCCATCAAGCGGCACACCGTCTCGAAGCTCGCCGATTATCTCGAACAGTTCGAGCAAAACGCCGCACGGCTCGGCGCGCGTGTGCATTGGGCCGCTGATGCCCGTGAGCATAACGACATCGTCCTGTCGATCCTCCGCGCGCAGGGTGTGACGAAGGTCGTCAAAAGCAAGTCTATGCTCACCGAGGAATGCCACCTCAATCCGTTTCTCGAACGGCACGGTATCGAAGTGGTCGACACCGACCTCGGCGAATGGATCGTCCAGTTGCGCGACGAGCCGCCGAGTCACATTGTGCTGCCGGCGATTCACATTCGCAAAGAAGAAGTCGGCGAATTATTCCATCGCAAGCTCGGCACGCAGGCCGGTTCGGCCGACCCGAATTACCTCACGGAGGCGGCCCGCGGGGCACTGCGGGCGAAGTTTCTGGCGGCCGAGGCGGGCATCACCGGTGTCAACTTCGCCATCGCGGAGACGGGGGGCTTCGTCGTCTGCACAAATGAAGGAAACGCCGACCTTGGGACGTCGCTCCCCAAACTGCACATTGCTTGCATGGGAATTGAAAAACTGGTTCCCCGCGCGGCTGATCTGGGCGTTTTTCTGCGATTGCTCGCGCGTTCGGCCACCGGCCAGCCGATTACGACCTATTCTTCGCACTTTCATGGACCGCGCCCGGGGGGGGAATTGCATATCGTGCTGGTCGACAATGGCCGCACGAACATTCTTGCCAGCGAAGATTTTCGTCGGTCGCTGTATTGCATCCGCTGCGGCGCCTGCATGAACACCTGCCCGGTCTATCGGCGCAGCGGCGGGCATAGCTATCAAACCACCGTTCCCGGGCCGATCGGCTCGATCCTCGCGCCGACGCGCGACGCGAAAGAACACAGCAGTTTGCCGTACGCATGCAGCCTGTGCGGCTCATGCACCGACGTCTGCCCGGTGAAGATCGACCTGCATATGCAGTTGCTCACATGGCGCCGCGAGATTGCCGGGCGACGTCTGCTCCCGGCGACAAAACGACTGAGCATGAAACTGGCGGGATACATCTTCCGCCATCCTCGGTTGTACAGGTGGGCCGGGAAACTGGCCCGGGCGATCGTTCCGCATCTTCCGCGATTCCTGGTTTACAACCGTTTCAATCCGTGGGGACGCCAACGCGAGCTTCCCGATTTTCCGAAGCGAAGTTTTCGGGAGATCTACCGGGAGAGACAACAAAAGTGACCACAGTCGCATCTTCAATTGAAAAACAGCAATGACCAGTCGGGACGACATTCTGAGAAGAATCCGCGTTCAACACCTTGCGCCGGCGGAACCGCCGTCGCTGGCGCGCGACTGGATTTCCTATGCCGACCGTCCGGCGCAATTCGCGGCTGCGCTCACATCAGTCGGAGGGAAATGCGTGCGGGTCAAAAATGTCGCTGACTTGCAGCGGGCCCTCGGCGAGATTGCGGAGTATCGCAACGCGAAGAAAGTGGTGTCGAAGATCGCGGAAGTCGGCCGGAGCGACGTCGATCTGGAAACGATCGCCGAGCCGCATCTTCTGGAAGATATCGAATTCGCGCTGCTCCCCGCGCAATTCGGCGTCTGCGAAAACGGAGCGGTGTGGGTGACCGAGCAAACCTTGCGGCATCGTTCGCTTTATTTTCTCACGCAGCATCTCGGCTTGGTCATTCCCGCCGCGTCGCTTGCCGACAACCTGCACCAGGCTTACGAACGGCTGTCGTTTTCCGAGGCGGGCTTCGGAGCGTTCATCTCCGGCCCCTCGAAAACCGCTGATATCGAGCAGTCTCTGGTGATCGGCGCGCACGGCCCGCGTTCGCTGCATGTCTTTCTGGTGGATGAGTGGAATTCTGTTTCGTCCCGTTCGAGGGATTGAGCAGAAAGGTTGACTCAGGAGCGGACCGACGTTTCGTGGTGCGGGATGGTGTGCTACGATACCCGCATCCTGCGCGTGGAGGTGGAAAGCATGGTTGACCGGAACGTGACGCTGCGGTGTGCCTGTCGTTCGCACGCCGAGATTATTCGACCGGCCTCTGTCCGTCGGACCATTTTGTGGCTGATGGCGCTGGCGATCTGTGCCGGCATGGCGGCCGCGCGCGTCTGGGGCGCGGATGAGTCCCCCGCGAAAACTGCCAAAGATCCGAAAGCCGCGCCGGCGCAAACCCCGGAGAATCCCTTTCCCGACCGTCCAAAGCTCCCGGATGCCATGCTCGCGGGGGGAGTCGAATGGCTGAATTCCGCCGGGCCGATCGAAATGCGCGACCTGCGCGGCAAGATCGTGCTGTTCGATTTTTGGACCTACTGCTGTATCAACTGCATGCACATCCTCCCCGATTTGAAGTATCTCGAACAAAAGTTTCCCAACGATCTCGTCGTCATCGGCGTGCACTCGGCCAAGTTCGACAACGAGAAAGATTCGGAGAACATCCGCCGCGCGATTCAGCGATACGAGATCGAGCATCCCGTCGTGAACGACGCCAACATGGTCATCTGGAGAAACTTCCAAACGAACGCCTGGCCGACGCAGGCGCTCGTCGATCCCGAAGGGAAGTATCTGGGCTCAATCTCCGGCGAAGGGCATCGCGAGCTGATGGAAATGCTGATCGAAAAGCTGATCGTTTATCACAAGGCCAAAGGAACACTCGATAGCACGCCGGTCAAGTTTCAACTCGAACGCGAGAAACTCAAGCCGACGCCGCTGCGGTTCCCCGGCAAGATTCTCGCCGATGAGCCGGGCAATCGGTTGTTCATTACCGACAGCAATCACAACCGTCTGGTCATCACCACACTCAACGGCAAGCTGCTCGACGTCATCGGCACCGGCGCCATCGGTGTGCAGGACGGCGCATTCGCCGAGGCGACATTCAATCATCCGCAGGGGACGGCGCTCGTCGGCGACTTGCTCTACGTGGCCGATACCGAAAACCACCGACTCCGCGTCGTGGATCTGAAGCAGAGGACCGTGAGCACTCTGGCCGGCACCGGGGAACAATCGCGATTCGGCGCGCTCGGCGGGCCGCTGGCGACGACGGCGCTCAACAGCCCCTGGTCGATCGCGCACGTGGGGGGGACGTTATACATTGCCATGGCGGGGCCGCATCAAATCTGGTCGCACAAGCTGGGAAGCGATCGCATCGAGGTCTTTGCCGGTAGCGGCCGCGAAGACATTCGCAACGGCACGCTGGCCGAGGCGGCATTCGCGCAGCCTTCAGGGATCGTTTCTGACGGCGAATCCCTTTTTCTGGTCGACAGTGAAGGGTCCGCCGTCCGCAGTGTTGCTCTGGGGCCGCTTGGCAAAGTCACAACCATCGCCGGCACGTCGGATCTGGAAAACGGGCGATCGCTGTTCGAATTCGGCGACAGTGACGGCATTGGCGGGCTGGCGCGGCTTCAGCACCCGCTCGGCATTACCCAGGCCGACGGGACGCTCTACATCGCCGATACCTACAATCACAAAATCAAGAAGATCGATCTCAAAACGCGCGCCGTCTCGACCTGGTTGGGAACCGGCAAACGCGGCAACGAGCTGAATCCGCCGCAGTTCTCGGAGCCGGGAGAGGTCTCGCTGGCGGCGGGCCGGCTGTATATCGCCGATACGAACAATCATGTGATTAAGGTGGCCGATCTGAAGAGCGCTGCAATTTCGGAACTCCCCATCGCGGGGCTCGAGCCGCCGATGCCTCCGAAAGTCGAAGTAGCCGATCATACGGCGACCAAGGAGCGCGTTCGCCTCGAGCCGCAGGTCGTCGCTTCGGGGGAAACATTGCGGATTGAAGTGAAGTTTGCACTCCCGGAAGGTTACAAGCTCAACCAGCTGGCACCGCTGAATTGCCGGTTGACGGCCGAGGGACCGCAGGAACTGATCGTCCCGGAACAACTTGATCGACGCTACAAAGCCGCGCTCGAGAACGGCGTTGCGATCTTCACCGTCCCACTGGCGGGTCGCGGCGGGAAAGCGAATCTGGGGATATCCTTGTCGTTCGGCTATTGCCGTGCGGGGGTCGGCGGGCTCTGCAAAGTGAAATCGATCCACTGGCTGTTGCCTGTTGAAGTTTCGGCCGGCGCGCCGCAGCCTGCGTTGCGTCTGACTGCCGAAGCTCGTGAATGAGGGAGCGGCACTGGATGGCGCTTTGGCAATCGATTTTAATCTCGTCCGCCGCGAAGGAAACGATTCACCAGCAGGGCGATGATGAACACCCAGATCACCCCCGCGACGATAAACGCAATTCGCGTGATGTCTGACATGTGGGTACTCCCACTCAATTTCCAACGATGGGGTGGCTGGCCGCATCGGTTGCACAGCAACCAGTGTTACCCTGCTATTCTTCAGAAGTTTTGAAACTGGTTGTAGCAATTTCCAAAAGTCGACTTGCGAAGTCTTCGGTCCTCCGTTTTTCGCCGCGCAAACTCATATGCTCTGTTTCAAGCTGCCAAAGATACTTGAACACTTCTGTGACCGAGGCGTTCCTCCCTAAGAGTTCACATAAATCCGCAGCATAGGAATCATATTCGTCCGCAGCTTCTGCAAAATCCTGGATTCCAATCGGATCCCATTCGTTCAGCAACGCATCACGAACACGATCGAACAGTTGAGATCTCTTGGAATTCATTATCCTGCTCCATGAATCGTTGTAATTACAGAGAGCCGCAGGTCAGGCACCGCCCGACGATTGTTCCACTGAGGCAACACGGCAGGGTGGTTCGAATTCCCCGGCATGACCCGTGATCCTGCCTTACTCCCTCACATCCACATTCGACTGCGGCGACTTGCGGTAGTCGAGCGGGGGTTTTTGGCCCGGCTGCATCAGTGATTCGTATTTCTCGTTCCCCAGTCTCTCTCGATGTTCCGCCTGCGCCTGGGCGACAAGATCGGGGCTCATGAAGAGATCCCAAGCCGTGGCTGCAAGGACGCGGGCCGCGAGATTCATCCCCTTCCGCGCGATGCTCGTGCCGCCGCACGCCACCGCCTGCCACGAATGGGCCGGCGTTCCGGGCACCCAGCAGGCGGTGCTGAAGCCGCTGGTGGGGAGCTTCCAGGAAACGTCTCCCACGTCGGTCGATCCTTTTCCCACCGTGCCGCTCCGGTCGGCGACGAGCTTGATGTTGTCGAGCGGTTCCTTTCGAGAGAGCGTCTCTTGCAGTCTGGAAGCGAACTGCATTTCCTCGG
>CAZVJA010000192.1:0-10474 GCA_964626885.1 uncultured Planctomycetaceae bacterium | reverse complement strand
TGGTCGCGGGCCTACTCCACTATCTTCGCGGGGGGCGGAATCGCACGCGGGAACGTGGTCGGCGCGAGCGATCATCATGCGGGGGATGTCACCGACCGACCCGTTTCGCCGAAGGATCTGCTGGCGACGATGTACCACCTGCTCGGCATCGATCCTCACACGCGCATCCCGGACCGTAGCGGCAGCCTCGCGGGAATTGTTCCGGAAGGGGCAAGCGTCGTCGGCGAAATGCTGGCGTAACATTTGAAGTGGTTGAGCGAGACGCCAACCTGAGTTAACGACCTTTCACCGGACTGCCGTCACTTGCCGGCGCAGGCTCGAAACATTTCGGAGATGGCGTATGCGATTTTTGAGGAGGCTTCCTCTTCGACGAAGTTGGTCCCCAGCCATGTTTCGTAGCCTCCCAAACGGTGCTGTTCGGGAGTGGGAAGATAGCCAAAGCTTCCATTCGCCAGTTCGATGGTGAATGTGCTTTTGAAGGGACTTTCCGATTTGATCCGCAGTCCCGTCTCCGCGAACGTCTCGAACGGGATTCCCGCGATCCCCAGGTCGCCGATGCGGAGGACTTGAATGGGAGCCTGGATCTCCTCGGTCGCCTCGGCCAGCAAGGCGATGCGCTTCGCATAGAACTTGTCGACCCCGGTTCGATCGGTCGCCGGATTCGATTTGTCCTCCAGCTTGGCAAAATAGGCGAGCATTTCGGGAGTTGGCTTTCGAACACGCAGCGGCAGCAAGGTCAAACGGGCGTCGAGGGAAACATCGTCATGAAAAACGACAGCCTGATGCGCTTCAAAGACACGACTGGAAATCTTTTCCGCGACCTGATGAATCCGTTCGTATGGCGGACGCCTTCTTCCCTCTTCGCGGACGTTGGTGTTGTTCACATCGCCGCTGGTGCCGTTGGAAAGGATTCCCACAAAGGGCGGATCCTGGTCGGCTGCCCCCAGTTTTTCGCCAATGTACTTCGCAAAGTAGCCGAAGTAGTCGGCCGAGACGTCGCCGATGGGAACTCCGCCGACGTAATGCAGCGAATAATTCGCGAGCAGGGCAATTGGCCGTCCTTGCGTGCTCTGGATCGAAACGAACGAAATCTGGGGATCAACCGGGCCGGCGGGTTTGACCAGCGCGGTCGATCTCTGCGGAGGATTCATCCGCACCTGATCCGTTCCGCCGAAGGGGTTTTTCAAGAGTTCCGGGTCGGTCACGAACCAGCGACGATTGAAGAGTTCCGACGGTTCGTCCACCTGGCCCCAACCGATGCGGGCCGGCTCCAGTTGGTGGATCGCTCGGCGAACTCCGTCGGAGATGCGATGGATGAGAAACTCCTGGTAGGAATTCAGTTCCTTGTCACGAAGGATGAGACTGCGGCCGCCGGCGGCCGTCGCGGAGTGCGTATGGGTCGAGGCCATCAACAGATGCGACGCCGGAATCCCGGTCAGTTTCTGGATCTCGGCTTTCGCGGCATCGAAGACTTCGGCGGGAATTTCCGCGCTGTCGCAGAGCACAATGCCCAGCCGGCATTTGCCGTCGTCGAGGACAATACACCGGGCATGGAGTTCATCGTGAATATGCTCCGCGTAAATCGGCTCGAAGCTCCCGACGATGCGTCCCCCCAACGGAGGGGTGATGTTGCTTGTGGCGGCGCCGGCGCGGAACACGGCGGGTTTCTCGTCCGCAGACGCCGAGAGAAACGCTCCACAAAACAGAAGCGAAACGACGGTGATGATGAATACTCTCTGCCGCGAAAATGGAAACATTTTTTCTCCTTGTTGCAGTCTCGCGTTCAGGTATTGTTTGAAGTTCTATGAGATTCTGTTCAATGCCAAACCGCACAGCACACCGTTCGTGCGACTTGAATCACCCCACCCAGATGGGGCTTGACCAGGCAGAGTGGCCGTTGTGTTGCGTGACGCGGACGTAGTACCAATCGCTGCCGCAAGCAGCAGCGCGGCGATCTTGCCAGCGGATGTTCACGGAATATTCCTGCGGGCCGACGAGACGCCCGAGGATCAGGCTTTCGCTGGTGAAGACGCCGGTGAACTCGACGACGTTGTCGCGGGCCAGATCGACGAGCTTCGCGGCGATTGTCTGCTCGGCAGGAGAACGGAGTGTAATCGTGACGACACTCGTCGGGCTGCCGTCGAGTTCGAGCACCAGCGACTTGGTCGGGTCTTCGGCGAAACTGCCGACGCGCGAGGTCGGCGACTGGAGACGCAATTCGGTATCGGAAAGGATCGTGAGCCTGTCGCGGAGAGATTCATCGAACGGACCGGATTGGAAACAAGGAATCACGCGGAGTATCTTCCCGTTGTTCACGCGCAGCGAAAGATCCCAGTCGCAGACGCGGCCAAGATTCAGGTCGGCCCACGGTCCCCAGCCGTATTGCAGGCGGCATTTCACCCGTCCCGGCAATGTGACTGCCGGTGCGTGGTCTTCGGGGAAGTGCCGTTCAACAACTCTTCCGTTGCACACGAGTTCGACCGACGCGATAGCATCCTGCGCGGTAACGCGTACATCGATCTGCCGGTCGGAAGTGAGTGGAATTTCCGCACCCATCGGGTGTCCGTTAAGCGCGACTTCCAGCGCGATGCGGTCTCCGGTGGCGGCGTATGTCCGTCGCGCGCGGATCGCTTCAAAGAGCGACCGCCGTGTGAGCGACTCGGCCCAGACGCCGACGACCCCTTCCCCATACGCACCGGGATAGCCGAGATGATCATCACTCGAAGCGACAAAGCCGAATCGCGCTCCGTCCGCCAACTGCCGCGCGATGGTGCTGGCGGTCGAACGTCCGCCGTTGCTGTGCCTAATCATTGGAAAAGGCGCACGATCCGACTCGGTGCAGCCATGTTCAGAAAAGATCTCGACCACCGGCGTGACTGTGGTATCGGACCGTACATGCTTCCAGTTGGTGCCGCGCCAACCCTGCTTGTAGGCGACATGGTGTGGAATCGCGAGCGCGCCGGCCGACGAAGCGTAGTCGAGCAATTTATCGGCGTGGTCAGGAAGAAAAAGCTCGCCCTCCGCTTCAGGATACAGAACGCAATAATCGCCGAAGTGGCTGGAATGCCATTCGTAGCCCAACAGAGCGACGAAGTTGTCGTCGTTGGCTTCGTGCATCATCTTCTTGGTGGTGGGCCAATGCTCGGAGTGAACCTTGAAGCCATTGACCCACTTCATGTGGCGGTCACCGGGCATTTTCGGCATGTCGTGCCAGGATGCGTGCCCGGTAAAGGCGAAGAAGTCGAGATGCTCGCGGGCCAGGTCGATCGACCGCTGCAGCGAACCTTTCGCATACCCGACGGCATTGTGATTGTGCAGGTCTCCCCAGAAGAGTTGATAGGGAGTGGATCGCCCCGCGAGCGCCAATGTCGATTGGCTACGTGCGTCGAGACGATGATCACGGAACGCCGCCGGCATAGTTGCCCCTCGAGTGTTGTATCGGGATCGTGTTCGCCACGCCCTTCACAAAACTTCAGGGACGTGCCACACAGACGCGATGTTATTGTAGCAACTCGGCGGAGGGACGGCGCTTCTCGCGAACTCGGGCGACAGCAGCTTCCCGTTCGGTACGGGTGACGGCGTGCAGGTGGCGAATCAGCCGCTCGTGGGCCGGTGTCAGCTCCTGATTGCGGCGCTCCAAGGCAGCGCGGGCGGTGCGAATGCCGACTTCAAGGTCACCCTCGGCCGAAAGTTCCCCATGCCAGACGCGAGAGAACGACGGCACATGCTTCGGGAGCAGTTCGCCCCCGGGGAGAATCAACGACATGACACCGATCGACGAGCCGGTGTTGAACAGGCTGCCGATGGCGATTTTCGTGTGGTCACCGATGAAACAGCCGACCTTCATCAACCCGGAATCGACCGGCTCTCCCCACAACGGAACCAGGACATCGGAATAGTCACTTTTAAGATCACTGTTGGTGGCGAGCGCCCCGAGGTTCACCCAGGGGCACGCATACGCATGGCCGAAGAACCCGAGATGATACTTGTTGACGCACCCATGCAGGATCGAGTTTTCGACTTCTCCACCGACGCGGCATTCCGGACCGATGGTTGTCGCCGCGCGAACCTGCGCGCGCAGCAACTGGCTGCGGCTGCCGACGTAACAGGGACCTTCGAGCTGCGTGAAGGAACCGATCTTCGCACCGGCTTCAACCCAGACGGGACCATTCCGGGCATCGAGCACGGCGAATGGTTCCACGGTGGCAGCGGCATCGACGTAAATATTCTCGCGCGGACCGAGCAAGGCGACGTGCGGCCCGAACGAATCGGTATCCGCGCAAGCCGAGCGCACCGAGCGACGGCGACTTCCAAAGTCCGACCGCAATTGTCCGGAGTTTTGTTCCACAAGATCCCAAGGATGCTCAATCAATCGGCCGGGAGCGGCAACAATGGTGCGAGTGGCGGCGAGTCTCGCGAGCGTCACATCTCGATTATGGTCGGCCAGCAGCGGAGCTTCGAGCGGGTCGACCGTGATGTACGTAATCGTGTCGCCGATCCGACCCGCTTCGTTGGTGCGGATTCGATCGAGTGCACCGGCTGGAGGAAGCCAGCGGCCGTTAATGAGCAGCGTCGGCATCCGGGCGAGCCAACGTTCGTCGTTCACGAAACACTCGGGATGTTCCTCGCGGTAAACATCCACGAGATGCTCGCGAACCAGTGCGCCCCATTCCGCGACATTCGCGGAGCGAATTACCCGTTCGCGGAGAGAGAAATGGCCGCAGACCAGTTCGAAGACCGGCCGCATGAGCGCAATCGGACCGAAGTTCGATGACAATCCATCTTCGTAGAGTGCAAGGCGCATTCTCAATCCCCAAAGCGGGGTGCGACGATCCCTACAAACCGGCCAATGGTAACGACGTCAGGAACAAACCAAGCGATGAACCGTCAGCGCGGAGTTCGGACCGCGACCACGGGAGGAGTGATGACGAACGGAGGAGCGAATCGAAGTGGTAACGAGAAGTGTGAGCCGTGTCGCCGGGGTAATATACCGGCGATCACAAAACTCTCAAAGAGAGAATCAATAACTACTAACTGAGCGGTCTGGCGGGTCGAACAGGGCCGTACACGAACGACGGAAGTCGACGCGGCGCCGCCATTTGCGGTACTTAGGTCATAGAATCGTTCAGACTTTGACCGGTGCTCCGACAGGCTGATAAACCGCCGATTTGAAGGCCTTATTGCGGCTGAACGCATCACTGATTCCAAGCACGGTTTCGGCGGCTCCGAGGTAAAGGTAGCCATCATTCCGTGTCTGCTTGGCGATGCGATCGAGAATATCTTTCTTGGTGGAGTTCTGGAAGTAGATCAGAACATTCCGACAAAAGACGATGTCGAACGTCCCGAGATGCGAGAAGTTATCGAGCAGGTTCAACTGCTTCCAGACGACGCGCTTACGGAGATCATCCTTGATTCTCCATCCGGTATCGATCTGCTCGAAGTACTTCATTAGTAGCTGAATCGGGAGTCCGCGCTGCACTTCAAATTGGGAGTAAACCCCTTGCTCGCAGCGACCAAGGGCCGTGCGGTCAATATCGGTGCAGATGAGTTCGACTTTCCAGTCTCGCAGTTCCGGAAAGCTGTCAGCCAGGAGCATCAGAATCGAATATGGTTCCTGTCCCGTCGATGCCGCCGCGCACCAGATACGCAGTTGCCGACTGGTTCTGCGAGATTCCAGAAGCGCGGGAAGCAAGCTCGCTTTCAGCTCTTCAAACGGGATCTTATCGCGATAAAACGACGTCTCGTTGGTCGTCATCGCTTCGACGACCGCGGAGTGCAAGCGTTCGTCGTTCTTCGAGCGAAGTTCTTTGACGAGGTCCTCAATGCCGGTGAGTCCCCAGCTTTGTGCGAGAGGAATCAGCCGTCCTTCCAGCAAATATTCTTTGCCGGGTCCAAGGGAAAGTCCCGATTTTCCAAGCAGGAAGTTCGACAGGTATTCGTATTCAAAAGGGGTCATAATTGCGGCTCTCTTTCCGTGATCGACAGCCCCCTGATGCCAGGGAAAACATTATGTTTGCCAATATGGTGTTGTGTGTGTCACCGCGCGGTGCGGACCAAATCCGCCGCGCAGAGTCGTTCGATTGCCGGCGCGATCTTGTCGAGAGGAAGCACCTGGTGTGCCAGATTCTCACGAACGACGGCAGCTGGCATTCCCCAAACGACGCTAGTGGCCTGGTCCTGAGCGATGATGTACCCTTGCCGGGCGGAAATGGAACGAGTTCCTTCGATCCCATCCTCTCCCATTCCGGTCAACATGACCGCGAGGACCGATTTGCCGTACCACTCGGCGGCGGAACGGAACAACGGATTGACCGAGGGACGACAGAAGTGCTCGGGCGAATCCTGATTCAATGTCGTGATCATGTAGTTATCGCGCTTTTCGATCACGACGTGATAATCGCCCGGTGCCACATAGGTGTTATTTCGCTCGATCTTCTGGCCATGCTTGGCTTCCTGGCAGGGACGCCCGGAGTCCTGTGCCAAGTGCTTTGCGAGCATCGGCGTGAAAAGCGGCGGCATGTGCTGAACGATCAGGATCGGGAGCGGAAAATCGCGAGACAACCCACTGAGAACGGTCGTGAGGGCCTTCGGTCCCCCTGTGCTCGATCCGATCACCAGAACCGCCGGAGGGACAACCGGCTGGCGGATGGAATGTGCAGGAGACGGGAATATCGGCGCCGGCTCTTCCGCGGCGACAGGATGGGCTCCGAGAGCAATCACGAGCGGCACAAGCTGCTGCACGAGAATTTCGATGCTCTCGGCCGTGCTTCTCGCCGCGGGCTTGGCAATACAGCCTGCCGCACCCAAAGCGAGAGCTTTGACCGTCGTTTCCGCCCCCTCGTAGGTGAGACCACTGGCCATGATGACGTGGGCGGCGGGAAACTCCGCCTGGATTTTTTCCAGTGCCGTCAAGCCGTCCATGACCGGCATCTCAACGTCAAGCACGACGACATCCACGGGATTGCGGCGCATGAAGTTAAGCGCTTGCTCACCATGCATGGCCGTACCGACGACCTTGATTCCCGAGTCGGTTTCGAGTGCCCGCGCCAGCAGACCACGAACGACGGCGGAGTCATCGACTACCAAGACACGCACTTGCCGGTTTGTCATAGAACACCTGTTTCATGCAGTTTGTCGCGGACAATTTCTTCAGTAAACGGCTTCATGATGTATTCGTTCGCACCGGCTTGCATGGCTTCCATGATTCGCTTCAGATCGTTCTCCGTCGTGCACATCACGACGACCGGCTGGCGTTCACGCTGTTCTTCTCGCAAGTGCTTCAGGAACGTCAACCCGTCCATCACCGGCATGTTCCAGTCGAGCAACACGACGTCGATGTCAGGGTGCTGGCGAGCAACGTCGAGCGCGGCTTGCCCATCCTCGGCTTCCAGAACCTCGAAACCGAGCGAACACATACAGCGCCGCCCAACCAGCCTCACGGCCCGGGAGTCATCGACCAGAAGTATCTTCTTCATGGATTTTCTCGTCGTACTAGAGTTTCCGAAAATGACAACCTGGTGCCATGACTAGTTACGCAGCGGTGGAGAAGCAGGTCGAGTGCTTCTCCACCGCGTCTCAACTCACCATTTCCATCGTCAAGGCCGGCCTGTCTTGCAACAGATCGGTGGCAAAATTCAAGCGTTATCCTTAAATGGCGCGCATCCGTTTGAGGAATTCAGTTGTGACCGTGTCAAGGTTCGACGACTCTTTCGCCAGGCCGTCGGCCGCGGAGAGGATGTCGGAGGCGCCTTTGCCTGCTTCGTCCGCCGCTTGCGAAACTCCCGCGATATTGTTCGTCACTTCCGCGGTTCCCTTGGCCGCTTCGGCAACGTTGCGCGAGATTTCGTTCGTGGCGGCGGTCTGTTCCTCGACCGCGCTGGCGATCGTCGTGGAGATCTCGTTGATCTTGTTGATGCTTTCGCTGATCGACTTGATCGCCCCTTGCGCGCCGCCGGTGGCCGACTGAATCGCCGCGATCTTCTGGCTGATTTCCTCGGTCGCTTTGGCGGTTTGCCGCGCGAGTTCCTTAACCTCGTTGGCGACGACCGCGAAGCCCTTGCCCGCTTCGCCGGCACGAGCCGCCTCGATCGTGGCGTTCAGCGCGAGCAGGTTGGTCTGCTGCGCGATCGAGGTGATGACCTTGACCACCTGGCCGATCTCGTCGCTCGACTCGCCGAGATCCTTGATCGTGATGTTGGTCCGCTCGGCTTCGGCGACCGCCTGCGAGGTCATCTTCGAGGCTTCCTGCACGTGGCGGGCAATCTCGGCGATCGAGCTGGTCAACTCTTCGGCCGCGGAGGAGACCGTCTCGACGTTGCGAGTGGCTTCTTCGCTGGCGGCCGCGACGACCTGCGCCTGCCGGGCCGATTCTTCCGCCGTGGCCGCCATGCTCTTCGAACTCGCCTGCATTTCGGTGGCGGAAGAGGTTACGACCTGTACAACTCCCTTGACATCCCGTTCGAAGTCGTCCGCCATCTTGACCTGCTCGGTGACGACCGACCAGGTGACCATTGGGCCAATGTAATGCCCATCTTTATCCGTGATCGCGGAAACGAGGAGATCGAGCGTTTCTTCGGCGAGCTTGATCTTGGCGCGATGTGGCAGATTTTTTGGGTCACTCAGCAAGCGCCTTTGATTCTCCGGCTGCTTGTGGAAGATATCGATTTTTTGGCCCATCAACTGATTGAGTGGCTTGGGCAGAAGGTGCTGCAGCTTCGACAATGTTTTGACAGAAGCCGGGTTCATGTAGACCAGCTCGAAGTCGCGGTTGGCCAACATCACGTTGATGGGAATGTTCTCCATCATGTTCTGGATGCGGACCATTTCGTTACGAGAATGGACGGCATCCGTGATGTCGGTCGCGAATTTGACGACCTTATAAGGCCGGCCGTTCTTGTCTTTAATCGGGAAGTAAGTGGCATTGATCCAAACGATCTTGTCCCCTTTGCCAATCCGTTTGAACTCACCCGAGAAAGACTGCCCCTGGTTGAGCTTCGCCCAGAAATCCTTGTACTCACTGCTCCGGGCGAAACTCTCTTCCGCGAAGATCCGGTGGTGCTGCCCCTTGATTTCATCCAGGCGGTAGCCCATGGCGTTGAGGAAGTTGTCGTTGGCGGTGACGATCGTGCCGTCCATCTTGAATTCGATGAAGGCCTGGAGCTTATTAATGCCGTCGATCTGCTCCGAATAGTCATGAGACTGCTCTTCGAGCTTGACCTTCTCGGTGACAAGATCCCACCCTTGAAAAATCCCGATCCGATCACCGTCGGCATCGGTCACGGGGATGAGATAGATGTCGAGCCATTCCTCTTTCAGTTGGACCCGGAGAGAGGTTTGCTCTCTCATGGAACGAGCGGCAGTCTCGATCTCGGGAAGCACACGATAGAGCCGCTGGATCGATCCGCCGACGAAATCCTCGGGGCCGAAGCCGAGCTTGTCGGCTAGCTTGCGGAGGACCTCGTGTCCTTTTCGATTCAGGTAGGAAACCGTACCGTCCGGTTGCACGAAAAACTTGGTCAACGGCGCGTACTCGACCATGCCGAAGAACTGGTCGAAGTTTTGCGCGGGGCGCGCGGGCGCGGATGTGTTCGCTGTCTTTTTCAGGGATTCTACCGACATCTCTCGATTCTCCTTTTGGGCGGACGACTCCGCGGCTTCGGCCCGGTTCTTTCTCCGGACTCTGTGGTCCTTCGTATTCGATCGATTCCCGGCCGCCGCGCCGACGGTCACCGCTGACGTCGACTCGGCTGCCACAAGTTCACATTCCTGGCCGCTGCTGCGCTCTTGCGCCATGGCGGCCCCTTCCAACATCAACTGGGCAACGGCATCGAGCGCATCGCTCCACGCCGTTTGGAGTTCCTCGTTCCAGGCCTCGCCAGCGATTTCGGCCAGCGTGGCTAACATGGTTTCCGCCACGGGGGCGTAATGATCTTCAACAACGTCGTACTCGACGTGCCGCGCGCCCAACTCGTGCAGAAAGGCCGTCAGCTTCTCGGGCTGTTCCAACGATTTCACGATCACCGACAACGACTGCACCAGCTTGCGCTGCTGTTCGCCAAATTCGACCCCCTCGAAAAGAGGCTGCAATTGAGGATGATTGAGGAACAGCAGCTCGTAGAATCGTGTTGCAAGCCGGTCCGCCTCAGGGGCGACCAGTGCGAAGGAATCGCGAAGCGCGTTTACGTTGAGGGCCATTCGGCCGCCCATTTCGTCGATAGGCATCTGAACTACGAGGACCGCCGCATCGGTCCCCGCAAGTGTCAGGAAAGTTTCAATACAGCGGCCACATTGAGAATGATGCACAATCGTTTCTCCAGCCGGAACACGCCTTTCGTCACCGATTTCCAGTGTGCCTCGACAGTGTGAGGCACCGGCTGCAATGTTTCATCATGTATGTTGATTCCGTCTCCCACTTCGTCGACGAGCAGACTGAATGATTCTTTGTTATGCCGCACGACGACGTTCATGCCCTCTC
>CAZVJA010000191.1:5446-10648 GCA_964626885.1 uncultured Planctomycetaceae bacterium | reverse complement strand
CCGAAGATCATACGGAACCACTACCTGCAGTCTTATGACTGACGGTCGGGGGGCAAGTCAGGTGCGTCTGGGTCACCCAGCGAAATCTTCGCCAGTTGCATCCAGCACCTTAACGAGCATCCTCAATCGCATCGTAAATGTCGTACTCATGCACGAGTACAATGTTGTGTCCTGATTTTCGATAGGATATCGCCTGCTCAACTTTTCGACCGTAGCATGCGAAAGCCCAACAAGGGTTACCGTCTGCCCCGATTACCAGATAGTCAACATCGTAAGTCACTCTGTCAGAAAACATTCCACCGAGGCGAGTGACAATTTCCGCAAGCTGACGACGAGTGTATCGCTCCGATTTACCGGTGAAGCAAAACATTCGATCTGTGAATTCGATGGTTGGACACACTGAGCAAACGCCTTTGATTGTGTTTTGGTCCCAATTGTCGGGAATATCGATTGCCCGTTGATCGCCAAACGTCACGAACTCATTGAAGTAAGTCAACAAAGCCTGATGCTCACTTTCGTCAATTATCCCATCAGAAAGCACCGCCGTTAGGAGCGAGTCGATTTCATCGAATGGCCAGCACGATCGCAAATGCTCGTGCTCCTCCAGCCAAGTCCCCAGCGACCGCAATTCGTCTTCGGTGATTTTTCCATCGGCAGCAATACCGCCTAATATCCCATGAAGTCGCTGAAGATCGACTGTAATCTTATCAAACGACCTATTCTGTTGTTTAAGACTGCTACATAGCCACAGCAAGTCCTGCCGTTCATCTTCATCAATTATTCCGTCGCTCAATGCATCTTCAATTCTAGGAATAATTTCAGAGAACGGGTGACGATGACTGAATTCCTGATTCTCTTCTTTCCACCCGGAAAGCGCTGAGACTTCGAGACTCGAAATATGACCGTCCGATGCAATGCCCGTCAGGAGCCCTTCTAGGGTATGAACCTGCTTCTCCATGCGCATCGGACCAGTAAAGTGCAAATACCGAATGTTGTCCGCGTTGAGCATGACACATATCCCCTGGGGAAATCCGAGCATTCAAGAACCTGCACCAGTGAATTCCCCCTCAGTATCAATTGACACTTATCTGATGTCAAAACAATTTGAATGCATTTTAGCGGGTGGCCCGGACAGCCGGCTCGGTTGTCTGGGTGACGCAGTCACAAGAGGCTGCTATTGAAGGGGACAAGAGCACTCGGGCATTTCGAACTGCTGACCGAATTCGGAAACGCCTCTTGTCGCTTTGCGACCAAGACGCGGAGGCGTCTGCACCACCCCGCGGTTAAAACTTTTGGTCAGTAGTGAAGCCCGTTCGGGAAATTCTCCTCCATCTGCTTCCGCGTCAGCCAGAATTTTTTCATCGTCGCCATTTCCGCCTCTTCAGTCGCGTACATCCCGTCGCCCATCTCGGCCAGCACGTTTGGGTCAGTAGTGGACCATGTCCCAAACTTTGGGAGTTCCTGTCGCTGCGACTGGGCAAGCTTGTATGCCTTCTGCCAAGCCTCGTTGTAATACTTCTGGATCAATTTCTTTTGCTCGTCAGAGAGTTCCTTAGACCCGCGACGAAAGAAATCGAGGAGTCCCATTTTCACACCTCTTTATCACACAGTGCATGGCAGGGAGTCATACGAAATATCCATTATCCCGATTGATATCCGGTGGGTAATGTAGCACGTTGTGCATACGGAATGAAGGGCGCGGGTGGCCCGGACAGCCGGCTCGGTTGTCTGGGTGACGCAGTCACAAGAGGCTGCTATTGAAGGGGACAAGAGCACTCGGGCATTTCGAACTGCTGACCGAATTCGGAAACGCCTCTTGTCGCTTTGCGACCAAGACGCGGAGGCGTCTGCACCACCCCGCGGACCGTTCTGCCTGCTCGCCAGACGCGCTTCCCGCCCGTCTTCGGAATCTGCTGCGAATTTGAGGGAACTCTCTGAGCGAGGCCGACGTCCAAAGCCGCGTCCCGCTGCACGCGGTTGCGCGGCAGGTCGAAGATCGGATGTCCCTGTACTTGCGGAGGCTTTGAGATGGCACGGCTGTTCCCCGCTCTCGTCACGACGCTACTCATCACTCAGGCAACCATCGCGGCGGAGTTCAAAAATGGATTTTACGTACTCGAGAACGAAGGGAAAGGAGAGGTCGTCGAGCGGGTCGGCGGCGGCAAGCTGCCGGTCGGTCAATTCGTGGCAAACCATTTTGGTGAAGCCAAGATCTGGTCGGTCAACAATCAGAACTCGAAGTTCTACATTATGTTCTCGCACGCGGGGCCGATCCCTCCGGAGGCTGATCAGAAGCGTCTGATGATGATCATCGACGGCCTGGCGGAGCCGGTTTCGAGCACGCGCCGCGTTGCTGGCGGATTCGTGGAAATGATGGTGATGATCGAATCACGAGAAGCGGCCGAAAAGATGGCCAAGATCTTCAACGTCGAGATCCAACGGCGAAAGCATCCCGGGCACAAAATCGTCGGCGAATTCCGCCCAACAAAAGAGACCTGGAATCCGGGGGAGACGGTCACGCTGGAAATGACCCTCCACAACGTCGGCGAGGTGCCATTCACGTTCGAGAACGGCGGCAAGCAGCGCGGCTACCGGAACAATCAGTTTCGTTTCATCGCCTGGCCTGTCGGTAATCGTAAGCAGCCGCTGCCCGATGTCGGTTCGCGAGACGACCACGGCGGAATCTCGAACCCGGTGACCATCGCGCCGGGAGCTTCCTTCAAGAGCACGGTGGAACTCACGCGGTGGTTCGCGTTTCAGGAGCCGCAAACTTATGAAATCACTTGTCTATTTGAAGTGCCAATCTACGGATCGCCTGATGAATTTGGCCGCGTCGGCCATCCCCTCTGGAATGACTTCATCGTCGGCGAATGCAATATTCACATCGAGGCGGCAGGCAAGCAGCAGTAACTTGCGGCGTGCCATGCCCGCATCGCGCAGCAGGGCGGGCATGTCTCTTCCAACACTGCCCATTCGCACGTGCTTTTTATGAATGGTCAGTGGACGCCATTTGAGAGGCAACAATCAACGGCGGACTCACGTCCCCTGCTCGCCAGGCATCACGCCGCGGCGCGGGCGCGCTCTTCCGGTTGCGGCGATAATCGGACGGCGGCCGGTCCGAGCACGTGTTCGAGTATTCGCTCGACCGGCGTGTTCAGCCAGCCATTCAGCGGGTGATCCTTGCCCGGCGGGGTGATCTGAAGCAGGCGATCGTAGTCCCAGGTTTCGCTCCAATGGGCGATTCCCGCCGCCTGCATGTGAAACGCGTTCACGAGTTGTTCCCACTGGCAGGGAATGGGAACGTTGCAAACCGGTTTGCCAAGCAGAAACGCCTCGACCGCCGTCGTCAATCCGGCACTGGTGAGCACGCCGCGCGAGGTAGCCATGTCGTTGATCATGCCGTCTCTGCTGGGCGACCGGAACCAGACGTTCCCTTCACGGACGCGCGGGACGGCCGGAAAGCCATACGCTCGCACTTCCACTCCTCTGCGCCGCGACCAATCGATGAGGGCTTCCGGCGTGCCGGAGTCGACCGTGTGGAAATGGTTGTAAACGACAATGTGATCGCCGAATTGCGGAACGATCGATTTCAATTCCGGACGAATCACCGGTGGAACGCAACGGTACGAAAGAGGCTGATAATGGTAGCCATGCCGGCGATCGACCCCTCCCGTAAACAGCCGGATGACCGTCCGTGTGAGCTTTCGCTGCATGGCCATCTCACTCGGCAAGGGAACCGCGCGGTCGGACAGAGCGACCTGCCGGCTGAGCGCGATCACCTCGCAGCGCGGTTGAATCATGGGATTGGCGGTGAGAGGCTCGAAGTCGCTGATGACCACGTCGGGCTGAAATTCACGGACGATGCCCCGCACGTGCACCATATGCGAGAGCACCTGCGGAATTTCTCGAATCCACTTTTTGACCGTGCGCGCGTAGTCGGTTCCACCGTTGGCCACTTCGTAGGCGAGTCCCGGGAAATGGCGGTGCCAGCGAAACTGATACCCGGACGGAGGGACGGCGCCGCCGGAGCTGATCACGCGGACGTCATGCCCCCATGATTCGAGCACCGGGACGATCACGGCCGCTTTGGAGAAGTGGCCATGCCCCTGGGCAAATGCACCGTAAAGAATCCGCATGACAGCCGGCTGCGATCGGGTCGAGGATCAAGCATTCGGAACCGCTCAGCCCCCGGGCCGGGGACTGTCCGGACCTTCCCTTAGTCCGGCAATGCGGTAGATCCCCAATTTCATCGGTCCTTCATGGAAACGATCCCAACTGAAATCTTCAGAAGGCAGTTTGGAGAAAATTCATGAGACTTTGCCGTCGATCGGATAGCAGGTTTTCCTGGGATCCGCTGGAGACCAGGACGCTGCGTTCCGACGTGCCGTGTCAGTTTGACGATTGCAACAATTTCGAGATCCAGGGGTCGTGGAGACCCTGGGCAATGTATGCGGCTCCCGTGAAATCGTGCGTGCTGCTATGTTCGTGGGGCACGGAGACCACGACCGCCCCCGCCGCCACGGCCGCGCGCGTGCCGACTTCACTGTCCTCGAAGACCAGCATCTCACCGGGAGAAACATTCAGCCGGCCGGCGGCCTTCAAGTAAATCTCAGGCTCCGGCTTGCCGCGGGTGACGTCCTCGGCTGTTAACGTGACATGAAAACGGGAACTCAACTGAAATTTTCCCAGCAGTTCTTCGAGGTAATGCCGCGAGGACGAGGTGGCCACCCCTTTGGGAAGGTTCTTCGCTTCGATCGCGCTCAGCAATTCCAGCAGGCCGGGCATTGGCTGCAAATGCACCGTGAGCAGTTTGTAGAAGATGTCGCGCGACTCGGCACGCAGTTCGTCGATCGTCTCCGACAGGTCGAGCTCGTCGACTAATAGGCGGAAGGCTTCCTCCGCGCGGCGACCCATCATCATCCCCTGGATGCGCGGCGTCCACTCTTTCCCGCGCCGGGAAAGCAATTCGTGCCCCGCGAGACAAAAAACCTGTTCGGTATTGAACATCAGGCCGTCGAGATCGAATACGACGGCCCGGATTCTACGATTGGGAATGTCGGACATCAGACTCCATAATCACTTTGGGGAAAGACATCGGGTCGCGATTTTCGTCATTGCGGCGCAACACAGAAAAGAACTCGGCGCGGATCATACAAACGGCGGCGGCACACGCCGATAGCTCCAGTCGAGAATTTCCATCGG
>CAZVJA010000191.1:0-5346 GCA_964626885.1 uncultured Planctomycetaceae bacterium | reverse complement strand
ATCATACAAACGGCGGCGGCACACGCCGATAGCTCCAGTCGAGAATTTCCATCGGATGAACGACCGGAATTTTATGCCCGGCGGCGCGCAGCGTCGATTGCAGTTGCAGAGAGCATCCCGCATTGCCCGTGACGACGGCACGGGCTCCCGTCTTCAGAATGTGCTGCATTTTGCGGTTCGCCAGGCGGTCCGCCATTTCCGGTTCGGTGAGGTTGTAGCTTCCCGCCGCCCCGCAGCAGATCTCCGATTCGGTCAGTGGAATCAACTCCAGTTCCGGCACCCGTGCGAGCAACTCGCGCGGCTGCTCGCGAATCTTCTGCGCATGCCCCAGGTGGCAGGCGTCGTGATACGTCACCCGCAAGGGAATCTTCCCGGTCGGTGCGATCATCCCCAGTTCCGCGAGAAACTCCGAGACGTCTCGGACCTTCGAGGCGAAACTCGCAAGACGTTCCGTCCGCGCGGCATCGTCGGGCGAGAGCTCATGCGCCATGTGGCCATAGTCCTTGAGCATTGCCCCGCAACCGGCCACGTTGACGATCACCGCGTCGAGGTCGTCCGTGCGGAACGCGCCGGCGTTTTGTGTTGCGAATTCCAGCGCCGGTTCACCCGCACCGCTGTGGTAGTGAATCGCCCCGCAACAGACCTGTCCGCGCGGAATGACAACTTCGCAACCGTTCTGCTGCAAGACCCGCGCCGTCGCCCAATGCACCGAATGGAACATCGCCTCCGACACGCAACCGGTGAAGAGCGCCACCCGTGCCCGTTTCGGACCAATTGGGTCGAGCTTTTCGGGCAACTGTGGAAGTCGGGCGTCGAGACGGGGGAGCAGTCGTTGCATCCGTTGCAGCGGCCGGGGCAGTAGCTTCGTCAACCCAACCGCTTCGGCGAACCGATCGACGCCGAGCATCTGCATCAGCCGCGCCGGCGCGAGCGCCCAGCGCAGCCGCGCGGGATACGGAAACAAGCCGTACAGAATCCATTTCTGGAACCAGCCGACCGACCCGCCGCGCGCCGCCTCTTTCGCCCGCTGCATGTCGACACGAAACGGCTCGATCAACCGCCCATATTGCACGCCCGACGGGCACGCCGTCTCACAACTCCGGCAATCAAGACAGAGATCGAGATGCCGCTGCACGGTGTCGGTCAGTTCCAGACGGCCGTCCGTGACGGCGCGCATCAGATAAATTCGGCCGCGCGGGCTGTTGTTCTCGTCTCCCGTTTCCAAATAGGTGGGGCAGGCGGACGTGCACAAGCCGCAGTGCACGCAATCGAGGAAACGATCATAGTTGATGTTCTGCCCGACGGATGAGAAATCGGGCACACCCGTTCGATCTCCTGTACCGGAAGACGTGCCGGAGCACCGCGGCTGTTGCGCGATTGGAAGGTCGGAAGCGCCTGGAGTGTGAGTCATGCTTCAATCAACCGGTCGATACGATTGCCATCAATTCTCTACGTTTTTCCCGAACAAGCGCCCGGGGTTGAGCAGATTATACGGATCGAGTGCCCCTTTGATTCGCTTCATCAGCGGCGCGGCCGCTTCTGGTTCGCCGAAGATCGGCAGTTCCTGCTTCCAGGCGCGCTCGCAATTCAACACCGTCAGATTTCCACGCGACTCGCGGGCAAAGCGCGTCAGCGGCACGACGATTTCCCGAGCCTTCGCAATGTTCGCGGCTTCATCCGGAAGCTGACCCGTGACCAAGCCGTTTCCGGCATGGGCCTGCACCGCCACTCCGCAGCGGGTGGCGCGCTCGCAGAATTCCAACGTCTTCGAGGGGAGCAAATGGGCTTGAAACGTGAGCGGGTCATCGGCTGAACATTGAAATTCGGTCAGCGCGGTCCAGAGCCGCCCGGTTTCGTCTCCCTCGATGACCGAGAAATCGCCGCCACGATCCGACGCGATTTCCTTCCGCAATGCCTCCACCTGCCACTCTGTTTCCCGGCGGGAACCCTCGAACCCGATCATCAACACCGGCCGGTCGACAGGGACCAAACAGCGCGCTTCCGTGGCAATGGCGGCGGCCGCTCGCTTATCGAGTACTTCGAGCGCGACCGGACGAGTCTCCGAGCCTAGCAGCCGCTCGAGCGTTTTGTCGATCGCGGCGAATGAATCGAACGGCAGCCAGACCTGCACCGAGCTTTCGGGAATCGGCCGCAGCTTCAACGTGAGTTGCGTGATGACCGCCAGCGTCCCCAGCGAACCGACCAGCAGTTTGCACAGGTCGTACCCGGCGACATTTTTGACGACGCGACCGCCCGAATGAAACATGCGGCCGTCGGCTGCCACCGCCGTCAGCCCGATGACATAATCCCGAAACGTGCCGTAACCGTAGCGCCGCGGCCCGCCGGTGTTCGTGGCTGCCGCTCCGCCGAGCGTCGCCCGCTGCGACTGCGGAATGTCAATCGGCAACTGCTGCCCTTCCCGCTTCAGCAGCGATTCGAGCTCGTGCATGCGGATGCCGGCTTCGACCGTCACCGTCATGTCGCGCGCGGGGTAATCGATCACGCGGTTGAGCGAAGCCATCGAGACGGTCGTTCCCGGAACCGAGGCCGGAAAACCGTAATGCAGTGAAGTTCGCCCTCCGACCGGATACAACGCCGCGCGGCGCCCTTCGGCGGTGTTCTCCGCCACAAATCGGCTCAGTTCCGACTGCGTCGTCGGAATGAAATCCGCTTCCAGGATTTGTGAATCAGGACTCATGACTCGGATGTTGCTCGCGACGACTTGCTTCTCGCGCGCGACTGCTCCGTCGCGGCGGTCGTGATTTTTTCCCCAATCAACGTGATCTTGTGATCGCGCAGTCGCCTTTCATTCAACCAATAGGGACTCGTGATCTCTTTGAAGGCATAAATGGCCGCTTGAATACCCTCGGCCCAAGCCACGGTGATCAGTTTGATGTCTCCATGCACGTCGCCGACGGCAAAAATCCCGCGCCGGCTTGTCTCGAAGTAGGGATCGATGGCGATGCTGCCGTCCTCGTTCAGCCGGATCGACAAGCGTTCAAACGTCTCGCGTGCCGACAAAAACCCGATCTGCACGATCACCACGTCGCACAACAGCTCATCCCCTCCGGTCAGCGAGAGCGCGATCCGATCTCCGTCGAACCGAGCATCGACCACTTGGGTCATTGTATGAATGATCCCCCCCGACTGCCGGACGCGAGCGATCGAATCGGCCTTGGCCTGGGGGAGATTCCCGCGCACCAGAAGGTCCACTTCCCCATGCCGTTCGAGCACCATCACCGCGGCGTCGAGCGCGGAATCCCCCCCACCCACGATGACCACGCGATGATCGCTGTAGTCTCCGATCTTCGGGATTTTGTAATGCACCTTCTTCGATTCCAGCTTATCGAGCACCGGAAGTTTGCGTGGATAATGCAGCAGCCCGCAAGCCAGAATCACCTTGCGCGCCAGATAGCTGCCGTGACTCGTCACCACGCGCTTGAGCCCATCCTCTTTTTCCACTTGATCGGTGTCTTCGATCTGGACCAGTTCTTCGTTGAATCGAAACTGCACCAGGGCGCTCACCGCCTGCCGATAGACCCGCGCGGAAAGTTCTTCGCCGGTGATGCCGTCGGGGAAACCGGGAATATCGACGATGCGCTTATCTGCGTATAAGAACTGAGGCTGGCCCCCAGGCTTGTCTTTGGCTTCGATCACCAACGTCGTCAGTCCGCGATGAGCAGTCGTCAACCCGGCAGCCAGCCCCGCCGGACCAGCGCCGATGATAACGACGTCCCAGTACGCAAGCTGATTGAAATCGGTCTCGCTGTCGAGTTCCGTCACATTGAAGTCAGGCATTCCACCGCACTCCCATCACCAATCGGCACTCGCGAAATCACAATGCCGCGCGGCGACCCGGATTACTCCGTTCAATATGCTCCATGCCGCATGCTCCGGCGGTCGGCAACATCTTTTGCGGACTCAATCGACCGTTGGGATTAAATACGTCGCGCAGTTGCCCCATGACAGCCAGATCGTTCTCCGTAAACAACTTCTCCATGAAGCTGATCTTCTCGACGCCAATGCCATGTTCGCCAGTGACACTTCCCCCCAGCTCGATGCACTTTGAAAGAATCTCGTCGCCGGCGGCAATCACTCGAGCGACCTGATCGGCGTCGCGCTCGTCGAACAAGAGAATCGGATGGATGTTCCCATCTCCCGCGTGAAACACATTGACGATGCGAATCCGGTGCCGCGCGCTCGTTTCCGAAATGAACTCCAGAATCTCCGGCAGTTTCGTCCGCGGCACCACGCCATCCTGCGTGCAATAACTCGGGCTCAAACGGCCAATCGCCCCGAAGGCCTGCTTGCGGCATTTCCAGAGTAACAGCCGCTCTTTCGTGGAGTTGGCCCGGCGAACTTCGCGCGCCCCGTTCGACGTGCAGAGCGCCACAATCTTCTCCGCTTCTTCGTCCACGGCCGCTTCCAGACCGTCCACTTCAATTAACAACACCGCACCGGCGTCGAGCGGAAAACCGAAATGGAACGCCGCCTCGACCGCTTCGACAATCCCCTGATCCATCAACTCGAGTGCCGCGGGAACGATTCCCGCCCCGATGATGCTGCTGATCGCCTGTGTCGCATCGGCAACCGTTTCGAAGATCCCGATCAACGTGCGATACGCCGCGGGATCGCGTGTTAAACGAACCGTCGCCTTCGTGCAAATGCCGAACGTCCCTTCGCTGCCAACGAACAAGCCGGTCAAATCGTAGCCGGTCGAGTGCCCCGTCGGCCCGCCGAATTCCACCACGGAACCGTCGGGAAGGACGACCTCCGCTCCCAGCACGTGGTTCACAGTCACGCCGTACTTCAACGTGTGCGGCCCGCCGGAGTTCGTCGCCACATTCCCGCCGATTGTGCATGCCCCCTGGCTCGACGGATCGGGCGCGTAATGAAAGCCGGTCCCCTTGAGATGTTGCGTGAGGTGGACGTTCACCAACCCCGGCTCGACGACCGCGTAGCGATCGCGCAGGTTGACTTCCAGAATCCGCCGCATGCGTGTCAGCGAGATCATCACGCCGCCGCCGACCGGCAGACACCCTCCCGCCAAGCTAGTACCCGCTCCGCGCGGCACGAACGGCACGTTGAACTCATTGCACAACTTGACAATCGCGACGACCTGGTCCGTCGTCGTGGGAAAGACAACGACGTCGGGAGTTTTCTTCTCGATCACGTAGCCGTCGCACTCATAGACGAGCAGCTCCTCGGGGTTGTAGAGCAGCCCCCCTTCTCCCACCACTTCCCGCAGGCGGTGCAGAAGATCGCTGGCAAGCACGTGTGACGGTGCGGACTGGCTGATGGTGGTCATACGACGATCGTGATTTCAGGTGGTTTCAAAACAGGGAG
>CAZVJA010000190.1:9582-10656 GCA_964626885.1 uncultured Planctomycetaceae bacterium | reverse complement strand
AGTTCCACTCTCTCGATCTTCGTCCGCACCACGAACCAGGATGACGATGTGGCACTCGAAGTCGCGAAGATCGAGCCGGCGTCTCTCAAGGTCACTCCGCGGCTCGACTCAGCCTTCAATTCAATGCGGCAAAAACACTTCGAGGTCGAAATCGAATACCCCGCCGGTGCACCGCCGATTTCACTCAGTCAGGGGAATACACCGGGACGCATCGAGTTTAGAACAAACGTCGCGGGAGCCGAAAGCTTCTCTGTTCCGATCGATTTCGTCGCGTTCTGAGCCGTTATAGACAATCTTGGCGATCGAGTGGGTTTAACAGCGCGCTCGGCTCCGGAGCGTTTGACGGCTCCATATTGACGATCAGAATTCCCGCCGCAACACAGAGTGCCGATGCGATCAGCCAGGGTGAAAGGGGATCGCCGCGGAAAAACCATGCCGCGGCGATGCCGAACAACGGCGTCGCCACGCTGTAGATGGAAATCTTCGACGCGGAGTATTTTCGCAGCAGGTGTGCCTGGACCGCGAAACAGAACCCCGCCACAACCAGTCCCTGGTACAGCAATGCCAGGATCGTCGGTGTGCGCAGACCGGCGAGCGTCGTTTCTTCGAACGCCAGGCTCCACGCGGCGAACAGCAGCACGCCGATTACGTCGTGCCAGAAGATCAGCGCTCCAGGCGGGACGATTTGCGCCGCATGTTTGGTGTACACGATCTTGATTCCCAGCAGGAATGCACTGGCGATGACGATCAAGTCGCCGGTCAATGTGGCGGGATCGCGCACCGCCGTTCCCCCCTGCCCTGCGGAACGATCGGAAATTGCCAGGACGATCAACCCACCGGCTGCCGCGAAGATCAATCCCATCAGACGCTTGCCGTCGTATCGCATCGAGCGGGTGATGAAATGCTCGATCCCCGCCACCCAGAAGACAAAAGTATTGATCAGCACCGTCGAGTGGGACGAATTCGTCATCGCAATGCCGACGGTGAACAGCGCGATCTGGCCGAACAAGAGCAGACCCAGAACGAGCGTGGGCCAAAGTTGTCGGCGACTGAGCGGGAGTGAGGCCCCTTCAA
>CAZVJA010000190.1:0-9482 GCA_964626885.1 uncultured Planctomycetaceae bacterium | reverse complement strand
CGTTCGATCAGCACGGACCCTTGGGTGCTCGGCAGGAAGAGATCTTCGTCCCCGTCACCATTGAGGTCGGCCATCAGAACGCGAGGCAGACGTCAGAACTTGTGCCCTTCCTGAGGACCGTGCTGCGTAAGCGTGAGGATTTCGGGGCCGTCCTCAGTCATCAGAATCGTATGCTCGAATTGCGCGGACAGAGAGCCATCTTTGGTGCGGACCGTCCAGCCATCTTTCTTGTCGAGCTTGGTTTCCCAAGTTCCGGCGTTGAGCATCGGCTCGATGGTGAAGCACATTCCCGGCTCGATCACCTCTTTGGAATTGCTCGGGTGTGGATAGTGCGGGATGCCGGGATCCTGGTGGAATTCCCGGCCAATGCCGTGCCCCTGATATTCGCGCACCACCTCGAATCCTCGGGCGCGGGCGTGATCGAAAATTGCCCGCCCGATATCGATGACCTTCCCTCCCGGCTTGATCGCGCGGATGCCGAGGAAAAGAGAGTCGAACGTGACCTGCGTCAATCGGCGTGCAAGGTCCGAGACCTGTCCGATAAACACCATTTCCGACTGGTCTCCGTACCAGCCGTCGACAATCGTCGTCAGATCGACGTTGATGATGTCCCCTTCGACAAGCTCCCGGGCATCGGGGATGCCGTGGCAGACCACTTCATTAATGCTCGTACAAATACTCTTCGGGAACCCGTTGTAGCCGAGACAGGCGGGAATATGCCCATGATCGAGGGTGTAGTTATGCACCAGTTTGTCGAGGTACGCAGTCGTTACCCCCGCCTGAACATGCGGTCGGATGAAATCCATGAGTTTCGCGTTGAAACGACCGGCAGCGCGGAGTCCCTCTTGCTCGTCCTGGTCGTAGAGCGGGATTTTCGGGGCCAAACGTTTCATTCGGAAGTTACCCGGACCTTGGTCAAACAGCAGCCACATTTCAAAGGATACGCCATTGTTGTGGGTTCGGCCGGGAGAATCAACGGGACCGGATGGCATTGCGGAAATGAAAATCCCAGCGACCGCGGTTACAGTGGGGGATTCCCAGCATGTCGATCAACCCACCCACGATTGTGAGATGAGTGTCCATGGTCCAGCGACCGCGTCGAACCCGGCGCCGCAAGAAACTTCTGGGCAGCCATCAGCGCTGCTGGATTTGGGGGCGATATGCCGTCAGAGAGACGTTGCTTGCCGGTCGCTGGCCGGTATTGGAATTGATTCTTTCGGACCGTCTTGAAAGCTCCGAACGATCCGACACGGAAAATTTGGTGCGCGACCGTGGAATCAGTCTTAAGATCGTGCCGCACGATGAATTGACAAAGCTGTGCGGGACGACGGAGCACCAGGGGTACGCGGCCAAGATGCCCCCCTTCCCCTATGCGGACGCCGCAGCGCTGATTTCTGAACCCGGCGGCAATCCCTTCTTCCTCCTGCTGGACGGGCTGCAAGATCCGCACAACTATGGCGCGGTGCTGCGATCCGCCGACGCAATGAGTGTCAGCGGTGTGTTCGTGGGTTGTGCGGGACAAGCGGAAGTCACGAGTCTCGTGGCGCGCAGCTCGGCCGGCGCTGTCAATCACGTTCCTTTGGCCCAGGTTGACGATCTCGTCGCCCTGGTCAAAACCATGAAAGATCGAGGCTGCCAAATTGTCGCCGCCAGCGAGAAAGCGAGTATTCCCGCTGAGCTATGCGATTTCCGTCGACCGACGGTGTTGATCCTCGGGAATGAAGGGACCGGAATTCGTCCCGACCTTTTACAGGTGTGCGACAAACGAGTTACGATCCCGCAGTTCGGTCATGTGGCTTCCCTCAACGCCGCTGTCTCGGCGGGGATTTTGTTGTACGAAGCACGGCGGCAGCGCGGGACGGCGCTCTGCCGATCGACCGATCTTCAACAGCTGGAAGGTGAACCGAGTTGAGCTTGCAACTGAAGAACCCTCATAGCGTATTGGCGGCGCTGGCAACTCGACCCGAAATGGTCGTAGATGTTCACCTACCCGCCGGCAAAGCGGCAGCAGGTGCCTGGGCAGAGGTTGAAACGCATGCCTCCGCTCACCGCATCCACATCGTCCGCGAATCCCGATCGCAGGATGGCGGCGGGAGGCGGCAGCCAAAGCATCAGGGAATGGATTCCGGCCGCACCGGCATCGCCTATGCAACCGTCAAAGAGCGGGCAGATGTTTCGCTGGACGAATTGTTCCAGGGAGCCTCCGGGCAGTCGGGCGAGTACGGGCTCTGGCTGGCTCTCGACCAGATTCAAGATCCGCACAATGTCGGGGCCATCTTTCGGACCGCTTCGTTCTTTGGGGTGAGAGGCATCGTGTTGACACGGGACCGCTCTGCTCCGCTCAATGCGACGGTGTATGACGTTGCTTCCGGTGGTATCGAGTATGTTCCGTTCGCAAATCCCTCGAATTTGAGCCGGGCCCTCGAAGTCGCGAAGAAGGCCGGACTTTGGGTGCTGGGGACATCGGAACATTCGGATGTCGACGTCGCTGAGGTGCCACATGATCGCTCGTGGCTGCTGGTTCTGGGAAACGAGGAAAAGGGGCTGCGTCGCCTCACCCTCGAAAACTGCGACGCCCATTGCCGGCTGACGGCCCGCGGCGCTGTCGAATCCTTGAATGTCTCGGTGGCGGCGGGGGTCTTAATGGCCCTGCTGACGGGGAGCCGGTGATTACAATTCCCGCCTGAGCCGTGCCTGAAAATCGAGCGCGAAGCGAAGATCGCTGGCCAGACAGCGATTACTGAGTGCGAGCGTCTTCCGGATGCGATCGACCGTCTGCACCATGGGAGCGGTCAGCTTCTCGACGATTTCCGCGGGACAAAAGGCTTCCAATTCGCGAACCGTCTCCACCCCGAGGAACTCGAACACCTCACGCGCCTGATAGTCCTTCTGGAAGACGAGCTCCAGTTTGGTCTCCGCCGGAAACCGCGGGCGGCCCAACGATTTCCCTTTTGTCGCGGGTTTGGTTTTCCGCGCGACTCCCTTCAGCGGAATTTTCCCCGGTTTGCCAGCGGACTTCCCAGCGCGCGTCTTCGATGGGGAGCCCTTCGATACATGTGCCTTGCGTGCCGGCTTTTTCCCGGTCGAGGCGGCTTTGGCCTTCTTCAACTTGGCTTTCTTCGACCCGGCCATGTCAGGTCTCGCCACAGTGCGGAGAAGCTGCGCGGCATTCCACAGTCAAAAATGTCAGGTCACGCCCAATTCCAGGGCGCTGCGTACAATCTCTTCCTTGGTCATCAGCCCTACGAGATTCGACAGAAATTCGGGAGACATCGACCAGCGGCCGAGAACGTCAAACATGATCTCCAGTCGGTCATCCGACAGTCCGAATTGCTGTTTCGCGGCCCGAGCCTCCTCCGGCGGCATGTCTTGAAATTGGCTGATCATCAGGAAGTCGCCGTCGCTTGCCAGGTTGAGATGCAGAGCCCGCAACTCGGAAGCGAGGTAGTGATCAGCCCGCAACTGGACGTCGAGCGGTCCCCCTTTGAGGTACCGGGCAACGACTTCCGGTTCTTTCTCGACGATCCTGGCGGATGTCTCGCAGGCGGCGTAGATGACGGCCTCGTCAACGAGATGGGCGTCGAACCGCTCGGCCGAGACATGCTTCTTCCAGGTGGCCGCCAGCAGATCCAATTGGATATGCGGCGGAACAGCCCGCAAGAAAGGAACCTCGGTGAGGAACCCGAAACAGGTGGATGTGTACGAACCAACCTGCTGTGCCAGGCAGATCCGCTCCAGCGTTTCTTGAAACGCGATGCGGAATGCGAAGTAGCTGAGGCTGGTTTGCGGAAAGGTGTCTGTTTGGATGCTGATCATGACTCCCATGCTCTCCGGAGCCATGACCAAACACAACTCGAAATTGAGCGAAATTTTTGAAATCGCCCCGATGGAGCAAAACATGTCGCACCTGAGCCGTACATGCGGTTCGACAGGTCCGATTGGGAGAGTTTTCGTCTGTTGCCCAGATTCAACATGTCGGAAAACCCGCCCCAACGCAAACCTTTTTCCACCGCACCGGAAGGGGTATGATGGGCGATTCACCGGTGTCGTCATTTCAAAATAAAGAGGTATGTGCATGCGTTTGGGAATGTTGAAGACCGCTCACGGCCCGCGGCTTGTGGGGATCACTCCGGAATCTGAAGCCGAGCGCTTTGTCGATTTGTGCGCGGTGGATGATTCCCTCCCGCCGACGCTCATAGCCTTGCTTGCCGAGAAGGATGGTTTGGCCCGGGCTGCGATGGCACTCGCCACCGGTACGTCCTCACAATCTTTCGTGACCGGAACGCTCAGCGCCCCTATTTCCCGTCCCGGAAAAGTCATCTGCATTGGCCTGAACTACAAGGATCACGCCGCTGAGAGCGGCATGGCAATTCCTTCGGAACCGGTCTGCTTCAGCAAATTTTCCAGTGCCGTGGTTGGGCCGGGAGACACGATCCTCCTGCCGCGTGTCTCTGAGAAAGTTGATTACGAGGCGGAGCTCGTTGTGGTCATTGGCCGCCGTGGGAAAAACATCCCCGAGAAGGACGCTCTTGGGTACGTGGCCGGCTACATGAACGGCAACGACGTTTCCGCCCGCGACTGGCAAATTGGCCGGCCGGGAAGCCAGTGGCTTCTGGGAAAGACCCCCGACACCTTTGCCCCCACCGGGCCGTATCTTGTCACCGCGGATGAAGTCGGCGACCCGCATGAACTGTCGGTTGAGCTTCGCCTCAATGGGCAAACCATGCAGAAGTCGAGCACCCGCGAACTGATCTTCGGTATCGACCGCTTGATTGCACACCTGTCGCAACTCGTGACGCTGGAACCCGGCGATTTGATCTTTACCGGTACGCCCCCCGGAGTCGGCATGGCCCGAAAGCCGCCCGTCTTCCTCAAGGGAGGAGACATCGTCGAAGTCCAGATTCAGGGACTCGGCGCACTCAAGAACCCGGTTGCGACGGAATGACGTTGGCTCCCGACGCCTCGACTCCCCGTTGCCAACCGTTGGGAACCGGGATGGAGTTCGCCACGTACCCGATCGGTACGATCGGACGATTCAACGTGTTCGCGTCTTTTGAGACATAGGCTTCGAATGACGTCGATAGAACCAGTGCCCCCTCGTGCTGCGAATTGATAGCCAGGCACTTCGCGGCTGCCTGCTTCGCCCCGTCATAGTCCTGTACTTGAATTCGGGCGTAGGCCATGCGATACCAGTCTTCATCGGTTAAGTTCCGTTTGACATTGCAGGCGGATGTCATTTCCCGGGATGCGTCGTCCCAGCGTTGCTCGCTCCCATAAATCAGACCGAGCAGCCACTGCGCTTCGGCACGCTGTGCCGGCGTGGACTGGGGGCAGTCCTTCAGTGAACGCAACAACGGCGCCGCGCGATCCGCATGTCCCGACTCGAACTGCAGCCTGGCTAACCGAAGTTTGGCATCGACCTGCTCGGCGTCGCAACTGAGCACGCGATGCAGAGTCTCCATCGCTAACTCCCGCTTCCCGGATCGTTCCGCAAGTTCCGCCTTCAGCAACAGGCCGTCGACATGCGTCGGGTTGAGCTTGAGCGCGTCGCGCAGAGGCTGGGCTGCTTCGTCTTCGAGCCCGGCATCAACCAGCAGGTGAGCCAATTGCACCCGACTCGCAAAGTCGCCGGTATCTAGCTCGATCACCGTCCGCAAATGTTCAATCGCCTCCGAGTTTCTGTTCTGTTCGACAAACACGCGTGCCTGCAGCCGATGAACCTCCGCGTCGTTCGGACTCAGCTCGTCCGCTCGTTTGAGTAAGTCTCTCGCATGGCCGTATTCGTGGGCGTTCACGGCATTTCTGGCCTGCTCCACAAGTTTTTGAGATTCATTCGTAGGGCCGACGAGCAGGTTGCGCATCCGGGCACAACCCGACAGCGCCGTTCCGATCAAGAGGCCCATCAACACGAGACGGAAACGTACCGGAATTCCGGAGCACTTACGGACCGCGATCGATTGACGATCGTTCCGAACGATCGCACCAGGGAGAGCCGGGTTGATCCGGACGCTCTCGTACATATCTCTCAAGAATTCACGGGGTTTGTGACCTGGGAATTCGGTCTGCTCAGCGAAGGGAAAACCAGAAGTGGGCGGGATCGTATCAAGCCCCCGGATTTTCCGGAAGTCGAGTCTGCGGCCGAGCTTTACGTTCCCGTTACTCATTCTTCCGGACCGAGTCGCGAACTTGCCTATCGCTCCCTGGAGCACCCCTTCCCCCGGGATAAATTCCCGACGCTGGACTTCCCCCACGCTCCTGGTTTTCCTAGTATCTTTCCCAAATTCAGCAGTTTCCGGCCGTTTGGCCGATCAGAAAAAAACAGTCCCAACCCGGGATGCAAAACCGTTTCGAGCAATAAGTAAGCGAAAGGACAAGGTTCAGCAATGGCGGAACAGAAGGCCACGAACATCACCTGGCATGAGCACCACGTTTCCGGCGACGATCGCGCCAAACTCAACGGCCACAAGGGAGCGGTTTTGTGGTTCACCGGACTGAGCGCCTGTGGAAAAAGCACGGTGGCAAATACTGTCGATCACATGCTCCACTCCCGCGGTAAGCATTCATACGTGCTGGACGGCGATAACATCCGCCACGGCCTGAATAAGAACCTCGGCTTCTCCGCCGCCGACCGTGCGGAGAACATCCGCCGCATTGGAGAGGTCGCCAAGCTCTTCGCCGATTCCGGTGCGTTGACCCTCACCGCTTTCATTTCCCCCTACAGGGCCGACCGGGATGCCGTGCGGGCGCTCCTCAAGCCGGGACAATTCGTCGAGATCTACGTGAACGCATCGATCGAAACCTGCGAGAAGCGCGATCCGAAAGGGCTCTACAAAAAGGCCCGCGCCGGCGAGATCAAAGGCTTCACCGGTATCGACGATCCTTACGAAGCCCCCGAGAAACCGGAACTTGTCCTCGACGCGAACACCAAGGGGATCGATGACCTCGCAAACGAAGTCATCGCCTATCTCGAAAAGGGTGGCTACTTGAAATTCTGATGCCTTCACGGCTCTTCGAGAATCAGATGAAGCCCGGGGATAGCCGTCCCTGGGCTTTCTTGCTGAAAGCTGACGCTACCAGCTATGTTTCCACCGAGTCGTTAATGGTCGTGACCGGCAGCTTGCGGTCGATCCGCTTCAACAACCCGCGCAGCACTTTTCCCGGGCCGATCTCATACACCTCGTCGACCCCTTCCGCCAGCATCCGCCGCATCGAGTCTTCCCATAGAACCGGGCTGATCACCTGCCGCACCAGCAGGTCGCGAATGACATCCGGCTCGTTGTGAATCTGAGCATCGACGTTCGAAATCACCGGGATCTCGGGTTTGCTGATCGGCACGCCGGCAAGCGCCTCCGCCAGCCGGGCGTCGGCCGGTTTCATCAGTTGGGTATGAAACGCACCCGCCACGGCGAGCGGCTTCACTTTGCCCCCCGCCGCCTCCGCCAGTTCGGCCGCCCGCTCGCAAGCGGCGTTCACTCCCGAGACGACGATGTTCCCGGGGCAAAGGTGATTCGCAAGCGCGATGTGCCCCACGCTCGACGCTTCCCGGCAAATCTCCTCGACCTTCTCGCGGTCCAGCAGCAGGATGCTCACCATGCCGGACGGCGTGGCGTCGGCGGCTTGCTGCATCGCATCGCCCCGACGCTGCACGACTCTCAACCCATCTTCAAAAGACATCGCTCCGGAGAAAACCAGCGCGGTGTATTCCCCCAAGCTGAGCCCGGCCGCCATTTCGCAGGCCAGCACCACTTCCGGAGAATCGCCCCGCAGCATCTCGAGCGCTGCCAAGCTAGTCACGAACAGCGCCGGTTGGCTGATTACCGTCGAATCGAGGGTTTCCGCCGGACCTTCAAAACAGAGCTTTGCGAGGTCGTAGCCAAGAATCTCCGCGGCGCGGTCGTACAACGCCTTTGCAGCCGGGTACTTCTCGGCAATGGTTCGCCCCATGCCGACGTGCTGGGCCCCCTGGCCCGGGAACAAAAAGGCGATCTTGCTCACGGCTCAGGCCTCGGTTTCCTGCGCGAGTTCCTCAACGATCTGCCGGTTGATGTGCTGGTGTTCGAGCTTCGTAGCCACCTTCAACGCATTTGTAATCGTTCGAGAATTGCTCGACCCGTGGCAGATGATGCAGATGCCGTCGACACCCAGCAGCGGGGCTCCTCCCCCTTCCTGGTATTGGTAGCGTTTCCCCAATTCCGATAAAGCCTGCTCGGCCCGGTTTCGGTCGCCGTCGAGACGTTCGAGAAGTTCCCGCGCGACGGTGTGCAGCATGAACTCCGCCATCCCCTCGCTGACCTTGAGGACGACGTTCCCCACAAACCCTTCGCAGATCAGAACGTCTGCTTCCCCTTGGTACAGGCCGCGCCCTTCCACATTGCCGACGTAACGATTCTTCAGGCGGCTCTGCGTGAGAAACGTATGTGTTTCGCGGTAGAGGTCGTTCCCCTTCCCCTCCTCGCTGCCAATGTTCATCAGCCCGATGCGCGGATTCTCAACGCCGAGCATCGCGCGGGCGTACACCGCTCCCATCACGCCGTACTGGTAGAGATGTTCCGGTCGCGCGGCGGGATTGGCGCCGACATCCATCAGCACCGAACGCCCCTTGGCGGTCGGCAGCGCGACGGCAATTCCCGGACGCTTCACTCCTTTCAGATACAGCCGCGTTCGCAAACCGGCCGCCACGACGCCTCCGGTATTCCCGGCACTCACCACGGCATCGACTTGCTTCTCCGCCATCAGCTTCCAGCAGGCGGCAATCGAGCAGTTCGGCTTCTTCCGGAGCGCGTCGGTTGGCTTCTCTTCCATGCCGATCCAGCCTTCCGCCGCATGAAACGACAGCCGGCTGTCGGAATAACCCGATTTCTCGAGGAGTGGGCGGACCGTGTCGGAATCCCCGACGAGCAGCACTTCCAGTTCGGGGTCGGCTTGCAGCGCGGCAATCGCGCCGTCAATGTTCGGATCGGGAGCATAATCGCCCCCCATGGCGTCGAGCGCAATCCGCATGGAGGTCTATTCCTCAGTCTCGACGAGTGTCCGTCCTTGATAATGACCGCAGTTGGGGCAGACGACGTGGCTCGGAGCCAGCGTCTGGCACTGCGGGCAATGCACGAGTTGAATCGGCTTAATCGCGTTATGGCTGCGACGCTTGCGCCCCCGCGCCCGGGAATGTCTTCGCTTTGGAACCGCCATGCTTCAGGTCACCCTAACAAGCTTCCACCCAATGAGATACGGCATCTCGAACCCCGTTGGCCCGCAAACGCCCAAGCACACGCCCTTCGCAGATTTCGTGTGCGACACGGCATCGTAATTGAACGGGGAAACAACTGTCAAGGACCGGGCTCATGGCAGGAGCGATTCGCGAGCAGGCATCAGATGTTCGGCTTTGGGAAAGGGATGGGTTAGCGTTGAGGAATTCGGGGCCAGGGTTCCAGGCCGCAAACCGTTCATTCTCCGTCCTCGGCTTTTCAGGCGCGTTTCTGTCCCTC
>CAZVJA010000189.1:0-10686 GCA_964626885.1 uncultured Planctomycetaceae bacterium | reverse complement strand
TGTTCATGCCGGCCAGATAGTCCATCCGGTCGGTGTAGGGAATCCATTGCGGCGGGGAGAGGTTTTCGCCGATCTTCTCCGCGCAGCGGTGGAGGTAGCCGATGTGCGGAGTGACTTCGTGGACCACTTCGCCGTCGGTCCGCAGCAGCAGGCGGAGCACACCGTGAGTGCTGGGGTGCTGCGGCCCCATGTTGACGAGCATTTCATCGGTGCGGACGTCGAACTCGACAATGCGGGGGTCTTCAACTTGCGTGCTCATTTCGTCCTCAACAACTCGTCAACATTTTAGACCAATGGAAATGAATGAATCTCTAGCGGGCCGATCGACCTACTTCCCTCGCACGCCGTGGTATTCGAGCGGGAATTCGTAATCTTTCCGCAGCGGATGGCCCACCCAGTCTTCGGGGCAGAGAATGCGCCGCAGATTGGGATGTCCGAGGAAGCGGACTCCCACCAGGTCGTACGCCTCCCGTTCGTGCCAGTCGGCGATGGCCCAGACGTCGGCGACCGAAGCGACTTCGGGAATCACGCCGGTCGCCTCGTTCTTCCACCGCGGGAGCTTCACCTTGATGGTGATTTTGTGTCGCAACTCGAAGCTCGACAGATGATAGACCACTTCGACGTGCGGCTCGTGACCGAACTTGGCCGCTTTCTTCGTGTCGGGCTCACAGTAATCGACGCCGCAGAGGTTGTTCAGATGATCGAACCGCAGCCGGGCGTCATCCCGCAAGAAGAGCGCCACTTCGTGAATCGCGGCCGGTGACACTTCGATCCAGGGATCGACCGCCTGCAGATTCGCACCGGTAATTTTTTGCGAGCCGAATTTATCGAGCAGCAGTTTTTGGATCTCTTCAGCGGTCATGCGCACGTCCTGCGGCCAATGAAGTTGCGTTCTTCGCGAACATGGCGGCGTTCCGCGGGAACTGTTTTACACTTGCGAGCACTTGAGTCGGGCGACGTTGTCGCGATCTGTCAGGAAACAGGCTGAGGGGATTTACGCTCCACTGGCGACGAACCCGGCGCCGGTATCGCTTGTTTGTGCTTTCCCGCGACCGCCCGCACCCAGTCGAGGTCTCCTCGTTTCCAGACATAGGCAAATCCGACGAGCAGCACGCCGAAGAAGACGAGAATGTCAAACAGTCCAAACGTCGCCAGGTTCAGAGCCGTTTCCGGTGAGATCGCATCAGCAGCTGCAACATTCGGGGTCTGCAACAGCCGCTCGGTAATTTCCACTCGCGCCGGCTCGGAAAGTCGTGTGTCGGCCAATTGTGTCGCCGCGCCGTAACCCAACGCCCACGGGAAGAAGAATGCGACCTCCACGTCGAAGATGATGAACAGCAACGCGACGACGTAGAACCGGAGGTCGAATTGAATGTAGCTGCTGCCGATCGTCGGCTCGCCGCATTCGTAGATCGCGTCCTTCTCGGGGGTCGGCAACTTCGGCCGAACGAAGAGCCCCGCGATCAGCGGGAGCACCAGCCCCACGATCGCGACTATCGAAAACACTAAAAAATGCCCGACCAGATCGACCATCGCGTTCGCATCCTATCGCGTTTTACGTTACATGCCCCGTCATCACATCGCGACTAACGGCGTGGGGATCACCTCTCCCCCGCGAACCTTCTTGCTACACGCACCGTTGGTCCGTTGATTTAAACTTGTTCTCTGTTTCCTTCAGAGTTAGCCTCATCGTTCTGGACGGAACTTGCCAGCAACGTCTGCCGCCCTTGAAAACCGGCGTCGAGCTCATGCCAGTAGGCAATGTCTCCTTCGCCCAGCTTCCAACACAAATACACATCGCGGCCGTCCATGCGGCTGGGAAAATCTATCAGTCCCACGACGGGATCTTTCAGCAGCACGCCCAGGCTCTGCAGTTCCTCGACGAACTCATTCAGCCGATCAATATCCTTCTCCAGATCCCGCTCACTCTGTTCGAGTTCCTCCGAGTAGACGTTTTCTTCATCTCTCCCTTCCGATTGCTGCCGGATTTTCGCAAGCCGCTCGCGCCGATCGTGAACTTCGTTGTACAACCGCACGATATCGTCCACGATCGCCCGCACCAAGGGGAGCATCGCGTTCGCCTCTTGCACCGTGAAGTGCTTCTTGGCTTCCGACGCGTTCATGGGTTCACCTCAAATAACTACGTTCGCCCTGCCTACGACTCCGAATTCTCGGACGAAAACTGGAAAGGGCTCGGCTCCCCCTGCACCCAAACTGGTTCGTACAACACCTTCGACTCCGCCACCGCTGTCGGGTTCAGCGTCGTCTGTCCCCAAGCGACTTCCAGCGGCAGCTTCGCGTAATCGACAATGCAGCCGTCACGGCTGTAACAGCTCAGGTCGAAATTCGACCCCATAAAGATGCAGTCCACCGGGCAAGGCTCGACGCAAAGCGCGCAGAACATGCACTTCGTATAATCGATCGTGAATCCGTTGACCCGAAAACCTTTGCCAACCGGACTCTTTTGCTTATCGATGTAAATGCAATCGACCGGGCAGGCTGCCGCGCACTTTTCGCACCCGATGCAGGTCGTCAAATCAAAACGATGGAACCCCCGGTAACGCGCCTTCACTGGAACCGGAACTTCCGGATACTCGTACACTTCGGTGAAGGTCCGGCGACGATAGGTCTTTCCCATCGTCCAGAGAGTGACCCACATGCCGTAGATTACGGTCGTGACCGCTACCCAAATGTTTCTCAGCCACGCGCCCATCGTAACCTCATGTGATGCCGCTTCGTCGCGGGAGCCGGGGCGGGAAACATCCCACCCCGAACCTCCTTGATTCGCCGGCGCGGAGAACGGTTCACGCCGGATTCCAACCAAATTATAGACGCGGACCGACGCAACGCAAGCGACCGCGTGACACCAAACAAATCGGCGTTTCACAAGATGTATTACGGCGAAGGGAGAGGGAAACTCGGACCTTCTCGCCACTCACTGGCAACCGGCGTCAACACCGTCTTTAACTACTTTGGCGACTATCTTTCTCGCACGGTCCTTCAGGTGTTTGTCCATTTCACAAGCAGCCGCAAAAGTTCCCCAGCCTTCCCGGAATCGATGGTCTCTGCCGCTAATTGAACCCCGGATCGCGGATCGTCCGCCTTTTGTGCCGCCAACAGTGCAGCCGATGAGTTCGCGAGGACCATGTCGCGTGCCGGTCCCTTTTGTCCCGCCAGCACATTTTGAATCACTAGCGCGCTCTCGGCCGGCGATGCCACTTGCAACTGCTCAACGCGGCACTCCGGCAGTCCGAACACTTCAGCCGACCAGCCGATTCGGGAAACGTTACCATCCTTCACCTCGAAGGCCGCCGTTTCCCCCCACAGGCTGACTTCATCCAACTCCCCCGCTCCGCAAACGACCACTGCATGCTTCGTCCCCAGCTCCGCGAGCGCAGCAGCCAGTTTCGCCGCCGTCGCGTCGCTGCTTGCACCGACCAATTGGAATTCCGCCCCGGCGGGGTTCGTCAACGGGCCAAGATTGTTGAAGATCGTGCGGAAGCCGAGCTGCTTTCGCACAGGAGCAACATACTTCATCGCGGCATGCAGCAGCGGTGCAAAACAGAACCCGATTCCTACTTCCTCGATGCATTTGGCGACTCGCTCCGGCGTCAGATCGAGACGGACCCCGAGTGCTTCAAGCACATCAGCCGACCCGCTCTTGCTGGTCGCGCCGCGGTTCCCATGTTTCGCCACCGGTACGCCGCACGCGGCCGCCACCAGCGCCGCAGCCGTGCTGATGTTGAACGTGTGCAGTGAATCCCCTCCGGTCCCGCAGGTATCGAGCAAGCCGGTGCGTGCGGTCGGGATCTTCGCGGCCCGTTCGCGCATCGCACGTGCCGCTCCGATCAGTTCGCTCTCGACCTCCCCCTTCATCCGGAGGGCGGTTAACAGTGCGGCAATCGCGACGTCGCTCGCGGCCCCCTCCATGATTTCCGAGATCGCGGCGTGCATCACCTCCGCGGGAAGGTTCCGATTCGCAAGAAGCTGCTCGATCGCTTGAAAGACCGGGTCGGACATTGTTCCTCGGTGATTTCGTGATATTCGGGGCTTACGGTGCGCAAAGATGCGCTGACCACGCAGACAGACAATCAATTACTGCTGCTACTATAACCGATGATGCCGCCGGCGACGCGGTTCGCGCAAGCTCAAATTGCCGGTACCGTTCCGGTACGCAATTGACGCTATCCATCGGCAGTCCTAAAATGCGGTCGTTCCTGATGTTAAGCCCTGAATTCGCACCCTGATGGCAAGCTACCCAGGAGCACTCCGTGGCGCAAAAACTCATTATCGACGCCGATCCCGGCATCGGCGACGCCCTCGCGATCGCCGCGGCACTGTTTGATCCTGAGATCGATCTCGTGGGAATTACGGCGGCCGCGGGCTGTGTTTCCGCGAAAGAGGCCACGCGAAACGTTCAGGCGATTGTCGAATTGCTCGATCCGCCGAAGTGGCCCCGACTCGGTGGATTGGAAGCCGACGTCTCGAAAACACTCCCATCGAACAGTGATGCTCCCATCGGCACTCCCGCGCTCAACGGCCCCAAGGGGCTGGGGGATCTCGATTTTGAAATTGCTTCACTGCACCATCAGCGCGAATCGGTCAAGTTGCTGATCGACATGGTGCGAGCCGAACCAAACGAAATCACGCTCCTCACGCTCGGTCCGCTGACGAACGTCGAACTGGCTTGCGACCGCGCCCCCGATTTTCTCAGCCGCCTCAAGGGGCTGGTCTGTGCGGGGGGATCAATCGAAGTCGGCGGGGATGTCACGGCGGCTGCGGAATTCAACATGTATGCCGACCCGCAGGCGGCCCGGTTTGTGCTCCGTTCTCCCGCGACAAAGACCCTTGTACCGCTCGACGTCAGCCGTCGGCCGGTGCTGACATTCGAGCAATTCGACAGCCTTCAAGCGTGGGAAACTTCTCGCATGGGGCGGTTTCTCCGAGGGCTCCTGCCGTTCGCGTTTCGCGCGTTTCACGAGCACCTGGGGGTCGAAGGAGTTCCGCTGCAGGAAGTCACCGCACTCGCTTCCATTTCTCACCCCGAACTCTTCCAACGGGGCATGATGGCGGTGGAAGTTGAAACCGACGGAACGGTGACGCGCGGCATGACGGTCTTCGATCGCCGCGGCATTCCCCGTTGGCAAAAGAACATCGAAGTTCTGCGGGACGTGGAAACGCTCGGCGTGCTCGATTACTTTTGTCGGGTGGTCAATAGAGCAAAGAGCTGACACGGCTCTTCGCGAAATCTTGCCTGCTTTCCGCGCGACGGCAGATGGTTTCTGATTCACCCTTCAAGGTGACAGCCTCTCTTTTTTTGTGGCACTTGAGAACCGCTCTATGCGAAGATCGAGACCGGTCGCCGTAATCGCATTGCCGATCTCGTCCAATTGCCGATTTGGCAGCCTGTTCGTCTTCTGACTCAACAAATCCATGGAGTTGCTACATGAGCACCTCGAAAAAGCTGTCGGCTTGCCTGCTTGCGCTGGCACTTCCTGTTCTGTTTTCCGCGTTTCTCAGCGCCGCCGATGAACCCGTGACAACTGCCCCCTCCAGGAAGGTCTACGGCGAATGGCGGATTCTCATCAAGACCGATAAGAAAAATGCCTACAACACGCTCATCGAGAGCAAGGGGCTTCCGTTGTTTCGTGAGGCAGGAGGCCGGATGGTCGGCTGGTGGGCGACGGCTGTGGGAAATCTCTATGAGCACGTGACCATCTGGGAATACGACGACATGGCCGCGTTTGAAAAAGCGGGCAATTTCCTGGGTGGAGAAAAACGATTTGCGGAGTTCGTCGAGCTCCGCGAACCATTGCTGGCGGGTGAAGAGAGCCGTTTCCTGCGCCTCGCGGAAGGAGCGGCCTCCCCCGCACTCCCCGAAACATCAAAGTACGTCATTCATGAAATCCACCGTGTGCCGGGCAAGGATCTCGCCGATTACCTCCGGTTCATGAGTTCGGAGGGATTGAAGCTGTTAAAAAAGCACGGCTTCCGGCCGGTCGGTCCCTGGACGGTGGAGATTGGCGACTGGAGTGAAGTCACGTATCTGTTCAGTTTCGACAGCCTTGCGGAGCGCGAGCGACTCATCGCGTCCTTCGCGGCTGACCGCGAAGGTAAGATCTTCGCCGAAACTGTCCGTCGGTATGTTGAACGCGTTACGACGCGATTATTAACTCCGGCACCATTCGCTGTCGCCGCGACGCAAAAAAATGCAAGCACCGAGATCCCCTCGGAGCGATTGCCGCACCTGGAACAACTCGTTCCGGGCGTTTACGCCGCGGGATTCTCCGACAAGTACAATTCCGCAAACTGCGGATGGGCGGATTTGGGCGAAAAGGCGCTGCTGGTCGATTTGCCGCGCGGCGTGAATGCTGAAGATTACGTCGCTGAAGTCAAATCGATCAGCGGTAAAACTGCCAGCAAGTTAGCGCTGACGCATTTGTTGCCGGGCGACGAGCAAATCGTCGAAGCACTCCTCTCCCGCGGTGTGGATGAAATTCTCACTTCCACGGCGATAGCCGACCGCTTGAAGGCCGCGCTGGGGAAAGACAAGCACTTACCGATTCATGCCATCTCGTTGGCCGGACTCCCCGGCATCGACCCGTCCAAACTCCTTCTCATTCCATTAGATGACGTATTCCTTAGCGGAGGCCTGGCCGTCCACCTTCCGAAATCGGGCGTCCTGTTCGCCGGACCGCTGATTTATCACGGTCCGCGTACCTTGCTTGATAAAACCAATACCGACTCGTGGATAACCGCACTCCGCCGGCTCGAACGGTTGAAGCCAACGAGTGTTGTGCCCGGATTCGGATCATGGGGAGGACCGGAAATCATTACTCGGCAGAGCCGCTTTCTTTCGGAATTGCGGCAGCAGGTCGCGTACGCCGTCTCCATGGGACGGGACGAATCGGTCCTCAAGAACCAGGTTCGCATTCCTGCGAGAGATCTGGTCTGGATGCCTTACGATACTCCCACACCGGACGATTTGTCCTACGTCTATCGGGAACTGACCGTTCCCGCGGCACCATATTATGGCCACGCGCCGAACCGAGACGACCCAAAGCCGCACGCACTGGTGCTGGTTGGCGATCTACCGCACGAGCCGGCGCACATCGTCGAAGGTCTGGATTCGGTATTCGCGGAAGCAGATGTCTTTCGGCATTTCACGGTTGATGTTCGCGCCCTCAACGCCGAGAACCTGTCGAAGGTCAAGCTGCTCGTAATTTTGCGCGACGGACTGCAACGGCCGACCGATGACCCATCGACGCACTATGTCTGGATGACTCCCGAGCAGCAGCAGGCCGTTGAACAGTACGTCAACGACGGCGGTGCGTTCCTCAACCTGCACAATTCGATGGGACTCTATCCCGACGAAGGGCCGTACCTCAAGCTCGTCGGCGGAAGGTACATCGGGCATGGACCACTGGAACGTTTTCGGGTGGAAGTCGTCGATCCGAACCACCCCATCACACGTGGGATCGAAAGCTTCTTTGTCGCCGACGAACAACATACTCCTCCGTACAATGCCGAAAAAGTGCATCTGCTGCTCCGCAATCGTTCCGATGACGGGAAAGTCTCGGCCGCGGCGGGCTGGGCTTACGAGCCGGGTAAAGGCCGACTCTGCCATCTCGCGAACGGCCACACGCGCGAATCGCTGTCACACCCGATGTATCGGAAGTTGATGATCAACGCGATCCGCTGGTGCTTGCGACAGGAAGCGAAATAACGAATGCATGCGAAACGCGATGGGCGTAGAATACCATTCGCGAGATGAATCCCTTGTGCAGGGTCTATAATGCGAACTCCCAACCAGAAACCAACCGATTTCAAAACCGACCGTCGCCGACTCTTGCAATCAGGAGCGATGTTGGCTGCGGGAGGTCTCCTCTCGCGCGCCTCAGCCGCCTTCGCTGACAATTCGCCTGATCGCACGGGCGCACCGAAACTCAAGATCACCGCTGTCAAAACATTTCTGCTAGAGCACAAGCTCAAGCAGCCGTTCGGCGTCTCGGTTTCCGTTCCGCTCGATAAAACACGCACCGCATTGCTGGTGAAGATCGAAACCGACGCCGGACTCATCGGCTGGGGAGAGACTTCCCCCATCAGCGGTGCCCGTGGAACGATCGACGGTCAACTCGCTCCGCAACTCATCGGGCAAAACCCGCTCGACCATCGCCGGCTTTGGCGGACCATGTGGGGCTCAAACTTCGGAAATGCGCTCGCCGTCGGTGCGCTCGATACCGCCCTGCTCGACATTCGCGGCAAGGCGCTCAACCTGAGTGTGGCGGAACTCTTCGGTGGACGTTTGCGCGACCGCGTTCCGGCATACGCGTCCGCCATGAATTATCTCGAAGGTCTCAAGCCGGAAGAACACTACGTCAAAGAAGCCCGCGCGCTGGTCCAGCAGGGATACACCGCGCTCAAGATGCGGCTCGGAAGGTATACCGTCGCGCGCGAGGCCCTCGTCGCATCGGCGGTTCGCGATGCCGTCGGACCGGACATCAAGCTGATGGCCGACGGCAATGCGGCCTACACGCTGGCGACGGCACTGCAAATGGGAGCGGAACTGCACAAGCTCGGCTTCGAGTTCTTCGAGGAGCCGCTGCCGCAGTCGCCGAACTACGCCGGCTACGAAGAACTGCGTCAAAAGCTTCCCCTCTCTCTCTCCGCCGGAGAAGCAGTCGATTCCCGCGCGAATGCGAAACAACTCATCGACCGCCGCGTGATGGACATCATCCAACCCGACGTCAGTCTTTGCGGCGGCATCGGCGAGGTCTTGTTCATCGCGGAACTGGCGGCTCTCTCAGGCATCCGTTGCCTGCCGCACTGCTGGGGAGGAGCGATCCTGATCGCCGCAACAACGCATCTGCTTTCACTTCTCCCCGATCCGCACTGGGGTTTTCCCACCGATTCGCCGTTGCTCGAGCTCGACCAGTCAGAGAATCCCTGGCGGACCGAGATCGTCCGTGAGCCGGTTGCATTTGAAAAAGGCAGCGTCATTGTTCCCCAAAAACCGGGCTTGGGGATCGAGGTGCTCGAGGACGTGGTGAAGAAGTACGCGGTGTGACACAGCGCTTGGCTGGTGGCTCCGCGAATGTGAAACACCTTGCGGAGCGGGTGTCGACGGGATACATTGACGTCGTCTGATGCGTCCTTCAGCAGCCGGAGGCCTCGGCCATGCTGACAATTCTCGGCCCGCACTCCCGATATTGCGACGGAATCTCGCGCCGCGCGTGGCTCCAGATCGGCGGCCTCGCCCTCGGCGGTCTTGCGCTCCCGCAAATTCTTCGTGCGGCCTCTCAAAACCCCGATCGCAAGCCAATCAAGGGCATCATCATGGTGCTCTTGCCGGGTGGGCCGACGCACCTCGATACGTTCGATCTCAAGCCGGACGCCCCCGCAGAAGTTCGCGGCGAGTTCCAGCCGATCGCCACAAACGTCCCGGGGCTCGATATCTGCGAACTGCTCCCGCGCCTGTCTAAACTCGCCGACAAATACACGATCATCCGCTCGCTCGTCGGCTTTCAGGAAGATCACAACACGCACTGGTGCACGACCGGCTGGGAATCGCATCCGCCCATGGAGTCCTCAGCCGTCATACCGGGCTATCCCGCGGGAGATTGGCCGTCGCTCGGCGCGATCCTCTCTCGGACGCTCGGCCCGCGCGTGGCGGGTGTCCCCCCGGCTGTCGATCTCTCGCCGATTGATCCCGACGCCCGGTTCATCCTGCGCACGCCGCCGGTGCAGCCCGGCTATCTTGGGCCGGCCCACGGCGGCTTCGAGGCTCAGGCAGTTGATCGCCGGAACATCACGCTCAACGGCATCAGCCTGAACCGCTTGGCCGACCGCCGGGCCATGCTCGCCAGCTTCGACCAGTTTCGACGCGCGGCCGACGCCGACGCGACTGCGGACGGGCTCGACGAATTTCACAAGCAGGCGTTCGAGATGATGACCTCGTCCCGCTTCGCCGAAGCGCTCGACTTGAGCAAGGAAGACCCGGCTCTTCGCCGACGTTACGGGCTCGACCAGCATTATCCCAACGAGCGCCAAGGGAAGACACACCTCGACCAGTTCCTGCTAGCCCGCCGGGTGATTGAAGCCGGGGCGCGGTGCGTCACGCTCTCCTTCTGCCGCTGGCCGTTCGGCCGAATGCTGCAAGGAGACTACAACTGGGACTGGCATAAGGATCTGTTCAACGAAGCGCGCGGCGCGTTGCCGCTCTTCGACGTCGGACTTTCGGCGCTGATCCGCGATCTCGACGAGCGCGCGATGCTCGACGACGTGGCGATCGTCGTCTGGGGTGAGTTCGGCCGCACGCCGAAGATCAATGCCAACGCGGGGCGCGATCATTGGCCCAAGGTCTGCTCCGCCCTGGTTGCAGGGGGCGGGTTACGCACCGGCCAGGTAATCGGTTCCACCTCCCGCTGGGGCGAAGAGCCCCTTTCGCGCCCGATTCACTTCCGCGACGTCTTCGCGACGTTCTACGATCGGCTCGGTATCGACGTCGCCACGACGCATCTCACCGACCTCTCCGGTCGGCCGCAATACCTCGTCGGCGAACACCGGCCACTGCCGGAATTGATGGGATAGCGCGAAACTCGCACGCCGCTAAACATCCTTCACTGTTATGAATCCTTGCGAATTAACTTTGCGTGTTTCGTGCGCACTTTGCAGACCTTTGGGTTC
>CAZVJA010000188.1:0-10788 GCA_964626885.1 uncultured Planctomycetaceae bacterium | reverse complement strand
GGATCGACTTGCCTTTGCCCCTGTTCCTGGCGAAGCAATCGGTGGTGGGGTTGTTCTGGTCCAACTTCAGCGACGCGGAGCGGCATTATTTTCCGAATTCTGGCCTTCTGCGATCCGATGGGTCTCCCAAACCCTCGCTGGAGCGGCTCATTACGCACCGACACGCCTATTCGCTTTCCGACTCCGATACACAACTCGGGACTGTGTGACGAGATCGGTCGATTCTTCGGCGAGTCGGAACCTGATCCCGTCCCTGAGAGGCGCTGGTGTGAATCCGCACCGGATTCTGTTACCATTTTGGCGAGCGCTACGTCCCGATTCGTTTGCTGAATCGGGACAACGACCCGCAGTTTTTCGGCGCTGTCGTGTATTGTCCGTCCCGATCAAATCTGAGTTGTACGGCCCTTTGTATTCTGGGCTGCGAGGATACCTGTGATGTCTGTTGACGTGTATAGCTCCTGTCCCTGCGGCAGCGGCAAGAAGTTGAAATTCTGTTGCCACGATATCGTCGGCGAGATGGAGAAAATACAGAAACTGCGTGACAGCGACCAATCGAGAACGGCGCTGCAACAGCTGGAGAAGTTGGCGGAGACGCATTTCGATAATGCCTGGATTGCGACGACGCGTGCGCTAATTCTGCTGGATGACGGGCGGCATGCGGAAGCGAAGCAAGTGTTGCAGCCCGCCATGCAGGCACATCCGCAGAACGACCTCGTACTCGCGCTGTACGCGCTCACATCTTTGGCAACTGATGGTTACGAGTCTTCGCGGCCTGTCGTGCATCGAGCATTTCAAAAATGCGCTGCATCCTTCCCTGATCTCGTCGGTGGGATCGCGATCAGCGTCTCGCAGTATATGTTGGCGACACGGCGCTATATGGCGGCACGGCAGCATTTGGCGCTGGCGATGCGTTTCGCCTCGGAGAAGAACCGGCAGGACGTGTTCGTGCGGCTTTTACAATTCGACGGCGATCGGAGCATTCCCTACCCGCTGCGGAGCGTGCACCACCTCGCCGAATACAAGGGAACAGACGAGCGAAACAAAGAATTTGCCAAGGGGGCAGCGCTCTGCATGGTCGGCTGCTGGGGCCCCGCTTCACGAATGTTCGCCCGAATCGCCGAGGAGGACGCCGAGAGCGCTGCCTTGTGGCAGAATATCGGTCTGTGCCGCGCCTGGGACGGCGACCAGATCGGCTCGGCCGATGCACTGCACCGCGCTGCAAAGCTGCATCAGGATTTTGAAACCGCGGTCGAATGCGAAACCGTCGCGCAGGTTCTCGACCTGTCACAGACCACCGATCGTGTCGCCACGCTGCCGGTCGAATACAAAGTGAAATCGGTCTCCCGACTGCTGACGAAGCTTGATGCAGAAGCCCGCATGCCTCGGCAGGAGCTTTCTCCCGAAGAATTCGAAAACATGCTCGGCCTGGGAATGCAGCCTGTCGGACTGTTCGACGTCATCGACAAGGAACTCAGCCAGGAGCCGATCCCGAATTCAACCCGTCCCGATGAATTAGCCTCCGTTTTGGCGCAAGTCGTCCTCTTTGACGCTGACCCCGAGACCGAGACCGACGCCCGCGCCGTCCTGACGCGGTTCGAAATCGCCGAGACGGAAGCAGGGCAGCAATTGTTCGAATCCGTAGCAGGTGATGAGGTCGAGCTTGTACCCTCCGGCGAGGAAGAATATGTGTTGCCGGGGCACTGGACGCCGCGTGAATTTCTCCCCTTGGAGCGCCGGTGGCACATTCCTCATCAAACGCCCGTGCGCGTGCGCCGTTCTTTGGAAGGGCGGAAATGGGATCAGTTTATCAATGAAACATGGCTGACATCTTCTCTTGGCGGACTGCACGGCAAGACGCCCCTCGAAGCCGCCGCCGATCCCGAGTACAAGCTTCTATTGACGGCAGCGTTGTACGTGCTGGATGCATACGGTGCGACGGGAGGCTTCTCGCTTGATTTCAAGGGGATGTGCGAGCGGTTGAAGCTCGATCCGCCGCGCCCGATCGAAGTCAAAGCCGATCTGCCGCTCAATTCTTTCTCGCCAATGCAGTTGCAGCGTTTGCCGCTGAAACCCTTGAGCGATGCACAAATGAACGTTGTCTTGAACCGGGCGCTGTTAATCCATCATCCAGTCTTTTTGCACGACGTGTTGAACGAAGCGCTCTCGCGTCCGGCTTGCAAAGAAAAGATCAATCTTCCGCGTGCCTATTGGACGCTCGCGGAATTGTGCCGTGCACAGGGACGATACGACGAGGCTTTCTCTTGGATCTCCAAGGGGTATGAAGCGATTGAAGAAACGGCCGATCGTGACAGTCTGTTCGAGGCGAAGTTCGAGTGGACCATGCGCGAGCTGTCGATCCGCACGGAAGATCCCGATGATCCGGGACTGGCGGCCCTCTTGAGGCATCTTTGGGAGTACTACGTTCCGAAGCTGCCGCGTCTCGCGGAGCACCTCACGTCGATGTTGAGCGCGGCCGGAATCAAACCACCCCTGGAAGCCGGGGTTGCGGCCGAGGTCGGGTACGGTTCGACCACCGCTTCAGGAGTCTGGACGCCGGAAGCATCGTCGGGCAGAGGGTCCGAAAAGAAGCTTTGGCTGCCTGGTCAGGAGTGAGCGCGCATGCCGGAGCAGTTCACCGACCCTCGCGCGGTGATGCGGCGGGCAATCGAACTTGCAGCGCGCGGACAGGGGTTCGTCGAGCCGAATCCGCAGGTGGGAGCAGTAATTGTTGATGAGAATCTCCGGCTCATCGGAGAGGGATGGCATCAGCGGTTCGGCGGTGCACATGCGGAAGTCGAGGCGCTCTACGCTGCCGGTTCGAGTACAGCGGGCCGGACGATGTATGTCACGCTCGAACCGTGTTGCCATCACGGGAAAACCGGGCCGTGCACGCAAGCAATTATCGATGCGGGGATTCGACACGTGGTCGTCGCGATGGTCGATCCTTCTCCGCATGCCGCTGGCCGTGGACTCGACATTCTGCGGAACGCGGGGATCACCGTCGATGTTGGATTGCTCTCGGACGAAGCTGAGGAATTGACTGCCCCTTTCGTAACACGTGTGACGCGCAGCCGACCATGGGTGCATGCCAAGTGGGCCATGACGCTTGATGGAAAGATCACGTCGAAGACCGGCATTTCGCGGTGGATCTCCGGGGAACCGGCTCGAGAACGGGTGCATCAACTTCGAGGATGGATGGACGCTATCCTCATCGGATCGGGAACCGCACGCCGAGATGACCCCTTGCTCACGGCCCGCCCGCCCGGCCAGCGCATCGCGACCCGCGTCGTCGTCGATACGCAGGCAACCCTCTCCGCGAACTCGCAGCTTGTGGCGACTGCCGATCAGACACCGCTAATTGTCGCTGTTGCGGAAAACGCACCACAGGAACAATGTCAAATCTTGCGCAATCGCGGGGTGGAGGCGCTCACCGTCGCGACCCGACGCGCGGCTTTCAAGGAACAACTTCAGATCGACCTGCAACAACTGCTCCGGGAACTTGGTCGCCGAGGAATGACGAATGTGCTGGTCGAAGGAGGGGGACGATTACTTGGTTCATTGTTCGACGAGCGATTGATCGACGAGGTTCACGTGTTTCTGTCGCCCAAACTCATCGGTGGTGTGGACGCGGTTTCCCCCATCGAGGGGCTCGGATTGGCCGAGATGTCGAAAGCCGCAACGATCCCTCGGAAGGTCGTTGAATTGGTCGGGGACGATATTTACCTCCGCGGCCGCGTCCGCTATGTCGAATCATAAGAAATTTGATCGCGGGCATTACAAACGGAGCATCGATGGGAATGAGCGGTGGAATAGAATTCATCACGCGGCTTCCACAACATCCGCCGCGCCCCGAGGATGCCCATAAGGGAACGTTCGGGCGAGTGCTCATCATCGCCGGTAGTCGCGGGATGAGCGGAGCGTCTGCTCTCGCGGGGCTCGGAGCGCTCCGCGGCGGGGCAGGATTGGTCTCGCTGGCCGTTCCCCGGGAAATCCAGCCAATTGTTGCAGCGATCGAACCATCGTATTTAACGATTCCACTGCCGGAAGATCGGCGGGGGCGCATTTCATCGACGGCTCGGCAGGCACTCGTCGATGAGCTTGAACGCAGCACGGTCTTCGCGGTCGGCCCTGGTTTGGGGCAATCGAAGGGGTTATCGCAACTCGTCGAGTGGCTGTACAACGATGCAGACATTCCGGGAGTCTTCGACGCCGACGCCCTGAACGGATTGGCCGCGGAAGCGTTCGTGTTTAAATCACGCGGCAAGAGAAAATCGGGGAGTCCGGCGCGCGTCGTAACGCCTCATCCCGGTGAGTTCGCGCGCCTGCTGGGTGCCACCACCGAATTCGTTCAGTCGGATCGTGAAGAACAGGCAGCGAACTTCGCAAGACAATCTGGTGCGATACTGGTCCTCAAGGGGAAGGGGACGATTATCACTGATGGGCAGCGGCTGGCAGTCAATGTGACCGGCAACGGTGGAATGGCCACCGGAGGTACAGGAGACGTACTCACGGGATTGATCGCTTCTCTCCTGGCCCAAGGAATGTCAGCCTTCGACGCCGCTCAACTGGGAGCTCACCTGCATGGACTCGCGGGCGACCTGGCGGCGGCGGAACTCTCGGAGCCCGGCTTGATCGCTTCCGACCTGCCAAGGTACGTCGCGCGTGCCTGGCGGGAATTGCCGAACTGAGATCTCGCGTTTCCTATGAGACCAGCAAGCGGCGAGCTATCTGGAGTACATTCTGCACCACGGTTTCGACGCCACGACAGCAGCAGGCCGAGCGGGAGAAACCGCTTGGCAGCCTCACCGTAAAGCGAATGCCAACTATGGTTTACGGGGATAAGCCTGGGGGTTCATTGACGCACCGGCAGGGGGCTTGTAGCCTTATGAGCGTAAAGTCTTCCGAGCACGACCCGGTTTTGATGCCGGCGGGCGCGATTCCTCGCGGATTCTCGCGTTTGAGTGCCCATGCTAGTCTCGGCTTGCGGGTCATCGGCTGAATGTTTCAGAGAATCGGCAACTTGGTTTCACGAGCCTGGCCTGCTGTCCTAGCCGCCTGGGTACTGGTTCTCGTTGTCCTCGCCGCGAGCGCCCGAAAGTGGGAGGATGTCGTCCAGGACGGGGAATTCCGTTATTTGCCGGACAACGTCCCCAGCCGCCAGGCCGAGGAACTCTTCAAGAAATCCTTCTCGAACGACCTCCTGGGAAGCACGATTGTCATCGTCGTGCGGCGGGAAAGCCGCGAGGAAGGGCTATACGAGGAAGACTTCCAGTTCATTGACGGAGTTCTCAAGCCCCAGTTGGAAAAAATCGCCGGGATCATTCCTAAATCGGACGACGAAGCCGCCAACGGTCAAGAGTCCGCTGACAGCAAACAACCGGCTGACAATCAATCCGCTGGCTCGCCCACGGAAAAGCCGCATGGCAACGCCGCGGAAACAACCGCCGGGAAAAAGAATGCCCAGGAATCAACCGTGGCATCGGGTGACAAGCCTTCGGCGGAGGAGAAGGGAAACACTCCACAGGTTCCCCCCGATGGCGAGCAGATCGTCTCGCAAGTTCGGACGTTCAGCGATAAAGCATTCGGCAAGCTGCTGACCAGCGAGGACAACCAGGCATCGTTGGTAATTGTCGAATTAACGACCGAGTTCATGGAATTACGCAACCAGCCGGTGATCTCCGCGATCGAGAAGCTGCTGCACGATCTGACCACCGGCCCGCGCGGTGAGATTGGGACGGACGCAGGCAAAGAGGGAACGGTCAGCGCCATGCCGGCCGGGCTCGACCTGAAGCTCAGCGGAACTGCGACCGTGGGACGCGACATGCGCGAGGCGGCTCGGGATAGCGCCAAGGCGACGGAAAATATGACGGTCATTCTGGTGGTCATCCTATTGCTGCTGATCTATCGGGCGCCCATGCTGGCGCTCATTCCGCTGATGACCGTCTTTGTCGCTGTGAGTATCGCGATTCGTTCATTGTCGGTGCTGGCGGATCTCGGATTTCTGCAGTTGTTCAATGGAATCGAAGTTTACGTCACCGTCGTGCTGTATGGGGCGGGTGTCGATTTCTGCATTTTCCTCATGGCCCGCTACAAGGAAGAGCTTGATGCGGGAGCCACATTCGATGAAGCGATCTCGACGGCGGTGGGGAAGGTGGGGCATGCCGTCACCGCCAGCGCCGGCACCGTGATGTTCGGCATTGGGATGATGATCTTCGCGCAGTTCGGCAAGTTCCAGCAGGCGGGGATTGCGATGTCGCTGAGCCTGATGGTCGTGCTGCTGGCAGCGCTGACGTTTGCACCGGCGATGCTCTGCCTGGCGGGACGGTGGGCCTTTTGGCCACGCATGCCGTCCGAACGCATCGCCTCCACGCAAGGCTGGATCTCTCCCACCAGCATGATGGCACGCCTGATGGAAACCGAGTGGTTCTCGTCGGCCTGGCGGAAAATCGGCGACGCCATTCTTGCTCGGCCTGGAAAAATCTGGCTGGCCTGCTTCGGCCTGATGCTGCCCTTCGCGCTCGTCAGTCTGAAATATCAGAATCATTTGAGCTACGGCCTGCTCTCGGAACTTCCCGACAATCAACCGAGCGTCACCGGTGCCGATGCGATCCAGAAGCACTTCCCAGCCGGCATCACCGGGCCGTTGACTGTTCTGCTGAAGAACGACAAAGTCGATTTCCATGAGGTCGACGCTTGGGAGCAACTCCGCATCATGGCCGAGGGGCTTTACAGCGATAAAGAAGTCCTCGATATCGCGGACATTCGTTTTGTCGCGGAGCCGCTGGGATTGAACCCGACAATACAAGAGGGATTAAACGTCATCGCCCGCGGCGTTGCGAAAAGAAAAAGCCAATCCCATTACGTCAGCGATCAAGGAGATTTCACCGGACACGTGACCCGCATGGATGTGATCTTTCGCGATGATCCATTCTCGCGCAACAGCATGGAACGGTTCGACACGTTTCATGATGCCATCCGATCGAAGCTCCCCGCGGAGTTGAAAGACTGCGAACTCTATTTTCTTGGCTCGACAGCAAGCATCCGCGACCTGAAGACCATCACGAGCGCCGACCAGGTGACGATCGACATCCTTGTGCCGGGGGTCGTATTCCTGATTCTGGTGTTACTGCTGCGGAAGGTGGCGACGTCGGCCTATCTGATTTTCACGGTCTTCTTTGGCTATTTGGTAACGCTCGGGCTCGCGTTCGTGTTGTTCGGGGCCGTTGAGTTCTTCTCGACGCATGATCTGACCGCATTCGCCGGACTTGACTGGAAGGTGCGGATGTTCCTGTTCACGATCCTCATTGCCGTCGGGCAGGATTACAACATCTTCCTTATCACCCGCATCGAGGAAGAGCAGAAGATTCACGGCCCGGTGCAAGGGGTCATCGAAGCCTTGTTGAAGACAGGGAGCATCATCTCCAGTTGCGGTATCATCATGGCGGGAACATTTTCCTCTCTCATGTTCGGCTCGCTCGCCGGTATGCAGCAACTCGGGTTCGCACTCGCGTTCGGAGTATTGCTCGACACCTTCGTCGTCCGCCCGATTTTCGTGCCGTGTTATCTGATCCTGTTGCATCGCGGAAAATTCGGCGGATTCGGCAAATATCTCGGGGCCCAGCGGACCGAGGCGCCGGTACGCGAGTTGTCGCACCGCGACTGATCATCAGCCCCCGCCTGACAGTTCGCGTTTCTCGTGGCGAATTATCGTTCCATACGACCGGCCTCAACGAGGCGACTCGACCGTGAAGAGCGCGGCCGCGACAACGATCGCGATAATGTGGAACAGCACGATCAGCGTCGCCACGCCCCAGATGGTGCGGATGCCGTCATCTGTCTGATTCTTGGTGTGCAGGATTCGCGTAGCGACGACACCGCAGACCCACGGCCAATGCAGCATCACGTGCAACAGGACACAAGCCGCCAGCATGCAGATAATGCCAAACTGCAAGTCGTGCCAATCGACGTAATCCCAGCCCCAGAGAGTCCAACCCTCCGCGGCAAGCGGCGAAGGAAAGACGAACTGCAAAATGGCCGTGACGGTGCTCAACGCAATAAACACAACGAGCAGGCAGACGTCGAGCCAGAAGTTCAAAATTGTCTTTGACATAGTCCGTGCAAATCATGGCCAAACCGCGGTCGTCGCAGTGAAAGGCTTCGCGGTTCGTCAGGGGATGGTTGAGTCGTTATGACGGTTCTGGGCCGCCTCCAGGCAAGCGGGACACCGAATCTCCTCTTCGCTGGAGCCGGCTGATCCCACGAACCACGCCCCGCGTGCGACGGTGATCAGCCCGGTGAAGATGACGCAAGCGGCCGCAATCTGGAACATTCTGCGACGAAACGCCAGATTCATCAGCCGCGCGCCGGTTCCGGTCAGCGCCATCACCGGGACCGTTCCCGCTCCGAAGACCGCCATCACCGCCAGCCCTCGCCAGATATCTCCGGTCGCCGCCGCGAGCGACAAGTACGCATAGACAAGCCCGCAGGGGAGAAATCCGGTGAGAATACCGGCTAGAAAAACGTGATAGCCGCGCGGGTGTCGCAGAAATGTCGCAAACAATTTCGCCGACCCGCAAACTCCACCACCACTCCCGCCCATGCCTCCAGAACGGAACCACCCGGCCGCGAGAATGCCTTGAATTACCAGCAGCACCCCCGCCAGAATCGAGAGCATGCCCTGCGCGCCGCCGAGGCTGCCGAACTGTCGCGAGAGCCGCAGTCCGAGAAACCCCGCAACGGCCCCGCCAAACGCATAGGTGCAAATCCGGCCGACGCTGTAGATGAGCTGGCGAACGAAACCCTCTTTCCAGCCGCGTGCACCGGCTCCGATCATTACTGCAAACGGTCCGCACATCCCCAGGCAGTGCGACGACCCAAGCAGGCCGCCCAGTAGAATCAATGGCCATTCGATCATCCGCGCACCTCCAGAGGGGGGCGCGTGGTCGATTGCACCGCCGGTTGTTCGTCAACACTTCGCGCGATGCGAGGCTGCATCGCCGATTTTTCGGACGAAGCCGCAAGGGTCTGATTCACTGCCATCCATTCCGAGGATTGCGATTCGAAACGTCCCAAACGGAGCGAGTTCGAGACGACAAGCAAACTGCTGCCGACCATGAAGAGAGCCGCGAATGCAGGATTCAACAAACCGGCAGCCGCGAGCGCAACACCGATAATATTGTAACTGAATGCCCAAAAGAGGTTGATGCGAATTGTGCGGACACCCTGCCGCGCGAGTCGAATGCCCCACGGAAGCCGCAACAGGTCGTTGCCGAGAAGACAAACTGTGGCCGAATCGCGCGTGACGTCGGTCCCGCATCCGAGCGCGATTCCGACGTCGCTGGTGACGAGAGCCGGCGCGTCGTTGATGCCGTCCCCGACCATTGCCACCGGTCCCCAAACGGCGCGTGCCGCACGCACGCGTTCGACTTTGCCGACCGGCAGCAGTTCCGCTTCAACAGGAACCCCGAGCAATTGGGCAATCTCTTGTGCCCGGCGGGAGTGATCGCCCGTAAGGACCAGCGCGTGCAGTCCGAGCGCGCGGCATTGCTGAATCGCGTCGGGGGCCTCCGGGCGCAGTTGCTCCTGAAAGGTGAAGATGCCCCGGATGCGACCGTCCCATCCGACAAGCACAACCGGGTTGCCACTTGCAGCCGCTTTATTGTATTGAGCCTCGAATGTGCCGTCGAAATTCAGCCCAGCACCCTTGAGAAACCTCCGGCTGCCCAGAAAAATCGCTGGCCGATCCCCAACGGCGTCGACGACCACTCCCTGCCCCGGGAGGGAGCGTCCGGCTGCTGCGGCTGCGATCATCGGTCGGTCACGCTCGCCAGATTCGACTTTCGAACCGTGCCATTGCGCACGGGCGTACCCGCGAATCGTGTTCGAGAGCGGATGCGTCGAAGCTGACGCTGCCAGCACCGCGTATTCCAGCACCTTATCGCGCGTTCGTTCGTCGTCCATACAGAAATCTACCAGTGCGGGAGCCCCCGTGGTCAGCGTGCCGGTCTTATCGAAGCAGATCGCCTGCACGCGTGCCAGCCGTTCCAGCGCCTCGCCGCTTTGAAACAGCACCTGCTCCTGCGCGGCTCGGCCGAGCGCGGTCCAAATCGCCATTGGTGTTGCGAGCCCCAATGCACAGGGACAGGCAATCAGGACAACCGCAAGTCCGTGCAAAATTCCCGCTTCCCAACCGGAATGCGCAGAGTGATAAGCGAACGTCGCGATCGTAACGACCGTGATCGAGGGAAGAAACCAGGTCGCGACACGGTCGGCCAGACGTTCATAGCGTCCCTTCACCGCGCGAGCCCGCGCGATCGCTTCAATCAACCGGCGAAACGTTCCTTCGCCGGGGACCGCCGAAGATTCCATTTCCAACTGACCGTCGAGATTGAGCGTTCCTCCGAAGAGTTCATCTCCCGGTTGCTTCAGCACCGGCCAGCTCTCGCCGGTCAGCACCTGCTGATCGACCTCCGCCGATCCGGCCGCGATGAATCCATCCGTTGGAATCCGCTCTCCCGGCAGCACCCGCAGCCGGTCGCCAACGCGAATCTCGGTGCTCGGCAGAAGTTGTTCCACACCGTCGCGAATGAGACGCACGGTCGCCGGCAGCAGTTTTTCAAGCGCATCGAGCGCCGCGGTTGAACGAAGTCGACCGGTCGCCTCAAACCAACGTCCCAGCGTCACCAGCACCAGCACCACACAGCCGACTTCAAAGTAGAGGTGTCCACTCCCGCGAAAGACCGAGACCGCCGAGTACACGTACGCCGCCGTCACACCGCTCAACAGGAG
>CAZVJA010000187.1:0-10805 GCA_964626885.1 uncultured Planctomycetaceae bacterium | reverse complement strand
GGAGGGAATCGGACTCTTGCCAAGCCGACGACTTGTCGTCGGATCAGCGGCCAATGAGAAGACAGACAACGGATGACGGAGGAGGAAGATGGAAAGAGGAGAACAGAGAACGGAAAGAAAAAGAGTCCCGAGTCCTGGGTCAGCAATCCGCAATCCGAAATTCGCAATGCCTGAAGCCCGAAGCCCGATTCCCTGAAGCCGGTCGAGGCCTCGAACCCTCGCACCCTGCTTCCCTGATCCCTCCCCCTTGCTCGAAAATCGCACGCGGATTCGCTATCGTCGGGCGCCGGAGGTTCCCACGGGAGAAAGATTCGAAATTCTCATCCCTATAGCGTTTTTCCAATTGCTGTCACACGGTACCGGACAATTCACCGGGGCACATCAAAACGAAAAACGCTCTAATTCCTGACTCTGTATTACCTGATCCCTCGTTCACAGACGGAAATCCCGCGATGGCAGATGTGCAACCTTTTCGTGGCTGGCGGTATGACTTGGCGCAGGTCGGAAGTTTGTCCGACGTCGTCGCCCCCCCGTATGACGTCATCGGGCCGCAGATGCAGCTGGAATTGTATCAACAGCATCCCTGCAACGTGATCCGGCTCGATCTTAACCGCGAGGAACCGGGGGACTCGACCCCCGATGCACGCTACACCCGCGCCGCGAACTTCCTGCGGCACTGGCAGTCCGAGGGAATCCTGATGCAGGAGGGAGAAGACGCCTTCTACGTCTACCATCAGGAGTTTGATTGGGAAGGAAAGCGGTACGTTCGCCGCGGGTTCCTGGGGCGCGTGCGGCTGGAAGAATTCGGCAAGGGGAAGATCTATCCGCACGAGCAGACGATGTCGGGGCCGAAGGCGGACCGATTGATGCTGACAAAAGCGTGCCGGATGAATCTGTCGCCGGTGTTCGGGTTGTTTCCCGATTCCGACAACACCGTACAGGAGCCGCTGGAGAAGGCGATCGTCGGTGTCACGCCGCTGGAAGCGACCGACCATCTGGGAGTGCTGCATCGTCTCTGGCCGGTGACCGATCCTGCGGCGATCAATGCCGCGCGGAGCCTGCTGCGCGACAAGCCGATCTTCATCGCTGACGGGCATCACCGTTACGAGACATCGCTCAACTATCGGAACTGGCTGAAGTCGGAGGGGCGCTGGAGCGGAGAGGAGGATGCGTCGAACTTCGTGCTGATGATGTTCGTCGGGATGAGCGATCCCGGACTGGCGATCTTGCCGACCCATCGGCTTGTCTCCGGATTGCCGGAGCTGACCTCAGAGGATGTGAAGGCCGCGCTCTCGGAACACATGGACCTGGAGGAGACGGGCGAAGGAGCAGAGGGGGCCCAGCGGACCTGGGAGATGATCGAGCTCGACGGGGGGCAGAATGCCTTCGGGTTCGGTACGTCGCTGGACGGGAAATGGCTGTTCGGACGCGTTCGCGACTGGACGATCATGCGGAAGCTCGCGCCGGACCAGAGCGATGCGTGGCGGCAGCTTGGTGTCAGCCTGCTGCGGAATCTGATCCTGGAACACGCGTTAAAACATCATTACCCGAATGCCGACATGCAGCTCCGCTACGTGCATCTGCTCGACGAAGTGATCGAAGCGCAGCACGAAAAAAGCTGCGGCTTGGCGTGTCTTGTGCCGCCGGCGCAGATCAGCGATGTGGAAGAGATCGCGTCAAAGTTCGAGAAGATGCCGGCCAAGAGCACCTTCTTCTATCCCAAGCTGCTGACCGGGCTGGTGTTCAATCCGCTGGAGTGAAAGCACGAAGCCCTGATAGCTGCTTCGGGGGACAGTGGAACAGTCGGGCGTCCGCGGTTTGTTCTCGGCACGCAACGCCATAAAAATAAACGTGTTATCTCGGACGGGTGCGATCTCGTTCTCTTGGGAATTCGAGCCGGGTGTTTCTTTCGACATTCGTGCTTCGGGCTTTTCAGGTTTTCCCAAATGCCGCGGATTGTCAATGACAAACCCCCCTATCCCTGTTTTCGTGCAGCTGTTATACTCCCGCTCCCTCTCTCGCATCTCCCGATCCATCCAATCGTGTTTCCACTAGAGCGCTCGCGGCCGGCGGGTTTTTCCCGTGGCCCGGAAAAGGAATTCCCATGCGCAGCATCGCCGTGATGAACCAAAAAGGGGGCGTCGGCAAAACGACGACCAGTGTCAACCTGGCAGCGGGACTGGCAAGGGCCGGCCGGCGCGTCTGCCTCGTCGACCTCGATCCGCAAGGACATGCGTCGCTGCACTTTGGAATCGAAGCTTACGGCGAGACGCCGACGATTTATCAGGTGTTTGCGGGAACAAAAGAACTCTCGCAGGCCCGCCGACTCGTGGGGGACAATTTGTGGGTTGTGCCGTCGAACCTCGACCTCGCGGCGGCCGAGATGGAACTGGCGGATGTGAACGGCCGGGAGTTGCTCTTACGCGACGCGCTCGCGCAGACCGAGCAATCGAATGCGTACGATTATTTGATTATTGACTGCCCGCCATCGTTGGGGATTTTGACCATCAATGCGCTCACGGCGGTGCGCGAGGTTTTCATTCCGCTGCAGCCGCACTTCTTCGCGCTGCAGGGGTTATCGAAATTGCTGGAGACAACCGCCCTCGTGACGCGGCGGCTCAACCGGTCGCTGCGGGTGACTGGAATCATTCTTTGCTTGTACGAAACCGGCACGCGCCTCGCGGCCGACATCACCGACGACCTGACGGCCTTCCTCGATCGCAGCGACTCGGGAACACCGTGGGCGAACGCGCAGATCTTCCAGAGCCGCATTCGTCGGAACATCAAGCTGGCGGAAGCGCCGAGCTTCGGGCAGTCGATTTTCGACTATGCGCCGCAATGCCCCGGCTCGCTCGACTACGCGGCGCTGGTCAGCGAAGTGCTGATCGCGGAGGCGGAGCGGAAATCGCAGAGCGAGCAAGCCCAGGCGGCGTAAACTCGAGCTGCAGAAACGCGGCGATTGGGACGTCCAGAGTGGATGAGTGATTTCACCCTTGTTGGTCAACGACCACTGATACGTTGTTTCCGCTTTGGTGGCCGATTGAATCTCTTGGTCTTTGGCTCGACCGAGTCGGCTTAACCCTCACCAGCGAAAAAGACTGTTTCGGTTGTCGAAAGTCGCTGTTAATGGGCTTGGTGAGCCCCGGTCTCCGTTGAAAACCGCGATTAGGGAACGAATTCCCGTTACCTCGTGTTAACAGAATGGGTGAATTCACCCATTAAGCGGCTATTTTTCCCTGCCGAAACTGCCTGAAGACAGCATGCTCGATGAGCTTGCGCCCTCATCTCCGGCGGTGGTGGCACACCTAAGTGTGGGTTTTCCCGCCAGTGGCAGACGCACCAAGAGGCTCCGGGTATCCCCTCCTCGTGAATAAACGAGTGCCCCGGAACAGGAAGCGATTTTCCAGATCGGCGCGCAAGATTCGGGTGCTGTTCCATCAACCAGGGGAATTCCATGCAACAGCGACGGCCGCATCTGACCGGTGTCGAACGGACATTTGGCGAAGACGAGATCATCGTCAGCAAGACTGACCTGAAGGGAATCATCACCTACGCAAACCAGGTATTTATGCGGGTCGCCCAGTTCGAGGAAGAAGAGCTCCTGGGCAAGCCGCACAACCTGATCCGCCACCCGGACATGCCCCGCTGCGTGTTTCAACTGCTGTGGGATACGATCCAGGCGGGACGCGAGATTTTCGCGTATGTCATCAACCGGACGAAGCATGGCGACCATTATTGGGTGCTCGCGCACGTAACCCCGACGTTTGACGAGAATCGCAAGATCGTAGGTTACCATTCCAGCCGCCGCCGGCCGCGACGCGATGCCGTCGAGAAAGCCCGCCAGCTTTATGACGTGTTGCTGCGCGAGGAGCAGAAATATTCCAACCCTCGCCAAGCATGTGCGGCGTCGCTGAACAAAGCCGTTTCGATCCTGCAGGACCGCGGGGTCAGCTACGACGAATTCGTATTCTCGCTCTGATGGATCAACGGACGGATTCCATCGGCATATCAACACACAGTCCGCACGGCCGAGCGAGGAGAAATCGAGCATGTCACCCAACGTCGCCAACCTGTCCCGTTCGATCGGATCGGCGGAGATCTCCTTCGATGATGAGGCTCGCGTGAGTAACGAGGGACGGAGTTTCGAAGACGCCGATCATGCGGCCAATCGGCAGGCTGCTTCCGCTTCCGGTGAAACGGCTGGGGAAAACATAGCTCGATGGATTCGTGAAGCCGCCGAGGTCTGCCGCGCCGCCGCGCATGGAGATCTCGAAGCGCGTCTGTTGCACATCAATGTCGATGGTGACTTGGGAGACATGCTGCACGCCATCAATCATTTGCTTGATATGACTGATGCATTTGTTCGGGAAGCCACCGCCGCACTTGATCATGCCGGCCAGGATAAGTTCTTCCGGCGAGTACTTCCGGCGGGGATGCTCGGATCGTTTCGAGGCGCGGCGAACACGATCAATAATGCGACCGAGCAGATGAAATCTCGCGCCTTGATGCTGCGCGATGTCGAGAACCAGCAAGCCGCGCTGATGAATCGACAGACGCAAGCACTTCACGATGCGGAAGCCCGACAGGAGAAACTTTCGGCCGAATTTCAAGAGGCCGAGCAGGTCATGGCGAGACTCGCGAACTCTTCTGAGGAGATTGGGAGCATCTCGCGAGTGATTGGCACAATTGCCGACCAGACAAAGCTTCTCGCGCTGAATGCCGCCATCGAAACGGCCCGCGTCGGTTCGGCGGGGCGCGGGTTTGCGGTTGTCGCCGCGGAGGTGAAGAACCTCGCCACGCAAACCGCGGATGCCACTCACAAAATCGACGATCAATTGGGTGCGATTCAAAACTCGTCGCAAGATGCCGTCGAGGCGATTAACCGTATCCGCAGCTTAATACGCAGCGAGACGACCAACTTCAAGGAATAACAAGGTCGCGCTTGGACATATTCCAAATCTTGCTCCCTGCAACTCTGTACAAGCTGCCTTCCTGGTTGGTCTGACCGGAGTTGTTTGCACGCCTTCCTGGCCCAGCCTCTCGCCTCTTCCCCTGCCTGAAGCCACGCGTCGGGCACTCTTGGTGGCTGAGTCCCCGCGGGTTCTATTCCCACGCGGATGGAAAATTGCGGGAACTCCCTTTCTGCCCAAACCGTCAAAGCTTCGTCAGCCGACCCCGAAGGCACTGGCATTTTCTTTGCAGATTGCGTATTTACACTAGCCATTCGAGTCTACTGGAACTTACCATCCCGGTGCCGCTTCCTATTTCGTGAACACGGTTTCCATCACAGATGGTTGTTTTCGATCGACGGAAGAAAATCGGGACATCAAGGGATTTCTCCGTCCCGTTGAAGCAGTGGTTAAGCCCGACGTGCACATCCCCTGGCTGGCATACCGCAATTACACTTTCCAAGGACCATCCTGATGCCTTTCGGTAAGTGGTTTCGTTTTGTTCCCGCCGTCGCCCTCTTGGTGGGAGTTGTCGGGTCAAATACCGTCCCTGCCCAAGGACAAGCACCGACAAAACCAGATGCCAGTGCTCGAGCTTCAACACCGTCGACCGAAACGAACAGGGTCGCCGGCGATCAAGCGTGGGACCGGCTGATCTACGTGCCGTATCGCAATCTGGTCGGCGCGTTAAAAATGCATGGGGCGACGGTCTTCCTGCCATTCGCCGATTATCTGAAGCTTTGGGAACAGGGCGCTCCGATCAAGCCGACCGACAAGCCGCCCGTGTCCGCAGTGATCGCGGAATCGCAATACTCCGCGCGCGTTGAAAAAGATCTCGCGCGGATTGACGCCACCTTCATCGTGCAATCGCTTGGCAAGACATGGTCGGAAGTGCCGTTAACGTTCGGCGAAGCCGCCGTCGGAAAGCTGACCGCTGGAGAAGGGGTTCTGCTCCGTGCCACCGCTAAAGGCGCTTACGCGCTGTTGTTGCCGAAGCCCGGCCGGCATGAGGTCAAGCTGGAGTTGCTCGCCCGTGTGCGAACCTCCCCCGAGGGACGCACGCTCGAACTCGTCACTCCGCCGGTTGGCATCACAACATTCGAATTGCAGATCCCCGAAGCGGATCAATCGGTCGAGATGACCCCCCGGCTTGTCGCTCTCCCCGTGGAAGCCGCCGCGGGCCAAACGCGTATCAAGGCGAATCTCGGAGCGACGGAAAAGATCACGGCGAACTGGCATCCCCGCGCTGGCACCAAGCCGGAAATGGAATTGCTGACTGCCGTCACGAATACTCTTTCAATCTCAATTGACGAACGCATTGTGCATGCCGACGCATCGCTCACCTATCAAGTGCTGCGCGGCGAATTGTCACAATTGCAACTGGCGGTGCCGGTGGGGCATCGTATTCTCGATATCTCGGCGGGAAACGTCCGACTCAAAGGTTGGAAAGCGGCGGCCGAGGCGAATCGTCAACTTGTCACGGTCGAGCTGCTGAGCCCCCTGCGCGGCAACGTAACCCTGGAAGTCCACACGGAAGGGGCGCTCCCCGCCGCATCGTTTGATGCCGCCGGGATCGACAATCAGGGAGCCGTGCACGGCATTCACGCGGTGAACGTCGTTCGCGAGAGCGGGCAGCTGATTATCTCCACCGTGCGCGGTTTGACCTTCGGCATCGAGCAACAGCTCGGTTTGACGCGGATCGAAGAGGCCGAAGTTGACGGCGGTCATCGGAAGCCAGGCGGATTCTACTTCCGCTTTTACAGCCCGACTTTCGAGCTGAAAGGTACTGCCCGCCCAGTCGAGCCTCGGATTGTTGTCGAACAAAATACTCAACTCGTCTTCGGCGATGACGAACTTCGTCTCACCGCGGATTTGAGCTATGAAATCGAACGCGCGGGAATATTCGATTTGGTCTTGAAAGTTCCGGACGACCTGACCATCGATTCCGTCGATGCGGAATCGATGAAAGGCTATCAGGTCGATCCCCAGACGAAGCTGTTGAAAATCTCCTTCGAGCAGAAAGTCGAAGGGAACGTCAATGTCAACGTCACCGCACATCGCGCGTTGAGCGATGGCGGGACGCAGGAGCAGAAGCTGCCGCTGCTCGAACCGACCGGTGTTGCGCGGGAAACCGGAACATCGCTGGTCTACGGCCCACAGGGAGTCGAATTGATCACCGATCAGGAAAAAGTTGTCGGCGCGCATCCGGAGATCCAACCGAGCGCCGGAGATCTGCCGCAAGCGCGGCTCGTCTCCGCCTGGTCGTATTCGCGTCGGCCTGTCGAGATTCCTGTCCGGGTGGTCCGTAAGCCGACGCGTCTCACCGCTCGAATTGCTTCCACGATCCGCATCTCGCAAGAGCTGGCGGAGGTCACGTCAATCGTGGATTACAATGTGGAGCACGCGGGAATCGACTCGTTCCGCCTGGCGGTTCCGGAAGCGGTGGCCGATCGCGTGCAAATTCGCGCGGAAGGAGAAGGCCCCGAGGCAACAATCAAGCAGCAGGTGCGCGACACGGAAGCGATCGAGGGTTGGGTCGGCCTGACCGTGATCATGCAGCAGAAAGGAATCGGCCAGCGGCGACTGCGGGTCAGTTACGATCTGAAGCCGGTGCGGGAAGGGGCGGCAGCGGAGGGAGGCGCGGCCACGAACGGGGCTTCGAACGCCCCGTCGAACATCGCATTCGACCCGGTGCGCGTGCTGCCGTTGAAAGATTCTCAAGGAAACGAAATTGTTCCTCTCGCGCAGATCGAAGGGGAAGTCGCGGTCGTTAAGGATCGGGCGCTTTCCGTCTCAGCCGAAGTCGTGGGAACCGATCTTGAGGCGATCGACGTTCGCGAATTGAAACTGCTGAATGGAGCCGCCACCAACCTGGCGTACCGATACTTCAAACAGCTGGTCGGCCTGAAAATTACCTCCGTGAAGCACGATGTCCAGGGAGTGGTGCAGACAGTCGTCGCCAAGGGGCTGATTGAAGTCGTCGTCGGGCGCGATCCTCAATCGCCTACGGCGACGTATCGTTGCCGGTATCGCATGCGAAGCAGCGAGCGGCAGCGACTGTCGATCGATCTTCCCAGCGGTGCCCAGCCGCTCGGCGTATCAATTGACGGCCGTCAGATCGTGCTCGAAAAACATGAAGCGGCCAAACCCGCGGAAGGTTGGGATGCCTACTTTGTGAATGTCGCCCGCAGCGGTTCCTCGGAAGCGATGTTTCTGCTCTCGTTGCAGTTCCAGCGTCCCATCAGCCCCGCCCCTTTCTCCACCCGAGGGGGAGCGTTGCAGTTGGGATTGCCCAGAATCGGCGGTGCCGATTCGTCAAACGTCGCGGTCCAGCAAACGCGCGTCGTCACCTGGATCCCCGACAAGTACTCCCTCGTGGGAACCCCCAAGGACTTTCAGCGTGAGTCTCGTTCGTACCTGGGAGGAATGGGACTGGGACTGCTGAAAACGAACGTCGACACGCAAGAGGTCGAACGCTGGATCGGTTCCGGAACATCGGGCCTCATCGATTTCCCGACGGAAGGACACGCCTACCAATACACGCGGCTCGGTCCCAGCGAGAAGATCGAAGTGAAGTGGTGGGATATGCCGTTCTATGCGACCGTGCTGAGCATCGCGGTTCTGCTCGTCGCCATTGCCCTCGTGAAGACCACTTGGGAACATCGACTGGGGCTCGTGCTGATCGCGGGGTTGCTCGTCGCGTTGTATGCACTTTCCGATCGCGACGCGGCTATGCATTTGCTCGTCGCCGCCCGTTATGGACTGGTCGCCATGTTCGCATTCTGGCTGATCCATGCACTTTTCGGCCCTCACTCCATTTTCCGCGGGCCAGCCTTGGCAGCTGCTGGTGCGGGACCAGCCAGTGCGGGAATCGTCGTCCCCCCACCGTCAACGCCCCCCCCCACCGCAGCTCCCCAGATACAGCCACCTGAGACACCAAAGCCAGCAGACGAAGGTGGACAGAAACCCGATCGGCAGGAAGGCTAGGAGGAGATCTTGAACATGACTCCATCCCGCCGTATCTGTTACCGCTCCCATGAATCGCGATGGACATTTCGCCGCGCGAGAACTGCCGGGGCAATTCTCGTGGGCGTTCTCTCCATTGGTCTTGTCGCCTCGATTCCGGCGTTCGCACAAGAGAAGACCGACGCGCGATCTCCATTGCCGGAAGGTGTGCGGCAAGTTTTTGTGCCGCAAGACGAGCTGGACCCCGTCGTCGCGCGCGACGGGCGCGGTGTGCTCATGCCGCGCGGAGAGTTCCTCGCACTCTTGAAGAAAGCCCGCGAGCAGGCAGAGGCCGCGCCGTCGAACGTCGGCATGGCCATCACCGGCGCCGAGTATCAGGCGAAACTTGTGGGCGAACAGTTGATCGTCACCGCCCGGCTGGAACTGGTGCAGTTCGAAGGTGGCTGGCAAGCGATTCTGCTGCCATTTCGCGGCATGGGAGTGGAACGGGCCGTATTCGGAGATCAACCCGCACGGCTCGGCCGTTCGGGAAGCAACGGCACGTTGCAATTGTTAAACGATCAACCGGGCCGACGCACGTTGCAGCTCGAACTTTCCGCGCCGCTGGTCTCGGCGGGAAGCGACAAGATCGCCGCGTTCGGAATTCCGCGGGCTTCGACTGCAACTTTGAAGCTGACCCTTCCGGCGGGTAAGCATCTGCTGATCGACGAGCTTGCGATCGCCGCGCCCCCCGGTACGGCCGAGCAGGTCGAATACGACATCGCAGTCGGCGGCCGAGATGAAATCCGTCTGCGGGTCACCGACCGAGAGACACGTCAGACCTCCGACGGCATGGTCTTCGCCGCGACGCTGTATAACGTGAATGTTTCTCCTGGCGAGGTCGACTGGCGGGCCGATACGACCGTGGATGTGTTTGGCAAACCGCTCGATCGGCTCCGCTTCACGGTGCCGAAAACTCTAGAGATCGTCGACGTCGACTCATCGGGACTCGAATCATGGGAATTGGCCGACGACTCGGCCGATGCTTCCCGCACGTCGATCACTCTCACCTACCGCCAGCCGTTTCAGGACTCAAGGCGCATCACGTTGCGGGGAGTGACTCCCGTTCAAACTGGCACGCGGTGGAGCGTTCCGCCGCTAGGACTCAGTGGAGCAGCTTCGCACGTCGGGCGGATGGTCGTGACGCATCCAGCGGATGTCCGCCTGCGGACGGAGCGGGCGGAGGGTGTGCGGCCGGTTTCGAGAATTGAAGGGATGGACACCGCGCCGGGTGTTGTTGCCCCGTCTCCTGGGCCGACTCAGAACGCGGGGGCGCGGGTGTACTTCGACGTCTGGCGGGAAGACTTTCAGGTGGAGTTCGTCACCGAGCCGAAGCGCGCGGAAGTTTACGCCGACATTCTCACGTCGCTCGACTTTCCCGAGACCGGTCCGGAATTGAACATCGCCACGAAGATAGAAACTGTTTATGCCCCGCTGTTTGAAATTGAACTGACGGTTCCGGTGGAATGGGACGTTGCCACGGTGACGGTGAACGGCGCCCCCATAACATGGCGCACGTCGCCAAAGGAAGCCGCTCAGCACTCGGTGATCGTTCCGCTAACAACGCCCCTTGCCCCGGGGAAGGAAGTCTCTCTGGTTCTCACCGCGCGCCGCGATCTCGACACCTGGCCCGTCACCGTCGAAGGGGTCGGGCTACCTTTGCCGGAAGTCCGCATTCCGAACGCGGCGGTCGTTGTCGGCTCGTGCGTCGTCAAGGCGGATGACGATCTCGAACTCATCCCGCTCGATGTGCAGGGGCTCGATCCGGCTCAGCATCAAATTGAACGTGTACGGCTCGGTGATCGGTATCAAGACCCTCATTTATCCGGCAAACTGCGGGTTTCTCTCAAA
>CAZVJA010000186.1:0-10811 GCA_964626885.1 uncultured Planctomycetaceae bacterium | reverse complement strand
TGCAATTCGCCGGGTATGTGTTTCTGTTCGACCGCTGGTGGAACCCCGCGGTGGAAGACCAGGCAATCAACCGGGCACATCGCATCGGCCAAAAGAGCCCGGTGATCGTCACGCGGTTCATCTCCAAGGACACGATCGAAGAGCGAATCGATCTGGTGCTCCGCCAAAAGCGGGAACTCTTCGCGAAGGTTCTGGGAGAAGGGGATGCGACCAACGTCTCGCTCAGCCTGAACGCCTCGGAAATTTTCGGTCTGTTCGACCTCAAGGCGCGCACCGGCAAAGAGACGAAGCGGGTTGCTCCACCGACCCCGGACGGCGACCGCAGCGCGGCGTGAAATTGCGCTGCGAATGCCATTCTTGAACTCCAGCGATTCGTCTGGTCACGGTGCGAAGATTCGAAGCAAGCCTGCGTTCTGGCTAGGCAGCCTGCGATCGCTATAGCAGCCTCCCCCCACGCGTTCAATCGCCGCAAACTACTACATGGCAGCAGCTTAGTGCGATCTTTCCACGCGGCCGTGAACAGGCTTCTTCGCGCGGCATCAAAGTTGCGATCCAAGTGGAACGAGTTCCATTATTGACATGCTGCGCGTTGATTCGACCGGGGCCACGATGGCCGCGCTTCACGAGACCCGGGTCGCCTGACGCCCGACCGGGTTTTCGAAATGAACGCTTCAAACAACAGTGCGCTCCGCGCTGCCGGGCTTTCGTGCGCCCCGTGGCTTCGCTGTTCACCCAATAGGTGGGAGGCGAGTGCGCTCGTGACTTCGCGAGCGCTGACTCTCCATGCCGTCCTGCGATCTCCCGTCGTTGTCTCAGAGTCGCGATGCTCCTGGCCTCGCCGACAGTCGCCTGGTCGGCACTGCAATCACGATCGGAGCAGGCCATGACGGATCGGAACGGAGCAATCGACCTCAGGAGCGCAGAGGTTAGCGGGGGTAGTACGAGCCCCGCCGAAAACATTGTCGAACCTCGCCGCAGGGCCGGCTCGAAGACCGTCGTGGTCATCGGTAACGGCATGGTCGGGCAACGGTTTTGTGAAAAACTGGTCGAATTCGATACCGACGAGCAATTTCGCATCGTTACATTTTGCGAGGAGCCGCGGGCGGCGTATGACCGCGTCGGCCTGACGAGCTTCTTCGCCCATCGCGACGCGCACAAAATGCTGCTGGCCCGCATGGAGTGGTACCGGGAGCATGGGGTTGAGCTGCACGTGGGAGACCGTGCCTGCGCGATCGACCGGAACAAGAAGAAGGTGCGGTCCCACAAGGGAGTGGTTGTTCCGTACGACTACATCATTCTGGCGACCGGCTCCTATCCGTTCGTGCCGCCGGTTCCGGGCATCGATAAACAAGGTGTGTTCCTGTATCGCACGATTGAGGATCTGGAGAGGATCATCGACTATTCGCGCCGCTCGAAACGATGTGCCGTGCTCGGCGGCGGATTGCTGGGACTTGAAGCCGCCAAAGCGGTGCATGAACTTGGTCTGGAGACACACATCATCGAGTTCAATTCTCGGCTGATGCCGCGGCAAGTCGACGACGCCGGATCGCGGGTTCTGGTGAAGCGGATTGAGCGGATGGGAGTCTCGGTCCACCTCGGGAAATCGTCGAAGGAAGTGCATGGCGAAACGCGCGTCGACCGCTTGGAATTCGCCGATGGCGGCTCACTCGATGTCGATATGGTGATCGTCTCGGCGGGTATCCGTCCGCGCGACGACCTCGCCAAGGAATGCGGACTGGAGATTGGCCAGCGCGGCGGCATTGCCGTTGACGACCGACTGCAAACGTCCGATCCTGCCATCTTCGCGGTCGGTGAGTGTGCGCTGCACCGAGGGATGGTGTATGGCCTTGTCGCGCCGGGATATGAAATGGCGGAAGTTGTCGCCGCCAATCTCATGGGAGGGGAAAGAGCATTCTCCGGTACTGATCTCTCCACCAAGCTGAAACTGATGGGGTGCGACGTCGCATCTTTTGGCGATTACGAGGCCCCTGCTGACCGTGCCCACGCTCTGACATTCGAGGATCCGTTCACGGGGGTTTACAAAAAACTGCTGTTCAGCACCGACGGCACTCGGCTCATGGGGGGAGTGCTTGTCGGCGATGCCTCGGCGTACGGCCAATATTCGATTCTGGCCAAGAGTGCCACCGCGCTGCCCTGCCCGCCGCATGAACTATTAGTGGGCAAGTCGGGTGGAGGAGCCCATCTCGGTGGAGTTGATTCTCTCCCGGATGACGCACAGATCTGCTCCTGCAACAACGTCAGCAAACGACAGATTTGCGCGGCGATTGCCGAGCAGAACCTCGAGTCGGTCGCGGATGTGAAGGCCTGCACTCGAGCCGGCACCGGGTGCGGCGGTTGCATTCCGCTAGTCACCGATCTCTTCCAGGCCGAAATGAAGAAGTCCGGCAAGAAAGTGACGAACCACCTCTGCGAGCACTTCGCGCTGACCCGCACCGAATTGTTCAGCATCATCAAGATTCGCCAGTTAAAAACCTTCGACGAGGTCCGCGATCAGTGCGGGCGCGGCACAGGCTGCGAGATCTGCAAGCCGGCGGTCGCGTCGATTCTCGCCAGCCTCTGGAACGAGAACATTCTCGACAGCGAGCATCAGACATTACAGGACACGAACGATCGTTTCCTTGCAAACACTCAGCGCGGAGGGTTGTATTCCGTCGTCCCGCGCATCCCCGGCGGCGAAATTACGCCCGAGAAGTTGATCGTGATCGGCAAGGCGGCAAAGCAATTCGGGCTCTATACAAAGATCACCGGCGGCCAGCGGATCGACCTGTTCGGTGCACGTCTCGAAGACCTGCCGGAGATTTGGGAACAACTGGTCGCCGCCGGGTTCGAGAGCGGCCACGCCTACGGAAAGGCGTTGCGTACCGTGAAAAGCTGCGTCGGCACCACCTGGTGCCGGTATGGGGTACAAGATTCGGTCGGCTTCGCGATCCGTGTCGAGAACCGTTACAAGGGGATCCGCGCGCCGCACAAGATCAAGATGGCGGTCTCGGGCTGCATTCGCGAATGCGCCGAGGCTCAAGGGAAGGATGTGGGCCTGATCGCCACCGAGCAGGGATACAACTTGTTTGTGTGCGGCAACGGCGGCGCGAAGCCCCGCCACGCCGATTTGCTCGCCACGGATCTCGATGAGGAAACAGCGATCAAATATATCGATCGCTTCCTCGGGTATTACATCAGCACCGCCGACAAGCTGACACGTACGAGCGTCTGGTGCGAGAAGCTGGAGGGGGGGATCGACCACATCCGCGATGTCGTGGTGCACGACAAGCTCGGACTGGCAGTCGAATTGGAAGAGCTGATCCAGGGTCTTGTCGATCGGTACGAGTGCGAGTGGGCCGCCGTCGTGCACGATCCCGAAAAACGAAAGTTCTTCCGGCAATTCGTGAATACGGAAGAGACAGAGCCATGCATCGAGATCGTCCCGGAGCGCGGCCAGCAGCGTCCCGATTTCTGGCCGTCCGAATTCGTCTCGCTCGAACAGTTTCGAGCCTCCGCGCGGATGGTGGGAGAACAGAAGCCGGAACTGCAACCGAGCACATCCTGGGTTCACGTCGGCAAAGTCTGGGACTTTCCCAAGGACGGCGGCGCAGCCGTCAAATACGGACAAGTGCAGATTGCCGTGTTTCAGTGCACGACCCTCGGGGAATGGTACGCCACGCAAAACATGTGCCCGCACCGCAAGGCGTTCGTGCTGTCGCGGGGGATTATTGGTGATAGCGGCGGCGTGCCGAAGGTTGCCTGCCCGATGCACAAGAAGACGTTTTCATTGGCCACTGGGGAGTCGTTGCAAGGAGAGGAATATCGAATTCGGACCTTCCCGGTCCGCATTGAAGGAGACGACGTCTTCCTCGATCTGCCACCCACGGATGTCCTCGACGCCGAGCTCGCTACTGAAATCGGCTGCCATCTGGCGACCTCCTGCGAAACCACGTACCCCGCCGCATCCGCGGAAACGGCGGGCGCGCCACAGAACCAACCCGTGAATGCCAATTCCTAGAACAGGGCACCGTGATCACCGGCTGGAGCCAACTCGCGGAGCAACCCTCTATCGTCGATACCGATCTCCGGACGGCGGTCGATGACTTCGTGCGCGATAAGGACTCCGGATCGATTCCGTCGCAACTGCGACGCTATACCCGACTGCTTCCCGCAACCGCTCCCTCGGCCGGACAGCAGCACGCGTTTCGCGTCGATCTCGACCGCTGTTCTGGCTGCAAGGCGTGCGTTACGGCCTGCCATTCTCTCAACGGGCTCGACGAAACCGAAACCTGGCGGGAAGTCGGTCTGCTCATCGGCGGATCGACCCAGTTGCCGGTCATTCAGCATGTGACGACCGCTTGTCACCATTGCATCGACCCCGGCTGTCTTTCCGCTTGCCCGGTCGACGCCTATGAGAAAGACCCCGCAACCGGCATCGTGCGGCATCTCGATGACCAGTGTTTCGGCTGCCAGTATTGCACGTTCGCCTGTCCGTACGATGTTCCGCAGTACAACGCCGCGAAAGGAATCGTCCGCAAATGTGATATGTGCTCCGATCGTCTGGCTGCCGGTGAGCCGCCGGCCTGCGTGCAGGCCTGCCCCCACGAAGCGATTACGATTCGCGTGGTCGATGTCCAGCAGGTGATTGACGATTCCGAGACGAATCTCTTTCTCCCCGGCGCACCGGACCCGACGATCACCTACCCTACGACCACCTACGAAACCGAACGGGTCTTCCCCAGAAACACACGCGCGGCCGATTACCACACCGCACATCCGCAGCATGCCCACTGGCCGCTGGCCATCATGCTTGTCCTCACTCAGCTTTCGGTTGGTGCGTTTCTGGTGGGATTCCTGCTCGAATCAATTATTCCCGGTGATGGGTTCGCGGACATTCGTCCGATTAACTCGGTCATCGCGCTGGCGTTCGGACTATTGGCGCTCACAACTAGCGTGCTGCATCTCGGGCGCCCGTGGTATGCGTTTCGCGCGGTGATCGGACTGCGGCACTCCTGGTTAAGCCGCGAGATCGTCGCATTCGGCGCGTTTGCGGCGAGCGCCGCGTGTTATTCCATTGCGAACTTTGCGTTCGCGGAGCCGAACCTTCTCACGCGTGTGCTCGGCGCGTTGGTGGGGATCAGCGGCATCGTCGGCGTCGTCTGCTCGGTAATGGTGTATGCCGTCACGCAGCGCGACTTGTGGAATGGACCGGCGACCTCCGCTCGATTCGGATTAACGACCGCTATCCTCGGAGTTGCCGCCACGCTCGTTTGTTTTCAGTTTGGTGCCGCGATGGTGCCGGATCAGCCGGGGGGGGCGATGCTGTTGGCAACTTACGGCGCGGATCTTTGCCGTCTTTTGATGGTGCTGACGGTCGTCAAGCTCACGATGGAGGCTAGTCAGTTCCGCCACTTACGAGCACGGACCAACACGCCGCAAAAGCGCTCGGCACAATTGCTCTCTAGTGTTCTGTCGCGCCTCACGTGGGCGCGGTTTGTCAGCGGTTTGCTCGGAGGGCTGGGATTACCTTTGCTGCTTGCGCGGTTGCTTGCTTCGCCCACGGCGAACCCCTACGTGGATGCAATGATTGTCGCGTTGTTATTCGCGGCCTGCTTGACCGGCGAATTGCTCGAACGTCACCTCTTTTTCGTCGCGGTCGCATCGCCGCGGATGCCCGGACCGCTTCGAGGATGATCACCATGCTCGCCACTCTCAAGGATCTTCTGCATCGGCGTCATGGGCCGCTCACCGAGGAATTGCGCAAGATCGACGGCGGTTTCGGGCTCGGAATACTTCCGGCGCGGCACAAGCCCGATCACATCGTATCGAGCGTCTGCGGATTCTGTTCGACCGGCTGCAATCTGTCGGTGCATGTGCAGGGGGAGCGAGCGGTCTCACTCTCCCCCGCAAAAAACTACCCGGTGAACTCCGGCACTGCCTGCCCCAAAGGATGGGAAGCGCTTACCGTCTTGCGAGCCGCCGACCGGGCTACGACACCTCTGCTCCGAACCATGTCGGGGCGGCTGAAGCCGATCGACTGGGAGACGGCGATCCATATGTTCGTTGACCGGTTTCGCATGATCCAGACGCGGCACGGTGCGGAATCGGTCGCGTTCCTGAGCACCGGCCAGTTGCCGACAGAGGAAATGGCGTTGCTCGGCGCGCTGGCGAAATTCGGCATGGGAATGATCCACGGGGACGGCAACACACGGCAGTGCATGGCGACCGCGGTCGTCGCCTACAAGGAATCGTTCGGGTTCGATGCGCCTCCTTACACCTATCAGGACTTCGAGGAATCGGACGTCATCGTCCTCGTCGGCTCGAACTTGTGCATCGCGCACCCCATCTTGTGGCAGCGGGTGATGAACAACCCACATCATCCGGAGATTGTCGTCATCGATCCGCGTCGGACCGAGACCGCCATGCAGGCATCGCAGCATCTGCCAGTGGCCCCCAAAGCGGATCTGTCCTTGTTCTACGGCATCGCGCGCGAACTGATCACAAAGGGGTGGATCGACCAGGATTACATTGATCGTCATACCAACGGGTTCGATGAATTCGCTGCGTTCGTGGAAACTTACACGCTGGAAGCGACTGCCGCCGCGACAGGTTTGACGACACGACAGATCGAACGTCTGGTCCGCACGATTCACGAAGGGGAACGAGTCTCCTTTTGGTGGACCATGGGGGTCAACCAGAGTCACCAGGGGGTCCGCACCGCGCAGGCCATCATCAACTTGGCGCTCATGACCGGCAACATCGGCCGTCCCGGCACCGGAGCCAATTCGATCACCGGTCAGTGCAACGCAATGGGCTCGCGTCTGTTCAGCAACACCACAAACTTGTTCGGCGGCCGGGACTTCACCAAACCACAACACCGCGAGGAGGTGGCGGAGATCCTCAACATCCCCACCGGGCACATCCCCGACCGCAACAGCTGGTCCTACCCGGAGATCATGGAAGGAATTCTACGAGGAAAGATCCGCGGCCTGTGGGTCATCTGCACGAACCCCGCGCATTCCTGGATCAATCAGAAAGATGCCGTCGAGATTCTTCGCCGACTCGATTTCCTCGTCGTGCAAGACATGTACCACACCACTGAAACCGCGCAACTGGCCGACTTGGTACTCCCCGCTGCCGGTTGGGGAGAAAAGACGGGAACGTTCATCAATTCCGAGAGGCGAATCGGCCTGATCCAAAAAATCTGCGACGCGCCGGGAGAAGCGGTCCCCGATTTCGAGATCTTCCAACGTTTGGCCAAGGCGTGGGGAGTCGGCGAAATGCTCCACCAGTGGAGTTCGCCGGCCGCCGTCTTCGACCTGCTCAAGAAACTCTCAGCTGGACGCCCGTGTGATTTCTCCGGGATCGAGAATTACCGTGCCCTCGAAGAGCAGGGGGGCATCCAGTGGCCGTACCCAAGCGATTTGCATCCGGAGGAGAACCAGCGGCGGCTATTCGAGGATGGAGAGTTTTACCATTCCGACGGCAAAGCCCGCTTCGTTTTTGAAGAACCCCGCCCGGTGCGAGAGCCTCCCAGCGAACGTTTTCCGCTCATCCTGTTGACGGGACGCGGCACCGCCGTGCAGTGGCATACGCAAACCCGCACGGCGAAATCTCCGGTGCTGCGGCAACTCGCGCCGGAAAGTTTGTTCCTGGAGATTAACCCCACCGACGCACGGCAACTCGGCCTTCAGCCCAATGAATGGGTCTCGGTCTCTTCGCCGCGAGGAACACTTCGCGCTCGGGCGTTCATCACCCCGACAGTGATGCAGGGGCAGGTCTTTCTGCCGATGCATGACGCGGCCACGAATCTACTCACCGATGCGGTGTTCGATCCGTATTCCAAGCAGCCGTCGTACAAACACTGCTCGGTGCGCGTGGAGAAAGTGACGGACTGACACGCGAACAGGTTTAGCGGGAACCACCGTCTCCGGCCGTGACCTCTGCGTGATGAGCGCCCCACAACGCGAGTTTCGTAAAACGATCAAACTCAATCCGCCGATTTCTGTGCAGCTAAGAATTTCTTGACTGTCGATTCCCCCGCGAGATAACCCAGCGAGGCGAGGAACCGGTCGGCCCGCTCGAGCGTTTCCACGAAAGCTTGCTTTTCTTTGCGGGCGTAGTTGAAGAACCCATGCCCCGCTCCCTCGTAGCCCGCCAACTCGCAACGGTTTCCCGCCTTCGTCATCGCTTCGCTGAACCATTCCACCGTTTTGTAAGGCACGGTGGAATCCTCCTTGCCATGCAGAATGAGCATTGGCGGAGCACCCGGCTTTATATGATGAAATGGAGAGATCGCAGCCGGCTCGATCCCGGTTCGATCCTTGAGCTGTTCGGGATTGCGCAGCGGCAGTTCTCCCTTTACCGGCGCCAGCACGACGGCTGGATTGAATAACACCATCGCATTCGGCCGCGAAGAGAGCGAAACATCTTCTCCCGCTTCGTCGAGCCCATCGATCGTTCCGGTACAAGCGGCGATGTGCCCCCCCGCGGAACCGCCGCTCGCCACGATCTTTTCTGGATCGACGCCAAGTTCCTCGGCATGCGCGCGAATCCAGCGGATCGCCGATTTTGCATCCGCAACGCAACTAACCGCTTTCACCCCATGTCGGCTGGCGACGCGGTAATCGGCAGCGAGCGACACCATCCCTCTTGATGCAAAATACTCGCATTGCTTCTCAAACTGCTTCGGCGATCCGGCGCTCCAGCCACCCCCAAAGAAAAACACGATCGCAGGCCGCTTGTTAGCCGAGGCCTGCTCTTTCGGCTGAAAGACGTACATGTTCAGTTGCACGTCTCCCACCTTTTTGTAGACCTTGACTTTTGCCCCCTCCATGACCGGCGGATAATCTGACCGGGCGTTCCGATTCGCCTCTGGTCGATCCTTCGCAAAAGCATCGGTGACGAATGACAGCACTGTCAATAAGAGGACGAAGAGGGTTCTTTGATTCATGGGCAAACCAGTATCCTCTAATTGCCGTTTCCCGATTCCACCGCCGCTCCGTAATTTCTCGAAGTGATCATTGCGCCACGTGAGGTGCCGCACTTCCTTGAGCTGTGCTGCGGTCGAGCCCGATTCGGCTCGAAGATCTTTACGACCTGAACTGGAAAGATCAAAGTACGCCCGGAGGGATTCGAACCCCCGACCGACGGATTAGAAAGCAGGGCGGGCAACTTCGCCGAAAAGCCGTGAAACCCTTTGGGGCTAATCGTTTTCGCGCATCGTAATCGCATTTGCATCGCATTGCAATCGATGCGATTTTCTCGCAAGAAATGGTGGTATTCGGAGGGTTAAGTGGTAAAAGTGGTAGAACGTTCGGACTTCCGATTAACGATAGTGAAGATCACTGAGTTATCGACCGTCCGGATTCGTGCTGCCGTTCGCCCTCGCGCCGCTTCGTCAACAAAGGGTCGCCGCCGGGACGAGATGGAAGCATCGAAGGAAGCCCCGAGCCAGAACTCCACTCTTCTGAAAGCCGCCGATGCCGATTCCCAAACCACGTCGTTCCGCTCAACCAATTCGGAACCTTACCAGCGAGCAATGCCGTACAGCGGCACGCCTGAAACGGGACCTTCATCAGGAATCTCCCGCGCGCCTGTCGGTCTGGTATGCAGTAGGGCAATTTGCTGATGAAACGCTGCCCAGCTTCTTGGAAGGACGAGGGGGGAATTTCGCGGAAGCCTTGGCGAAAGCTTTAGGCTGCTCCCGGTCGGAGCTCTATGCCGCCCGGAAATTTGCCCGTGTCTACACGGCCAGACAAGCCAAAGCGTTGGAAAGCAAGCTCTCCTGGAGCCGGATTCTGCGGCTGATCGCCATCGATAACCCGAAACAGCGAAAGCGGCTCGAAACCGCCTGTATTCGGGGAAACTGGACGGTCTCCCAGCTGGATCGGCAGATCCGGATTCGCCTCGGACGACAGCGCTCCCTCGGCCAGGGAGGGCGTCCCAGCCGGCGCCCATTAGACGTGAAGGATGCCTTGGCGGATCTCGATCGCCGCCTTGGGACACTCCTGAGCTGGTACCGCAAATTGGGGGGATCAGAGGGCGCCGCAGAGGAGCCGACGTCAAAGGGAAGGGTATTTGGCGAAAAACAACTCCCGCCGGCGATCCGGCGAAAACTGAAATCTGCGATGGAATCCCTCGACGAGCTACGGCAGGCGGTCCATCGGCAGCTTTGATCCACCTGCGAATTGGTTCCTAAAAGCTCTCCTTGATTGCACTTAACTCCATATGTCAACCATTCGGTAAATTCGATTAACGTTAATCGAAATAACGGCAGAAGCTAAATTTCCGCTGTTTTGGGGGTATCTTTCCTTGATGGTGCCTTCGTAGCTCTCGGCTCCTCTCAATTTCGTGTTCTGTGCCCGGTCATCGGCCCTTTTGGGCTGGTGGACGGGCCTTTTTCGTTTCGAATTCCGGTCCCTCTTCCCCAGAAAGGAACCCCTGCATGACAGCGACGATGGCGCTAGCGACCTGCGCGCTGCTGCTGTTGGCCGTGACGCTGGCGCTTGTGCGCGAGGTCCGGCTGCGGCGGGCGCTGCAGCGTCTGCTGGTTCGACTTCTATCCCTCTGGAGAAATCCGCATGCCCGAGACCGCACGTCCCCGAATTCGCTGGTTACTGATGATCCTCCTGGCCGCCCTCCTGGGATGCGATGAGGACAAACGCCTGGTCGCCCTCTCCCGGGAAAGCCTCGAGCGCCAGGCGGAGCAGAACCAGCAGATGGCCCGCCAGACCGAAACGGTTGCTAAAGCGAACCAGCAACTGGTGGAGGCCGAATCCGAGTCCCGCCGGCAATCCCAGGAACTGCAC
>CAZVJA010000185.1:0-10812 GCA_964626885.1 uncultured Planctomycetaceae bacterium | reverse complement strand
TCGCCAACTGTTTGACGACCAGCGTGTCGATCGATTCCGCCAGCGCGATTGTCGCACCCGAGACCGCCGTGACGTACAGATCGACCGTGCGGGCATAAATGTGACTGTAGGGGAGCCAGCTCAATAAAGTGTCGGTCGAAAGATGCTTGCGCAACTCATACGTCGCCCGTGCATTGGTCAGCAGGTTCGAGTGGAGCAGCATCACCCCTTTGGGGTTGCCGGTCGTGCCGCTGGTGTAAATGATCGTCGCAAGATCGTCGCCGGTGACTTTCGCCTCGCGGCGTCGCACTTCATCGAGCAGCCCCGACTGCCGGCCGCGCTGTACAAGCCCCTGCCAGGTCAGCAGCTTCAGCCGCGTCTGTGGCGCCTTGATCAGCTCGAACGAGATGAGAAATTCCAGGTTCGGGAGCTCGGACAACACGGCGAAGACTTTGTCCGCCTGCTCCTGACTGCTGACGATGATGCCTCGCGACTGACTGTGGCCGACCTGATACTCCACCTGTCGCGCCGCCAATGGTGCATGCAGCGGAACATCGGCCGCCCCGGTCGAAAGGATCGCCAGATCGGCGAGAATCCACTCGTACCGATTCTCCGAGAGGAGCGCCACGCGGTCGCCGTGCTGCACGCCGAGTTGCAACAACCCCGCCGCGGCACAGTCCGCCAGTTCGCGGACGGCTGTCCACGAAAGATCCTCATATCGCCCGAACCGCTTGAACCGCATGGCGGTGCACGGCCCCAGCCGTTCGCAAGTGCTCCGCTGCATCACGTCGAGATTGGGAAACTTCATCGATTCGCGCTCCGTAAACAGCAAAGTTCGCGAGCGATCACGGCTTCGAGTCAAATTCCTCGCGCGTCAACTCTCGCACAACTCGAAGATCGTCGCGACCCCCTGCCCCTGGCCGACACACATGCTGGCCAAACCGTATTTCGATCCTTCGTCGCGCATGCGGTGCAGCAGCGTGGTGACGATCCGCGCGCCGCTGGCGCCGAGCGGATGCCCGATCGCCACCGCCCCGCCGCGCAGGTTGACCTTCTCTTCCGTCATCCCGAGCACCTTCATCACCGACAGCGTCTGCACGGCGAAGGCTTCATTCAACTCGAAGCACTGAATGTCGGCCAGTTTCAACCCCGCGCGCTTCAAAACTTTATGCACGGCCGGCACCGGTCCGATCCCCATCTCGCACGGATCGACTCCCGCGACCGCCATTGCTTTCACGCGGACCATCGGCTTGAGACCCAATTCGCGGGCCTTCTCTTCCGACATCATCAGCATACCTGCCGAACCGACGTTGATCGGCGAGCTGTTCCCCGCCGTCACCGAACCGCCGGCGGGATTGAACACCGGCGACAGCTTCGACAGCCCTTCCAAAGAACAGTCGAAACGGATGCATTGATCGACCGTGACCTGCACCTTGTGCCCGTCTTCGTCCCGCCCCCAAGTCGGCACGATTTCGTTCTTGAACGCTCCGCCCTGCGTCGCCTTGGCTGCGAGCTGATGGCTGCGGAACGCGAACGCATCCTGTTCGGCGCGCTTCACACCGTATTTCGCGGCGAGATATTCGGCCGTTAGTCCCATGTTCATGATCGCTTCGCTATGCCGGCGGAACAGCCCCGGAGGCGGGTTGTAGTCCTTGTTCATCGGCACATGGTCCATGTGCTCGACACCGCCGGCGATCTGCACATCCTCGCAGCCCGAGATGATGCTCATCGCTGCTTCATTGAGCGCCGACAGGCTCGACGCACAGTTGCGGTTGATCGTTACTCCGCCGGTTTCAATCGGCAGATCGGCCAGCAGCACGGCGATTCGCGCTACGTCGAAGCCCTGCTCTCCCTGCTGCTGCACGCAGCCCCAGCGGACGTCTTCAATCAGCTTGGGGTCGATCCCCGTGCGGCGAACAAGGGTCTGCATGACGTGCGCCGAAAGCTCCTCGGCTCGAACGTCGCGATAGATTCCCTTGTCGGCCGACGCCCGGCCGATCGGCGTGCGTACGGCGTCGATGATGACAGCTTGTCCCATGATCTTTCCTCGCCTCGTGAATGTCGTATCGATTGACTTGAACGATTCTGTGTGCGAATTCGAAACCGGTGACCAGCCCAACGGTCAGCCGGGACGCGGATAAAACAGCTTGCCGCTCTTGGCCATGTCGAGCAGCATCGGGCTTGGCTCGAACCGTTTACCCAGCGCGGTGTACTTCGACGCCCGCTCGACGATCTTCGCCGCCCCTTCCTGATCGCACCAGCGGAGAATGCCGCCCCGAAACGGCGGGAAGCCGACTCCGAGGATCAGCCCCATATCGACATGTGCCGGCTCACGGACGATGTTCTCCTCGAGTGCCCGGACCGATTCGAGCAGCATCGACAGAAACAACCGATCTTGAATCTCCTCGTTCGAGACCTCGCGGCTGGCGGTGCGGCGTTTCTCCAGCAACGGTTGGAAATCCGGATCGGGCGCCGGTTTCCCTTTTGTTCCGGAAAACTTGCGGAACCCCGCCCCTGCCTTCTTGCCGAGACGTCCCGCCGCAACAAGGTCATCCATCAGCGGGGTGGCGACCACGCGGTCGCTGTAGGCCGATGCCAGCACCCGGCCCGCGAAGCAGGATGTGTCGATACCGACCATGTCGTGCAGCGCGACCGGGCCGACCGGCATGCCGAACTTCGTCGCCACCTTATCAACGGCGTCCATCGAGGCCCCTTCCTGCAACAACAACACCGCTTCTCCCATGTAGGGGAGCAGCACGCGGTTGACGAGGAACCCAGCGCAGTCATTCACCACGATCGGCGTCTTCTTGATCCGCTTCGAGAGTTCGACGATCGTGGCGACCGTTTCGTCGCTCGTCTTCTCTCCGCGAATGACTTCGACGAGCTGCATGCGATCGACCGGGAAGAAGAAGTGCATCCCCACGAATCGTTCGGCGTTTGGAGCCGCCTTCGCCATCCGCGTGATCGAAATGGTCGACGTGTTGCTGGCGAGGATCGCGTCGTCGCGCATCGCCTTCGCCAGGTCTTTGTACATCTTCGTTTTGAGTTCTTCGTTCTCGGTCACTGCCTCGACGACCACGTCGCAGTCGGCGAACAGAGAATGCGATGTCGACGTCGAGAGATTAGCGAGCATCGCCTGCATGTCTTCGTGCGTCGCCCGGCCGATCTTGATGCGGCCTGCCACCGTATCGACGGCGCGTCCCATGCCGTACGCAACCCGCGCATCGTCGACATCGACCATTCCCGCCGGAATGCCGCTGCGGGCGTGAGCCGTCGCAATGCCCGAGCCCATTTGTCCCGCGCCGAGCACGCCGACCCGCTTGACCGCGCGCGGCTGGATCTTCGGATCATCGACTCCACGATCGCGGGCAAGCTGGTTCGTCATGAAGAACACGCCGATCAGCGCCGCGGAGATCGGCGAACCGGTCAGTTCCGCAGCCGCCTTTTTCTCGACTTCCAGCCCTTCCATAAGCGGCAGGTTCACGCCGTCGCGCATCGCACGCACCGCGGCCAGCGGCGCGGGGTATTGCCCTTTGGTCTGCCCCAGCACGCCCCCTTCCGCAACCGTGAAAGCGAAACGCATCTGATCTTCGCTGAGCCCCATCGGCTGCTCGTTTCGCTTGCGGTTCTCGAGCCATTCGCCCGATGCCTGGGCATGCTCGACAAGCCGGCGACCTTCGTCAACCAGCTTCTCCGCCGGCACGGCATCGAAGACGAGACCGAGTTCCGCCGCCTTCTTCGCGGCAATCGGCTCACCCGAGGTGATCATCGTGATGGCATGATGCACGCCGATCGCGCGCGGCATTCGCTGCGTTCCTCCCCAGCCGGGGATGATTCCAACCTTCACCTCCGGCAGGCCGATCTTCGTCGAGCGGCCGTTCGACGCGATGCGGTAATCCATGGCGAGCGACAGTTCGGTTCCGCCTCCCATGCAGTTGCCGTCGATGAGGGCAACGGTGGGAAACGGCAAACGGCTGATGCGGTTGAACAGATCATGCCCCCGCTTCAGGCCTTTCTCGACGTCATCCCGCTTCATGTAGGCGAGGGCTCCCAGTTCGTTGAGATCGGCCCCGGCGATGAACTGCCCCGGTTTGCCGCTCTTCAGCAGCAGGCCGCGCAGATCCTTCCGCCCTTCGAGCCGGCCGACGATCTCTTCCAGCTCGGCAAGCACCGGCTGCGAGAAGGTGTTCACGCTTTTCTCCGGGACGTCGAAAGTGAGCAGTCCCAAATTTCCCTCGAGTTCCTCGAACTTGAACGCGGTAGCCATATCCTCTCCGTTGTGATTTTCTCAGACTCTCTCGATTGTGCGTGAATTAGATTGTCGGTCTTGATTCGCGTTGGCCGCCGCGTCGTGCCGTCAGAGGGCGGCATCGCGACCGGATTAAGCAGGATACCACGATCGGAACCCGCCCCCGTCATCTGGCAATCATAGCCAGTCCGACGAAAAGACCGCGACACGCCACGACGCCGCGCGGCGTGTGCGGTGTTTCTTCGGGTGGAAAATCCCTTTTCGCCAAGGAACGAGAATCAGTTCCCGTACGGCATCAGAATCTCGCCCGCATCAATGCCGGCGATGGATTTGAATCCCCCGTCCGCGATTGTCTCGCCGAGCTTGTTCATCGTCCGGAACTCGGCGTCCGTCGGCCGAGCACCCGTATACGATCGCTTCAACTCGCTGGCGAGCACGACGGCGGCCGTCTGTACCACTTCATCATCCTGCTTCCCCGCCCACAGGCAGGTCGTCAACATGACGATCAAATTCTGGATACGCTGCGACATATCAGCCATCGCACATTGACGATCGGCCAGTTTCAACTGATGCCGGAACATCAAGCCGTCTACATGCAGGCGGCTCTTCTGCAGATTGTCGGCCGCGAACTGCGCCAGCTCACGAAGTGCCGGCGGCAGGTTGGGCAGGGTCGCTCGGCTCCAGCCGAGGATCGACTGGCTGGCTTTCCACTTCATGTATGGGATCGCCACCGGGGCAATCTTCATCGCATGCGCGGGATTCAGCATGTTGGGATTGCGGATTCCTGCCCCGGCGATGGCTTTACCGATCGGCTCGAAGAACTGCTTGCCGTGCTCCTTGACGAGCGACTTGAAGAAGCCCATACCGAGCATTTCCCCTTCCCCTTCGTAAATACAGGGAGCGAGGAATTCGTGAACATTGTCGCCGAAGATGTGGCCGTGCAGGAAAGCCCGCCCGCCGTGCGTCTTCATGAACAGTTCGATGCAGGCTTCCTTCTGAGCCTCGCTGCCGAAGATCTTGGCGACGATGCACTCCATCTCGCCGCGGAAACCTTCGTCGAGCAGCCAGGCACACCAGTCCGTCATGGCATCGCAGCCGGCGATCAGCCCCGCCAGCCGAGCAATGCGCCGCCGCACCAGCTCTCGCTTGGCGATCGTCTCACCGTAGGTCTTGCGATACTTCGCCCACGGAAGAATGCTCGCGAGCATCAGCCGCATGCTGCCTGAGGCGTTGGCGATGAGTGCCACGCGGCCGCGGTTGAGCCCGTGGTAGGCAATGGTCAGGCCATCTCCACGACCGGGCTGCAGAAGATTTTTCTTCGGCACCTTGAAATTACGGAACTTCAAGCCGTTGTTGTACGAGTGCTTGAGCGCGTACAGACCGTAACGGATGATCTGGAACGTCTCGTCTTCCTTCTCGGGGAGGTCGGCGATGAGCACGGCCGGCTTATTGTTGATGAGGCAAACCAACCCCACGGTGCGACCGCAGACGGCGTTCGTGATGAACAGCTTGTCGCCGTTGACGACATAGTTGTCCCCCTCAAGGACTGCCCGCGTGCTGAGAGCGGTGAGGTCGGAGCCGGCCCCGGGCTCGGTGAGCGCGAAGGCGGAAATCCGCTTACCGCTGGCGAGGATCGGCAAGTACTCATCCTTCTGCTCCGGGGTGCCGAACGTTCGAATGGGATCGACCGCGCCGATGCAGCCATGAACCGACGCCAATCCGGCAACGGTGGGTTCAATTGTTGCCAATCGGATCAGGAAGCGGGCAAACGCCGTGAAGGATGTTCCTTGCCCACCGTATTTCTTGTCGACGAGCAAACCCCAGTAACCCACTTCTCCGAGTTCGCGGATCGTGTCGTCGGTGATCTTTTTGTTTTGATCGAGGAGGGTGCCGTTGTCGCGGCGTTTACGGACGAGTTCGATCGTCGCATCCATGACCTTCTGCGTTTCGGGAGACGCCGGCGTGTGTTTGCCGCTGAAAAGTTCGATGGGAAAATTCTGATCCCACACCGCGCGATGAGCCGGACTGCCGGCAGTCTGGTATTTCGGCGCGAACAAGTCCTCGACCTGCTCGTCTGCCCGGTCGAGTGCACCCGTCTTGCGTGCTTCCTCCTCGCTTGCCCCGCTCAGCTTGAGGGCGGTTTCGACGAAGGTCTCGCTCTCTCCCTTCCGGTTTTCCAGTTCGGTTGCTTGTGGATTCATAAATTCGCGCACCTTTCGTTAACAGCTTCAAGGATTTCCTGCCCGGAAAAACCCTCGAAAACCCAAGACCCAGCCCTTTCGGCAGGCCCCAAGTTTCTCAGGAAACCCGGCCTTTTGCAATCGCACTGGTCGCGGCGCGACCCAGATTGGCTACAACCATGTTCAACTGGGCAAAGCGCGGATCCCGCGTGTGACCCTGCGCATATCGGTAATAAATCTGCTGAATGATGACTGACAGCTTGAACAGACCGAAACAGTAGTAAAAAAGCATTTTCGACACGTCACGGCCGGTTCGTTCCGCATAACGAGCGATCAACTCACCGCGGGTCAAGTTGCCCGGGAGATTCGTGGGACCGGCAATGAATGAAGTGAGCGATTCCTCGTCGTCCGCCTGCACCCAGTAGGCGAGCGTCCCACCGAAATCCATCAGCGGATCGCCGATGGTGCACATCTCCCAGTCGAGCACGGCAATGATCCGCGTCAGATCATTTGGATCGAGAACGAGGTTGTCGTATTTGTAGTCGTTGTGAATGAGCGCCGCGCCGCTTTCCGGGGGTTGGTTCGCGTGCAGCCACGCCGCGACTTCCGTCATCGCGGGAACATCGTCAGTCTTTGCCTTGTCGTAACGGGCGGCCCATCCGGAGACCTGCCGCTCGACATAACCGGCCGGCTTACCGAGTTCCCCCAGTCCGGCCGCTTCGTAGTCCAGCGCGTGCAGCCGGGCGAGGTTGTCGATCATGTTCGTTCCCAGCGCGCGAAACGTCGCCGGCTCGATCACAAGATCTTTCGGCAAAGTCTTCCTCAGGATGACCCCGCGGCGGCGCTCCATTAAATAGAAAGGGAACCCGAGTAGCCCTTCATTTTCACAGTATGCGACGGGTCGAGGTGCGAGATCGTACACCTTGTGCAGTTTCGAGAGGACGTGAAACTCGCGCCCCATGTCGTGTGCCGATTTCACGCGGTTACCGACGGGCGGTCGCCGAAGCACAAATTCCTGGTCCCCGGCCCGTACAAGGTACGTCAGGTTCGAGAAGCCCTGCGGAAACTGCTCGATCTCTAAGGGTCCTGTTAGCCCTAGGTTTTCATGGAGAAAACCATATAGACGAGCGAAATGGATCTCTTCTCCCTCGCGCACCGGGCTCGATTTGTCAATGGAACCAGCCATCAGCAATTAGCTTTCAACTCGCGCCTAACCGACCAACCCGTGCCCCTTGAGGATTCGCCTCGCAACGACGCTCTTGTGTACCTCGTCCGGGCCGTCATAGATTCGGGCGCCTCGCTCGAATCGGTAGAAATAGGAAAGAACGGTATCGTCGGTGACTCCCAACGCCCCATGCACCTGAATCGCCCGATCGATCACTTTCATCATCACGTCAGCCACGTAGAACTTGATGAGCGACACTTCCTCGCGGGCGGCTTTCTGTCCTTCGCGATCAATCTTCCAGGCGGCATGCAGCACCATCAGGCGAGCGGCGTTGATCTCCGCGCGGCTCTCGGCGATCCAATTCTGAACCGACTGACGCGTGCCGAGCTTGTCGCCGGGAGCAAGATCCCGCCGAGCCGCCCGCTCGCACATCAGGTCGAACGACCGTTCGCAAATGCCGATCCACCGCATGCAGTGATGAATTCGCCCCGGACCGAGCCGGGCTTGAGCGATCTCGAAACCCGTGCCTTCCTTGCCCAGCAGGTTCGAGCAGGGGACTCGGCAATTCTCGTAGACCACCTCACTGTGCGTCAGCCAGTCGTCTCCGGAATGCCCCATCACCGGGATATTCCGCACAAGGCGAAAACCGGGTGTGTCCAGCGGCACGATGATCTGGCTGGCGCGCTGATGCTTATCGGCCTTTGGATCGGTCACGGCCATGACCACCGCGAACGCCGCTCCGTCGGCCGCCGAGGTGAACCACTTATGCCCGTTGATCACATAATGGTCACCGTCTCGAACCGCCGTCGTGTTCATCCAGACCGGGTTCGACCCGGCGCACTCCGGCTCGGTCATCGAGAAGCAGCTGCGAATCTTTCCTTCGACCACCGGCTTCAGAAACTTCTTCTTTTGTTCGTCGGTGCCGAACTCGATCAAAATTTCCATGTTGCCGGCGTCGGGTGCCTGGCAGTTGAACGTAAAATGCCCGAGCGGGCAGCGGCCGAGTTCTTCGGTGAGCATCGCATGCTCCATGAACCCGAGTCCCACGCCTCCGTGCTCTTTCGGAATCTGCGGTGCCCACAATCCCATCGCGCGGACCTTCTGCCGCTTCTCCGCGAGGGCGGGGAGCAATTCGCGAAACGGTTTGGTCATCAAATCCTGTTCGAGGGGATACAACTCGTCGGCGAGAAATCGCCGGACCTTCCCGAGCATGTTTTGCATTTCTTGCGAGATGGAGAATTCCATGACCGGCTCCGATCTTAAATGTTCCGAGTTCTCGGGGGATGTGCAGTGGGTCGTGCGAGGGGATCACTTAACGGTAAGTGACTTCGTCCGGATTCTCAAGGTGCGCAACCGAATTGAAGGAATCGAGCGTCATGCGGTCGGTATTAAACAGAAACGACGTCACCGAACAATTTCGCAGCCGCCAACCAAGATTCAGGGCGTCAGCCAGAGGTGCATTGAGCGCCGCCTGCAGGGCAACGGAAATCGGCCCGACGGACGAAAAGGCCAGAATTCGACGACCGCGTTGACCGTTCACCTCCGTCATTCGTTTGACGGAACCGCGGACGCGCTTGTCGAACTCCTGCCATGATTCGGCCCCGGGAAGTTGGAACTCCCCCTCCGTCCATAGCAGCACGACCGCCTCGAACAGCTTCTGAAAGCTTTTTTGAATGTCTCCCCGTTCCTTGGCGTCACGAAACGCGGCGACGAGTTCACGAATGTGCGGATGGGCCTCCGACGATGCGACCGCCGGCGCTTTGAGAAGCTGGTCTGCGGAATGTTCCTGCAGATCGTCATCGACAGTCGCTTCCGGCCAATCGCGACCTGCATTCCGCAACTCTTCCGCGACGAGTTCCGCGGTTCGCATATGCCGACTGGCCGGTCCGGTGTAGATCTCATCAAAGCTTACGCCGCGTTTGATGAAGTATTGCCCCAGCCGCCGCGCCTGCTGCTCGCCCAATGCCGACAGCTTGTCGTACTCTTTCTCAAAGAAAGAGGCCTGAGCATGCCGGACAAGAACAAGAACGCTCATGGGACAGTGACAAGAGTTTTGAGTTCAGGAGATAGAAAATTCGGCAAGCAGCTTTAGGTGTTCGGGCTTCGGAAAGACAAGAGTTCGGGAATCAGGCCTCAGACTTCAGGAAAGGCGAATGTTTTCGGTCTTCTATCCTCCTCCCTCCATCCTCCGTTTTCCTCCCCCTCGCCCCTTCAATCTCCTTGCATCACCCACGCTTCATTGATGGCGGCGTGCTTCATGCTTTTGCCTTCCTTCTTCTGGTCATTTACCGAGAAGTAGCTGTAGATGGCGTGGATGGTGCCGTCTTTCCCCTGAATAATGCAGGGATAGTGATAGGAGCCGGCCGGATGTTTCTCGAGGTGGCGCGTCCATTTCCACGATTTCCCTTCATCGTCCGAGATCGAAACCGCCAAGCTGTTGCGGCCGCGGGTCGTATCGTTGTAGATCAGGCAGAAGCGGCCGTTCTCCAACCGGACAACGTCGAGGCCGGAACCGGGGTTGGGAAGCTCCGACTCCGTCACCGGTCCCCAAGTGATGCCGTCATCTTTGGATTCGCAGACGCGGATACGATCCTTCGGTCCGTTCTCGCGCATGTAGGCGACGATGGTGCCGTCGTTGCGGCGCGCCAGCGCGGGTTGAATCGCCCCGAATCCCATCAACGGCTTGCTGGCATACCAATGCCCGCCGTCGTCATCGCTGACCGCCATCAGACCAATCGAAAACGTGTCGCTGTATAGTGGGAGCAAAATTCGCCCGCTGGGAAGGATGATCGGCTTGCAGCGCGTTTGCCAGCCGAGCCGTTGATAGAGCTTGTCTCCCAGCCGTTCGCGGAACACGTCAAAGTATTTCACCTTGTTCTTGAAATAATCTCGCTGCTCGTCGGTCAGTGATTTGGTGACCTTCGCGATCTCATCGTCGAGATGCTTGAGTGCCTCCTCCTTGAAGTCATCCGGCTTGAGGTAGATGGCCCCCTCGCGCTCCCATTTGGGGCACCCGTCGCTCGTGTAATCGCTCGACACCTTGAATTGCGTGATCGCTGACTCCCAACTGTTGGCGATGACAATCGGCCAGAAGAGCCACAGCTTGTTGTGTCGGTCGATCATCATGCAGGTGTTGCAGTCGGGAAAGTGGGGGAAGTCGGCCATCAGAAAGGCCTCGCTCCACTTGTTTTCCCCCTTCCGAAGGCGCGCACCGTAGACGGCTACGTCATCCGCGCTCC
>CAZVJA010000184.1:0-10817 GCA_964626885.1 uncultured Planctomycetaceae bacterium | reverse complement strand
ACACGCCGATGAGCGTCGGGTGAAGCTATGAGGCTTCACCCGTTAAGTTCGGCAACACTTAAATAACACCATTGCCCTGGAGTGAAGCGGGGCCAATAATCTCTGTGCGGGCCCGTCGAAACTGCATGTCCTATCCAGCTACACGCGACAAGGGGGAATGCCATGGGGTTTTTGTCGTGGGTCGTGTTCGGGTTGATCGCCGGGATCGTGGCCAAGTGGATTATGCCGGGGAATGACCCCGGCGGAATCATCATGACGATTCTCCTCGGAGTCGCGGGGGCATTTGTCGGAGGCTACATCGGCACCGTCATAGGCTTCGGCAGCATCAGTGGCTTTGATTTCCGCAGCTTCCTGATCGCCGTGGGAGGATCAGTGCTCCTGTTGTGGCTATACCGGGTCATGAAAGCCAAGTCGTAAGTCCATTTGCTGGGGCAAGGTTTGCTGCATTTTTTGCTACGGCAAAACATCCTCGCTCTCTGCTTCGGCTCCCCCAAAACTCGCAATTGACGGATTCGCCGAAATCCCGTACAGATTCGCCGCGGGCAGCGGACTGTTTGTTCAGGAAGGAACCGGGAATGGGGGCAGTGCCGAGGCGCGGAGTCGCCGCCCTTCTCCTTACTGTCATTTCACTGATCGCGCTGCCGACGTCTGCGTTGGCACAGGCCGATCCCTTCGCACCGAGCGCTGTGCCGCAGGAGCTTCCTGGCTCTGCACAACCGTTTGCTCCCGGAAGCGAGCCATGGACTTGGCAACTCCTGCCCGATGGCCTGATCTACCGCTCCTATCTCGCCGGGTTCAAGGAGTCGCGGATCGGCACGGCGATGCTGTATGAGAGCGACCAGGGTTGGCTCTGGGATTCGACGCTCGGCGGACGTATCGGCCTCTGGCGTTACGGCACGAGCGATCCGTTTCAGCCAGAAGGGTGGGAAATCGACTTCGAGGGAGCCGCCTTTCCCCGACTTGATCAGGAACACAATTCGGATCTCATTTCAGCGGACTATCGACTGGGTGTTCCGCTCACTTATCGTCAAGGGCCGTTTCAATGGAAACTCGCATTCGCGCATCTCAGCTCGCATGTCGGCGATGAATATCTTGCGCGTCATCCCAGTTTTGAGCGGGTCAACTTCAGCCGCAATAGCGTTGTGTTCGGGATGGGATATTTCGCGACACCCGATCTGAGGCTTTATGCGGAGGCTGATTACGGGTTCTCAATCGATGTCGGATCGGAACCTTGGTGGTTCCAATTTGGCTTCGACCTGGCTCCCTCGATGCCCACCGGGATTCGCGGCGCTCCGTTCGTAGCGGCAAACGCTCTTCTTCGCGAGGAAACGGACTTCGGCGGCGACTTCACTCTGATGGCCGGCTGGGCTTGGCGCGGCGAGCGCTCCGGACATTTGTTCCGCGCCGGCGCCCAATATACTGTCGGCAAGGCGACACAGTTTGAGTTTGTCGACCAGGACGAGCAAACAATTGGCTTCGGACTTTGGTATGACTTCTAATCGTTGCCGCTCCACCCACCGAAGTCTACGACGACTAGCGGCCTTCAACGATGAGTCAAATTTCGCTACGGCGTTACCGGGGACATGGGCGAATCGTACAGTTCATTTTTTCCGGTCTGTTGAGATTCGCCGGCACCTTCGCTTGAATCGCCATTTTCCGGCACTGCTTTCTCGTCGTGCTTTGGAATGGGGTGAGGCGAGCCATCCGCTCTCAGGTGCCCCTCGCCGAGAAATCGTAATGTGTAATCGATCGCCTCATCGTTGAACATGAGAAAGGAATGCAGGCAACGGACGGTTGCAAAATCAGTGGCTCCCGGTAGGCGTGTGCCGGCCACCGCAACAGTCCCATCATCATCGCCGCGAATGAGCGGGTTGTAGCCATCCAGCGTGCCGCGCGCACCCGCGATAACCGCGAATTCGAAATCGGGTGTTGGCAGCTTGGCGATAAATCCGGCACCGTCGGTGACAAGCTGCTGTCCGGCAGGTCCAAAGATCGCTCTATAAAGGGGATTTTCGCGCAGTCGGTCGGCCATGTCGGCACCGAGGTTGGGGACGCCGAGCATCACCATTCGCTTGATGCGCGGGTCGCGATGCTTCGACAAGTACGAACGAACCACCAGCCCCCCCATACTGTGCACGACGAAATCAATTTCTTCGATTCCGTCGAGCGACTCAATGACATTGTGCAGGAATTCGGCCGAGTCGGAGATTTCAACACGCGTGCTGGGATAATCGAACCCGAACACCGTATAGCCGGCGTCCTGAAGCCGACCTCGCATCTTATTGAACGATTTTGACGAGCGAATGATGCCGTGCAGGGCGATGACCGCTTTGCCGGACATCGGCGGGAGATTCTTTTCCTTCTTAATTGCCTCGAGCTTCGCGCGGCATTCCTCAAGCGTGCCGGCTGCATGGCGGTAATCGTTACCGTCGAGCAATCGGTAGCGTTGGGTCAAAACGCTCTTCTGAATCCGCCAATCGTGGAAATAAAGGACGTCTCCCCAAAATTGTCGTCCGCCGAGCGTTTTCATCGTCAGATTCCGTTCGAGAAGTGCGTCGATGTTCTGTCGCGTATTGTTGTTCGTTCCAGCGGGGGTGTTGTCAATCGGCTTCTCTGCCGCATTTAGAGATTGACACATCAAGGCAGTCAGAAGCATCGTTGCCGTCAACGTTCGCACCGTTCGTCGGTGTCGTCGGGGTAACCTGTTTTCCGATGCGACCTGCATCCTTCCATCGCTCCGTCATCGACTTCAGTTTACGGTGCGGTTCAGTCCATTCTGACTCGCACTGGTTGGAATTCAGCTCCCACGATTGCTGCGTGCCTCCGGTTTGCATGTTCGCCTCTCTGAATTTTATCCTCGACCGCGAAAAAGGTCGACATTTGAGTCAGACGGCGGTTTCGAGAGGGGGTTTCCCCCCTCCCAATGATTCATTGGCCGACGTTCTCGAACGGATATAACACCGCTTTCGCAAAAAAGTTGAAACCCGGAAATTCGGGCGAATATTGATTTGACACGTAATATTCAAATATTCATAAGAAATCGGCCCTCCGGTGGTGAATCGGATGACGTGATGCAGCGAGCGGGCTACACTGTGGCCGCGTTGGATAGGGCCGCAGGTCGAAAGAATCGACGTTCGCGACCTTATGAATCGTCATTCCGTGTCGAGAGGTCAAAGACAGCATGACTGCTTCCGAAAGTTCGATATCTGACAACCCGCTGCTCGTTGACGACGGGCTGCCGCCGTTTGACCGGATTCGTCCGGAGCATGTCGTTCCCGCCGTTCGGCAGGTGCTTGCCCGGGCGGAAGAGGGAATCACGAAACTCGAGGCACACCTCGCGCCGACCTGGGAAGGAACGATCGAAGCGCTCGATCGGATCGGCCGTCCGTTTCAATATGCCTGGGGACCGGTATCGCATTTGATGGGTGTGTTGAACTCCTCCGAACTGCGCGCCGCACACGAGGAAGTTTTGGGCGAGATGGTCTCCTTCGGCTTGCGGGTGAACCAAAGCGAGCCGGTTTACTCGGCGTTAAAACAACTGAAAGATTCCTCCGAGTGGGACTCGCTCGACGAAGCGCAAAAGCGAATTGTCAACGCGCGGCTGCTCGATGCGGAACTCGCGGGCATCGGACTGAAAGGGTCGGAACGAGAGCGATTCAACGAAATCAGCCGAGAGCTATCGAAGCTGAGCACCGACTTCTCCAACCACGTTCTCGATGCGACGAAGGCATTTGAGCTGATTCTTGAAGACCGGACTGATGTCGAAGGAATTCCCGACAGCGCGCTGCAACTGGCGGTTCAATCGTATAACGGCGCGAAGAAGCCAGCGACGGAAGCAACGTTCGATGCCGGCCCGTGGCGATTCACGCTCGATCATCCGAGTTTCGGGCCTTTCATGCAGCATTGCCGTCGCTCGGATCTTCGCGAGACCATGTACCGTGCGTTCATCACGCGGGCATCATCAGGCGAATTTGACAATGCGCCGCTCATCACGAAGATCCTCGCGCTGCGAGCAGAAAAGGCGAAACTTCTCGGCTACAAGACTTTCGCCCGCATGAGCCTCGCGAAGAAAATGGCCCCCGACGTCGAGTCGGTTCTTGCCCTTCTGGAAAAACTTCGCGCGGCAGCCTGGGAGCCGGCACATCGCGATTTCGATGATCTGCGGACATTGGCGCGCGAATCGGGCATAGTACAGCCGCTGATGAACTGGGATGTCGCCTTCTGGTCGGAACGGCTCCGCGAGAAACGCTTCGATTTTACCGATGAGCAATTGCGTCCTTACTTTTCGCTGGAACGCGTGCTGCGGGGGATGTTTGCCCTCGCGGAGTGGCTGTTCGGAATCACCGTGCAATCGGCAGACGGCGAGGCGCCTGTCTGTCACAAAGACGTGCGATTTTTCCACGTCCTCGATGAGGATGGAAAACGGATTGCCTCATTCTATCTCGATCCCTATTCGCGCCCGGAGAACAAGCGTCCCGGCGCGTGGATGGACGATTGCCTGGTACGCCGCCTGCTCGACGGCAAGCTGCAGCTGCCGGTGGCGCACCTGGTCTGTAATTCGACGCCGCCGGTGGGCAAGAAGCCCTCGCTGATGACCTTTCGCGAGGTCGAAACACTGTTCCACGAGTTTGGCCACGGGTTGCAGCACATGCTCACGCGGGTCGATTACGCGGACGCGTCGGGAATCAACGGCGTCGAATGGGATGCCGTCGAATTGCCGAGCCAATTCATGGAGAACTGGTGCTATCACCGTCCGACACTTCTGGGAATGACGGCGCACTACGAAACCGGTGAGCTGCTTCCGGAAGATCTGTTTGACAAGATCTGCAAGGCGCGAACGTTCCAATCGGGGCTGATGACGCTGCGTCAAATTCTGTTCGGCATGACCGACATGGAACTTCACGACCGGTACAATCCTGCTTCATCGCCGTCGGTGTTCGAGGTACAGCGGAAAATCGCCGAGAAGACACAAGTGCTGCCGATGTTGCCGGATGATCGCTCGCTCTGCTCCTTTTCACACATCTTCGCCGGAGGCTACGCGGCGGGATATTACAGCTACAAATGGGCTGAAGTGCTGAGTGCCGATGCCTTCAGCGCGTTTGAAGAAGCAGGGCTGAATGACGATGCAGCCGTCGCGCGCACCGGCCGGAGGTTTCGCGACACGGTGCTATCGCTCGGCGGCGGGCGCGAGCCGATGCGTGTCTTTGAAGACTTTCGCGGCAGACAGCCGACTCCTGATGCTCTACTGCGACACAGTGGACTGGCGTGATGGGACTTCGACTTCGGTTCATCAGGCTTCGGGGGTTCAGGAAGCCACGGGACGGGATGAGGTATCCGTAAATCGTGGCATCGACTTTGAGAGCATGGCCGTCCTGCCGGGACGAATGATCTCTTCGCGGTCTCCGACATGGGAGACAGATCTGTCCGCATCTCCGGCCCCGCAGTGTTTTCGTCGACCTACTGCCTGCTACCTCATCACTCGCTGCGAAACAGTTTCGCGAGCTTGGCCGCTTCGGTTGCATTGTCGTGCTGTTCTGACACGCGTGCCGCGCCGACAGCGCCCAGTTGCGAAAGATGATCGACTGGAGTCTGGAGTGCTTCGCGCATTGCAGCGACAAGCGGGTCGAGGGCTCCCGCCGGCACCAGCCAGCCGCAATCGGATGTCACCAGTTCGGGGATCCCCGCGATGTACGTGCTGAGCACCGGACGGCCGAGCGCGAGTGCTTCCATGATGACAACCGGTAACCCTTCGGCGAAACTCGGGAGCACGAAGACGCGCGAGGTAATGATCGCTTCGCGCACTTCCGGGCCGCTCTTCCAGCCAGTGATCTGGATGCGGTCGATGATTCCAAGTTTCTCCGCCAGCGATTCCATCGGCTGTCGGAACGGGCCGTCGCCGACAAAGACCAGCTCGAATGGTACCCCCTCCGATGCGAGCTTGGCTGCTGCTTCCACCAGGAGCAACTGTCCCTTCTGCTCGCAAAGTCTCCCTACGCACACAAGCCGCGGCACGTCGGGGACCGGAGTCGGTTCTTGGCTGAGGAACTGCGCATCGACACCGCAATGCACAACGTGAATCCTGTCCCAGCAATCGTGGGAACACCAGCGATACAACTGACTCCGTCCGAACTCACTGATCGCAACCACGAACCTCGCCCGGCGAATTTTCTCGCCCAGCGACAAAGCTTCGGGTTTGTCGAACTCTTCCGGCCCATGCACGGTAAAACTGTATGCCGGCCCTCCCAAAACGTGAGACAACATCGCGACCGTCGTGGAATTCGTACCGAAGTGTGCATGCAGGTGCGACACGCCAAGCGAACGGAGTTGAGGCGCGAGAATGCACGCTTCCGCCAAATACGCGAAGTGCCGCAAGGTGCCGCGGTCGGAGCGAAAGCCGACGGAAACCGTCAAACGCAGTGCGCTCACGAACTTCGGCAAACGGGTTACACATGTCCTCAGCAGCGCTGACAATAGCGCGCCGATTCCATTTCTTAGAATGACGTGCGTCCAGTTGCGTTCCTCGAGATCCGCTTCGTCGACCAGCTTGTCTTCGGTCTCACGGACAGAGAATCGGACAATCTCGAAGCCAAGCTTTTCCAAGGCGCGGATCTCGCGTCGAACGAACGTATGGCTGACCTTGGGGTATTGATTTGTGAGATACGCAATTTTCATCCGGACTTACCTTGTGTCCTGCAAATGATCACACCGAGTGGGCTCGGCACTCGGTTCGGCTTCGTCTGGTCGACCAAGGATTCTCGCCGGAATTCCGACCGCAGTGGCGCGGGGAGGAACATTCTGCAGAACGACCGCATTCGCTCCGATCCGGGCATGCTCCCCCACAACCACTCCCCCGAGGATTTTTGCGCCGGCGCCGACATCAACGTGCCCCTTCAATTTGGGACTGCCCGGAATCGGTCCACCGGTTCCAATAGTCACCTGTTGGAAGAGCAAGCAATTAGGGCCGATCTCGGCTTCGGGGTGGACCACGACGCCATTTGGGTGCGGGAGCAGCAGGCCGCCATCAATTCGGGAGTTGAGCGGGATATCGGCGCCGGTGACGACGCTCCAGAACCGGTGCCAGAAGACGTGCCACCGCAACATCAACCAACGAACAGGGATAGAACTCGATCTCCGTCGTTGATAAGCGCGAAGGTGCTTGAGCAGCTGGCGCGACGGATCGTAAAACCGCCGCACGTTTTCGCGTTCCCAATCGGGAACCGTGGCGGACACCTGGTCCGACGTCATACTCCCCTCGCGAGAACCCTTGCCGGTCGCGCCCTTTGACGAAAAGGACTGGAATATCTTGATTTGCGGGCCTGGGTGATTTAGGCTCTGTGAGTCTATATTGGAGCGTCCGGTCTGAAAAGGCAATTCGCGAATTCATGAGGAAATTTGCGTCGCGGGCGTTCTGCGGGACGGACGCAATTTGTACGGCGCACACATTTGTACGGCGCACACAAAGGATAAGCTGGCGGGCCCTGCGCTCTAGTGTTGCTCTCAAGCGTGGAAATGGAATTCCTGGCTTCAACAGAGGGACGAAAGCAATATGGCTTCGCCGCAAGTCGAACTCTTCGGAATGGAACTTGACGCCTGCCGCATGGACGAGGCCGTCTCGGAAGTTCTGGGGTGGGTCCACTCGCCGGAAAAACGGTGCCGCTATGTCGTCACCCCAAACGTCAATCATGCGGTGATGTACCAGCGGCGGGACGACCTTTGCCAAGCTTATGACGACGCAGATTTGGTATTAGCCGATGGTGCGCCGCTCGTCGTAGCCTCCCGATTGCTTGGTAAGCGGTTGCCGGAGCGCGTGGCCGGGAGTGACTTCGTCCCTGCATTATTCGAGGCGGCCCGGCCTGACGATCCGCTGCGGGTGTTCCTGCTCGGTGGCGCTCCGGGGGTTCCCGATCAAGCTGCGAAGAATGCCGAGGCTCGCTGGCCCGGTGTGAAGGTTGTCGGCACATACAGTCCTCCGTTCGGTTTTGAAGAAAACGAGACCGAGAATGCCGAGATTTTGCGGCGGATTTCGGAGACCAATCCCGATGTCCTAGTAGTCGGCCTTGGTGCACCGAAGCAGGAGATCTGGGTGCACCGACACCACCGGCTGATCGACGCGCAAGCGGCACTTTGCGTCGGCGCGACGATTGATTTTCTCGCCGGAAACAAGCCGCGAGCTCCAATCTGGATGCGCAAAACCGGGTTGGAGTGGCTGCACCGGTTGATCACCGAGCCGCGCCGGCTGTTCGCCCGCTACTTGCACGACGGGCTCGCCTTTCCGCGGCTTGTGTGGCACGACTGGCGTAAAACCCGTGCGCAAAAAGCCTCTCGGGCGGAGTGAGTGTTGGCAGCGTCGGAAAAGGACCGGAACCAATCGGCACGCCGTGTGGGGGTGGTCGTCATTGGCCGGAACGAAGGGGAGCGACTCAAGCGCTGTCTCGAGTCCGTCATCTCAGAAGCAGCGCGCGTCGTGTATGTCGATTCCGGGTCAACCGACGGCAGCGTGGAGTTCGCCCGTTCGCGCGGCGTCGAGGTCGTCGAACTCGATACAACGACTCCGTTCACCGCTGCCCGCGCCCGCAATGCTGGATTTGAGCGACTTTCCGCCCTAGCTGCGGATTTGCCGTACGTGATGTTCGTTGACGGTGATTGCGAGGTCCAAGACGGGTGGCTAGCGACTGCGTCGGCAACGCTCGATGCTCATCCGGATCGTGCGGTTGTCTTCGGTCGTCTTCGCGAACGATTTCCCGAGGCATCCCTCTACAATCGCCTATGCGACATGGAATGGAACGTTCCTGCCGGCGTGTGTTCGGCCTGCGGGGGAATCTCGGTGATGCGCTGCACGGCCTTCAATGCTGCCGGTCGATTTGACCCGTCGATCATCGCGGGAGAGGAACCGGAACTCTCCGTCCGCTTGCGCCGCGTCGGCTGGACGATTGAAAAACTCGACGTCGATATGGCGTGGCATGACGCGGCGATGACCAAATTCTCACAATGGTGGCGCCGCTCGGTCCGCGCCGGACATGCCTATGCCCAGGGAATGGCCATGCATGGTTGGTCACCCGAGCGGCACTGCGTGCGTGAATCCCGAAGCATCTGGTTCTGGGGATTTCTACTCCCTGCCTTCGTCATCCTCCTGGCCTGGCTGACTCACGGCTATTCGCTACTTTTGCTACTGGCCTATCCACTTTTATTGACGAAGATTGCACTCAGCCGACGTAGGACGCATGACGAACCGTGGCGGTGGTGCCTGCTTTACGGTACCGCCTGCGTGATTGCAAAGCCGGCGATGCTACTAGGGCAACTGCGCTATTTCAGTCGGCGTGTGCTGAGACAACAACCCAAGATCATCGAGCACAAATCGTGAAGTCGGTTGTCACGTACTTGCGTATCACGAGAAGACGGCGTCGACGACCGCACCTTCGTTGAGCGTAGCGCGTTCAGGGCGTCCCTGATGGGTGTAGACCATTTCGTAATGGTCGATGCCTAACAGCGCGAGGATTGTGGCGTGCAGGTCGTGCACATGGACTCGCGATTCGATCGCATGCAAGCCGAAGTCGTCGGTCTTGCCAATCGATTGGCCTCCTTTGACACCGCCGCCGGCCAGCCACATGGTGAAGCCATACGGATTGTGGTCGCGGCCGTCTCCTTTTTCGGACATCGGCGTGCGCCCGAATTCACCACCCCAGATGACGAGCGTTTCGTCGAGCAGCCCTCGTTGTTTGAGATCAGTCAGCAGCGCGGCGATCGGTTTGTCGGTCTCACGGCAATGGAGGCCGTGATTTTCCTCAATCTTGGAATGGGCATCCCACTTGCTTCCCGAGCCGGAATACAACTGGACGAACCGCACGCCGCGCTCGATGAGCCGACGAGCCATGAGACAATTCCGGCCGAAGGATGCGGTGATATTGTCGTCGAGCCCGTACATCTCCCGCGTCGCTGCGGTTTCCTGCGCGAGGTCAACCGCTTCGGGAGCCTGCGCCTGCATGCGGTAAGCCAGTTCGTACGAGGCAATCCTCGCTTCGAGCTCGGAGTCATCAACGCGATCGGCGGCGTGCCGTCGATTGAGCTGCTGAATGTAATCGATCTTTGCGCGCTGTCGGTCGTTCGAGATGGAAGGTGCATTCTGCAGATACAGCACTGGCTCTTTGCCGGGAAAGAACCGAGTTCCCTGATAAGTGGCCGGCATGAATCCGGTTCCCCAGACTCGGCTGCCGCCGGGTGGTTCCTTTTCGTTATCGAGCAACACCACAAAGCCGGGAAGGTTTCGATTTGCGGTGCCGAGTCCGTAATTGACCCACGCGCCGAGACTCGGGCGACCGGCGAGGATCGAGCCGGTGTTCATCTGGCAGACACTGCCGACATGATTCAGGCCGTCTGCCCAACAGGACTGGATGAAACAGATGTCATCGACATGCTCGCCGACGTGCCAGTACCAGTTCGAGACTTCATGACCGCATTCGCCAAACCTCCGCCATTGGCGCCGGCAGGCAAGCAGGGGGTTGTCGGTGACAGCCATCGGCGTGAAGACGCGCGGCACCGACGGCGGAAGCGGCTTATCGGCGAACTCATTGACGAGCGGTTTGCGGTCGAAGGTATCGAGATGGCTCGGGCCCCCGTCCATGAAGAGGAAAATGGCGTTTTTGGCTCTGGCGGGTTGATGCCCCGGCCGCGCGCGGAGCGGATCGGCGCTTGTGGATTGACGGTTCTTCGAATCCGCGGCGAAGGCTTGTGAGGGCTTGAGGAGCCCCTGTTCGGCCAGCAGGCCGAACAGGGCGAGCATGCCGAACCCACCGCCGGCGCGTGAGAGAAAGTCCCGGCGG
>CAZVJA010000183.1:0-10820 GCA_964626885.1 uncultured Planctomycetaceae bacterium | reverse complement strand
GTGATCGAGGAGGAGAGAAGTGCTTTTGTGAAGCACTACGGACTCACGCGGCATCTGGCGGCGATTCTCGTCGGTGAAGATCCGGCAAGTGGCGTTTACGTCCGCAATAAACGACGCGACTGCGAGGAAGCGGGAATCCACAGCACGCTGCATCAACTGCCGGCCACGCTGAGTCAATCGGAACTGCTGTCGCTGATCGAAAGCCTGAACGCCGATCAAAGTGTTCACGGAATTCTCGTGCAGCTGCCGCTGCCGAGGCAGATCGCCACGCAAGCGGTTCTGGATGCCGTCTCGCCACTGAAGGACGTCGACGCATTTCATCCCGAGAACGTCGGGCTGATTGTCCAGGGACGTCCGCGATTTCTCCCCTGCACGCCGCATGGCGTGCAACGGCTGCTCGTCGATGGGGGAACACAGGTTGCAGGCGCGCATGTGGTGGTCATCGGGCGCAGTGAGATCGTCGGCAAGCCGATGGCGGTGATGTTGATGCAAAAAGGTCCAGGAGGCGATGCGACCGTGACTGTCTGCCACAGCCGGACAAAGAACCTGCCGGAGATCGCACGCAGCGCCGACATTTTGATCGCCGCGATCGGTTCGCCGCGGTTCGTGACGGCGGAGATGATCAAACCGGGGGCGGTGGTGATTGACGTGGGGATCAACCGCGTGGAGGGCAAACTGGTGGGAGATGTCGATTACGAACCAGTGAGCGCTCTTGCATCGGCGATTACGCCGGTACCGGGAGGGGTTGGTCCGATGACCATCGCGATGCTACTGGCGAACACGCTGACTGCCGCGAAGCTCTCCGTCTCGACGACAGGCTAGCATCAAGGCGATGAGGGGGTCCGCTGCAGAAGCTTGCTCGGCGGCGGGTCGCTCCACCATTCGGAATCCTCGCCGGCAGTCGCCGCCGGCTTGCGTGGAACCGCATCGTCGCTCAGATCATTCAAGCGGATCTTTCCCGCCGGAGCATCCTGTCTGGCTCCCTCCACCGGCAGCACGAACTGGTCCCGTTCGCGGTCGAGCGGTGGAAGCGGCTCACGCGACGGGTTCATGCTCTCGTCGGCGAATCGATTGTGATTCGGTTCTGCATACTGGCCGCGGTTCATGCGTTTGCCCGCCGTATCGAGATTGACCAACTGGTAGCCTTGCTTGTGCGGCACTTCCCACATCTGCGGCGGCAGGCTGGACGGGTTGAACTCGATCTCCCCGATCTCGAGGTTCAGTTTGAGCGTCGGCTGATTTGGCTGCGGCCATTCGATCTGAATGAGTCGCGGCAGGATCGCACCGCTGGCTTCGTCGCGCGTGTGCTTGTTCAAGTGAGCTTTGGCCAGCAGATGTCCATTGGCGTCGTACAAGCTTTGTTGCCGAACGAGCCCATATCGCGGATCAACATGAATCACGCGCCGGACCGGCCTGCCGGATGGAAGAAGACGTTCCGACGTCAAGCGGGCGGTTCGCTCGGCGGTGTCGTCAAAATCGAGCTCGAATTCTTCTCCCTTCAACGGCACAACTCCCAGAACTTCCATCAGCCAGTCGGGTTGGAAGGGAATCTGCCGCAGAACTTCGTTATTCCCCACCTGATTGTGGCTGGCGAGAAAGATGTACGGCATCTCGCTCTGTTTGATCCAGAACCAGAACTGATCATCATTCGAGCCGAAGTCGGCCTGCTCGCTTCCTAAAACTCCCGCCATCAGGCGAAAGTTTCGCGGGGCCTCAACGGCAATTTGGGCGCCGACACGCAACGGCATCGCGCCGCCGCTGATATAGACTTTGTGGGAGCGCCAACTACTCACTTTGGCAATGTTATCGTTCACACGGCCAATGATCTCTTCTTTCGACGCATCGGCAGGGAGCGGGTGCCCGAAGTCGTTACGCGACAAAAACGGAAGACTGTAATGACAACCGGACAGCACGGACACGGCAACGACCACTGCAATGGCCGCGATCGCTTTGCGTCCGGCGGCCATTGTTCTGCTATAGGGTCGCGTCATCCGTGCGCTCCTGTCCATCCCTGACTTCGCCTTGCCGATCCTTCAGGCCCACTCCGCCGCGAGGTGTGTGTGCAACTCCGATTCCATGGTTTGAATCTCTTCCGGCGACAATTGATGATTGCGAACCTCGTACGGTCCTTCACCGCGGCTGCCCGACAACTGCAGGTACTCGTCGTCTCCGTCATGCCGCGAGCCGTCGATTCGCAGACGACGTTTTTGCAGCAGGAGCAGCGCGAGGACGTATTGGAATTTTTCTCGATTTGGGAGCGCGTCTTCCGTCATTTGTTCGAAGTACTTCATCAGGGAGTCGGGATCGAGCGTTTTTGATTGAGTCGCTGCTTCTGGAACAACACACTTCCAATATCCGACGGAATTCTCCGGCGGGCCGGTCCAGCCGTCGGCAGAGAAATCAAGCCGCACAAGTTCGCCCCCCCGATCGACCACGGCGGAGAAGCATTGCGCGCCGGGGACCAAATCCTGTCCGGTGGCGGCGCATTGTTTTCCGATGGGCTTGAGGTGGTAATCCATGTGTGGAAAGGGTTCGTGGGGACGTCCTTGTCTCTTGAACCTTGGCGGGATCGCGGATCATCACCTCCGTACCGGTCACCGGTACAGAATCGGCGATGCGTTCCCCTCGTAAAAGGGGGGCGGATGGTACCCGAAGCGGGAAAACAGCACAAGATGAGGCAGGCCGAGCCTGCGCGTATCCCCGGGCGACTCGCAACGCCAGAAATGCCTTATTGCGAAGCAGTTCCGTTTGCCGCGGCGGCCTGCTTCGCAGGGGGAGTCGCTGACGAAATCGCGCTGATCTGGTTTAGATAGGCGTTCGTGATATCGACCGGAAATGTGCCATCCGGTGGGACGAAATCGAATTGCGACTCCTCAATGTGTCCGTTGAGCACGATATCGACCAGGTCGAGCTCCATCATCTCGACGAAGGTCTCCTGGTTGCGCAGCTGCTTGAGAAACAAGAATCGCCTCGGAAAGAGAAGCCCTGGCTCAAAGTATATTCGGACCAGGTCCGGAACATGGTCCGGAAGTGCCTGAACTTTCGAAATGGAACGAAAGCGTTCGAGATAGGCATCGTTCCAAGATCCTTCGATCATGACGAACGTCTTGCCGTTGATTTCCTTGTCTTGTTGCGTTCGGAAGACCATCGAGCGTTCAAGCGAGGCGAGCAAAGCAGGCAGTCCGCCGAGCCCAAGTTCGGCAGTGAGAACCGCCTGCGGATTTTTGGAGGTCGCCCCGAGAATCTGACGGACATCACGGCGAGTGATTCGCGGTTTGCTGTCTGTTCCGATGATGTGTCGCGTCCACAGAATCGTCCCGTCGCAAACTTCCAGTAACGAACTTTGGTGAGCAGCTTTCCCCGATCCAACGGTTACTTCGAGTTCCAGTCGCAACTTGAGCTCTGGGGCCTGAGCGTAGGTTCCCTCGGCGCGAAATTTGCGGCCGCCAATGGAAACTCGCTCGATCAGTCGGGCTTGAATCGTCCGCAGGCTTGGATCGGAAAGCTTCTGACGCGCAATCCGGAGCGTTGCAGCTGGGTTTGCATCGACCGTTTTCTTCGCATCGGGTTCGGTGCCAGCCTTGGTTCCCGGGTTGTCAGGCTGGCTCTTTACTCCATTGGCTTCATTGGTCCCCTTCCCGGGAGCCTCTGGAGTGGCAGATGAACTCACCGCCGTGTCTTGCCCATTTTGATTCGACGTCTCCGAGGGATGGCCCGGTGTGACCCCGAACAGCAAGATGCAACTGCCGAAAACGACAGCCAGACAGAGGGTTCCGGCGACTGTTAATCTGGGGGCAGTTTTCATTTTGTTCGGAAAATTCGGGATTTGCCAAAGAATCGGGCAGAGTTGTTCCGAAAAGACAATAGTGCGGCGCCACAGCATTTGGCGTTGCAGAGGGGGACCGGAGTCGGTCTTTCCGACGGGGGGTACCCGCGCGGCAATGGACGGCTTGTGATCAAGGCGTCCGCATTCTAGCGTCAAACGAACATTCGGGTCGACTGCAATTCCGGTCGCGACGTACAGGGAAGGGGTCGTGATGAAGTACTACTTTCTGGCTTTAGGGACGGCGGTGATCGTCTGCGTCGGCTGTGCCTATGACGGCCGGCATTTCGAGGATCATGGTTTGGAAAAGGGGGTGTATCATGCTCCCCCCGCGGAGTTGATGCAGCGGCCCGGCCCGATGGTCGATGGCCCAGGCCCCGGTGTGATGCCGATGATGGCAGCTCCTCCGGCGGCCCGTTCCTTCGCGACGCAAACCACCCAGGTTCGCTTTGCTGCTCCGCTGGGAATGCAGGTTGGCTGGAAAATTCCCGGTGGCTATGCCGAGAAACAGGTCGCCGGCGGCGGGCGTTACAACTTCCGTCAAGGAGCGACCTACCGTTTGAAGATCAAGGAAATCCCCGGCCGTGACGGTATGGTGGTCTACCCCACCCTGCAGGTCTATCCGTCGCATCCTTCGACCGACTCGTATCTCTCGCACAACAGCGTTCCGATGGAGTTGACCGACGAGGATCTTGATCAGGTCGAGAGCAACAACTTCGTAACCAAAGTCATCTACCTCCCCGATGCCAAGTATCAGGAACTGGCAATCGCTGGGGTCGAAACGCTCGTCTCCACGCGGCTTGATCCCGGCGTCGACCCGGTTGCCGAAGCCGATCGTCGCGGAACCGTAATGGTCGTGCTCCGCATGGGGAACATGGACCTGGAGATGCCCGAAAGCAACGGCGGTGCCGGAGCCATGGGGGATCGCACGGAAGTGAATCAAGTGTCGTACCGCATCCTCGACGGCGAAAGTGGACAGCATGAACCGCCGATGCCGATTTCCGGTACTCCTTCGGGATTCTCCGGAGTTCCCAGCCCAATGATCATGGCGGGAGGCGGTGCTCCCGGTGCTCCGGGCGTGGGACCGATCTCCGGTGTCGGGCCGACTCCTGTCTGGGGACAGCCAATAACTGCCACGCCGATCGGCCTCCCGGGACCGGCACACCTGCCGCTCGGCGGTCCGGCCAGCTTGAAGTCTCACACGATTCGCAATCTCAGTGACAACCGACTGCCGAAGCCGGTTGACCACATGCTCATCGACGTGAAGCATGATCCGGGTTACAGCCTGCCGGCCCCGGTGAAGCACGTGCAATACACCGAGAAGCATCCGGTGTATGAAGAAGGCGAAGTGGTGTATCCGAAGTGGGCCCTTCCCGAGGAAGCCACCACGCAACCGCAATGGTAATCGACAACCGCTCACCGCGTTCGGATCACCTTCGACGCGGCGAGTGATAATAAGACATCCCTCCCTTTCGGCAGCCGCCGGAAGGGAGGGAATTTTCCAGAGAGACTGACTTCCACGCCGTCTGCAAATCATCGCGAAGATTCAACAAAGGAGTCGGAATTGTTCGGCCGCATCTGTCCTACCGAAAAGCAAGCTTCTCTGCCGGTCCTGCGGGCCGGTCTGCTTGCAGCGGTAGCGATCGCTTCGGCCGTTTCTCCTTTGGCCGCGCAACTCCCCACCGAAAACGGCTACTACTCGCCGTTCGATCAGAACCTTCCCCCTGGAGTCGCGGGGCAATGGGCCGCACAGCCTTTTCGAACAGCCCCAAATTACTTTCAGCCGGTGAAGATTGTTCTCCCTTCGAGCGGCAAGATCACGGTTTTTACCCGGGCCGATGCGGAATCGATCGTGCAGGATGCCCCTGCCGGAGCGGCCGTCGCGGTCGGACACACCTATCGGCTCCGTCTGGCAGGCATGCCCGAATTTCCCGGCGAAGAACTCTACCCGACGATCGAAATTCTCGACCGTCTGCACCCGCCCACTGGAAAAGCCGAGCAGTTCCCCATTCCCATTGAATTTACGGAAGACGAAATTGCTCACGCTTTAGAAGGGCGGCTCGTCACCAAGGTCGTGTATCTCGAGCAACCTCAACTAGTGCCTCCCGAATTCTTGAGGCCGCCGGGGGGAATCCGGACTGTTCCCGCGTCGCGAAACCTCGTCGCCGAGGCGGACCGAGTGGGGCGGCCGATGGTGCTCGTGCGGCTTGGAAGCCGTGTTCCCGACGCTGAAACCAACGAACGCGCATTCTTTGGTCCCGGGGCTCCGGTCCGGGCACTCGCTCCGCAAAATCCCGAAATCCGGGGACGATAAACTTTTCATGAGCACAAAACCCGCAACTTGCAAATCGGCAGTTCCGACCAGCGCGTGGAATCGATCCACATTCGCGCTCGTCTGCTCCGCTAATTTTGCCTTGTGGCTCTGCTCTTGCACATCGCCCCTTTCGACGGCAGCGACCGATCCGTTTCTGCCGTCCAATGAGCAATTCGCAAATCGTCCGCTGCAAACCGCGGAACTGGTTCCGCAACCCGCTGCATCCAACGCGCCGGTGACGCACCAGACGGGATTTCGAGGCCCGGGCAGCTCCGCCGCGAATCAAGTCCAACTCGTCAGCCACGAAGAATTCGCACAAGCCGATTTCACCCAGACGGAAACTGTTCCCGCGTCTGCGGAAATCCAGACAACCGGCCGAAGCCGAGCCTCTGCCCTTAATCATAATGCAACGTCAACGTCCGCAGGTCGCGTGAAGTTCACGCCGGCCGAGCCGCGTGATGACATCCCGGCCCGGCAGTCAAGCGTGCAACAGGTCGGCGGCGTGCAGAACACCGGCCGTGAGCAGTCCCCGAATACTTCCGCATTCCTTCCCGATTTTCCCGATGAATATCTCCTCGACGGCGGCGACCGCAATTTCCCGCTGCACCGGGAGCAGATCGGATATTCGGGGCTCGACACCGAAGACACCATCGCCGACTACACCGACAATAAAGGCAAGAAGCATATTCTGCCGAGCAATCGCGTCGCCATCTACTCTCCCCGTTTCGCTGCCGTCCGCAGCATCAGCGGACCGGAGGCGGGCATCGGCGTCGACAAGCTCGCCAGTGCCGCCGACCTCAACCGCGGAGTCGGCATGCGAACACGACTGGCTCCCACAAATCACTCGCAGCGCGTTTCGACCGACGGCGTGAGGATGCGCTCCCGCGCCAGCGGCCTCGAAGCTCCCTCCATTGGTGAAGGGCTCGAACAACACACGTATGCATCCGAGCACGTCAAACTGTTGAACGCGTTTGAGGATCTACATTTCATCCGACGGGGTGAGTTCCTCCGCTCCGAGGAAGCCCGCCTCTCGCTCGGAATCCAGAACGCAATCGTCTGGAGTCGCGATCTTTATCCGGTCGCCACGGCGTCAATCACCGCCGGCAACGAAGTTGTCGCCCACTTCAAGCCGCAGGAGCTGGTCGGTGTTGAAGACCGCAGCAAACCGGGCACATTGCGAATCATCAAACTGGCGGATCGTAACACCGCTCTGCCGGGTGAAGTTGTCACGTTCACTATTCGTTACGACAACCTTGGAGATCACGAACTCCAGGAACTCACGATCATCGACAACCTGACATCGCGTCTCGAATATGTCAAAGAGAGCGCGAAATCCGACCGAGACGGACAACTCGACGTCACCGACAACGGCGAGGGAAGCTCGGTACTCACATTGCGGTTGAAAGATCAACTGCCCGGTCACCAAGGGGGCGTGCTCACCTTCCAGGCGCGCGTCCGCTGAACGACTCAGGGGGGAATCAGGGGGAATTTGGGATCCCCGCGGATCCGGCCCGCCATGTGGCAACACATGGCGGGCTTATTTTTTTCCCACGAATACGCACTTCAATGTCCTGGTATCGCGCGCGAATAGCCTGCCGTTCGACAACGCCGGCAATGCCCGCGTTTCACTGTCGAATAACCGTGCCCGCGCCCGTTCAGCGAAATGTTCCCCATTCAGGTCGGCCAACACCAGTTCACCATCGGTTTTGAGAATCAGCAGCTTGCCGTCCGCCTTGATGAGGGTCGCATAGCCGAATCCCGCCTTTTCCCATCGAACCTCTTTTGTCGCCGGGTCGATGCACCGCAGCGATGCGACTCCGGCATCCTGGCGGCCGTGGACGCCATACAACAGGCCGCGGTCCTCAACACAGGTGGCATACTGACTGGAAAGCACCGCGTCGCTCGACCAGAGTTCCTTGAAGGAGTCCCTTCCAATTTGCCCGTAGACCGCTCCGACGCCGTAATTGGCCGTCAGAAAAAGCTTGTCGCCAATCACGGTCGGGTTCGCGGCGTTGACCGTCGGCCCCCGTTTGCCGAAAGGAAACTGAAAGCGGATCGCGCCGGTGGCGGGGTCGAGCGAAACCCCCTTGTAACGGGTGATGACAATCAGATGCCGCACGCCGTCGATGGTCGTTATGACGGGAGACGAATAGCTCGCCGGTTCGTCCGTCGCTTTCCAGACAGGCTCACCCGTTTTCAACGAGAACGCGACGATCCCCGCTCCCGTGCGATCGCCGCCGACATTGACGATGACGTTTTCTCCCTCGACGATCGGACAACTTCCCGCGCCGAAGTACCCTTCCGGCGCGCGGAACTCGGTATGTGTGTTTCGCTCCCACTGCTTCTGCCCTGTCTCGAGCAGAAAACAGCGCAATTGCCCCTGCGCGCCGAAGGTGATGACTCGGCCGTCATGAATCACCGGCACGCAGCGCGGCCCGTCATCCTCAACAATTGACGCCATAAATTTTGTCGGCGCGGCGAACTCCCATAACTTCTCGCCGGTCTGTGCATTCAGAACGAGCAGTTCTTCCTGGTCGTTCGCCACGCGATGAAACAGCGCGAGCTTGTTCTCAGCGACGGCGACCCCCGCGAACCCGCGCCCGACTTCCTTCGACCAGACGAGCGATGGACCATCAGCCGGCCAGCTTTCCGCGAGCGATTCGTTCTCCGCGACACCGTTGCGCCGCGGCCCCAAAATTTGCGGCCAATCGCCGGCTTTTGCCAGCAGAGGGGACATGACAAGCAGGCCGGCCGTGATTTTCAAAAATGACAAGCGAGAATGGAAATTCATAATCTGTTCCAAAATAAGCTCTGACCAAGCAGTTCGAGGAAGTTCAGTCCGCAAACTTCACCGCGACGCTCACGAGCCCAAATCCGCACAGTGCGAGCCCCATCAACCAGATGATCATCAAGTTGACATAGAGCCCGAATCCAACGCACGTCAGTCCGATGAGGGAGCAGACGACTGCGTACTGTTTTCTCGTCCTATCGGTCTTCTGATAGACCGTCCGGCCACGGCGCAACATGACGATCAACTCTTCAACCGCTGGCTCGCACTGATCTTTACAGGCCAGACCTCCCTGCAAGTCAACAGCACACGACGGGCAAAGCCCCTTGCCGCAGTTCTTGCACAGGCCGACCGCATCGTAGGCCGGATGGTAAAAGCACTTCATGACACACCTCGGGTAATACGCGACACCACATATTCCGCGAGTCGAGTGACCTACGACGCGGACTTCTTCAACAGCTGCATGAATTCCCGCAGCAGCGGCGTGTTGTCGAACCAACCTCGGGCAGTCACCAGATTGCCATCGACGACGCATGCCTGGTCGATGTACTTCGCCCCCATCATCGTCGCATCAAGCTCGCACTTGGCGATCGTGGTCAACGTTCGTCCTCGAATGCAGTCGGCCGCGGCGATGATCTCGATGCCGTGACAAACACAGCCGACCGGTTTGTTCTTCTCGAAGAAATGCCGCGTGATCCGCAACAGATCCTGGTCATAGCGGATGTATTCCGGTGCCCGCCCGCCGGAGAGAAAGATTCCCGCGTATTCCTCCGGCTTCACGTCGCGGAAGGCGATGTCCGACTGCAGGTGATAGCCGGCTGACTCGCGGGTGATATCCCACCCCGGCGGCTTCTCGTGCATCACCATGTGATACAGCCGCTTCTCCGGGGCGGCGATGACGACCTCGAAGCCATCCTCCGGAATCCGGAAATAGGGATACATCGTGTCGAGGACTTCGGTGGCGTCACCGATGACCAGCAAGACCTTGGGCATGTCGGCTCTCCTGTCGAAAAGGCATTGGCCCCGCAATTGGGGCGTTTCGACAGCATAAGTCCTTTCGCAGCGAATTGCGACCGGCAAGCCGGGTCATGTCAAATGCCGCAACTCCACCTGGGAGTGGAGGTCAAGCACGAAGCCCAAATGACGAGAAGTGGTTTCAAAATCTGTTTTGGGAGGGCGACGCTCCGTCGGAGCCGCCGCAACCAGAGACTTTCGGACGCAACGGCTCGGCGGACCACCCTCCGGGCGGTGCCCCCTCTCCCTCCCAGTTTTGAAACCACCTGGAAGGAAATCCGAAGCACGAAATCCGAAAGTGAAGCATTACCGCTTCAGGCATTTGGGCCTTGGCGCTTCTTTCGTCATTCGTGCTTTGAGCTTTCCCTCAGACCGCCCATTCGTTCTCGCAGCGCTCGCAGGCGAACCCCACCAGCGTGCTCGTGCAGGGAATCGGCCGCAGGGCTCTGTCGAACCGCGCATCACCCAGATCGACCGGCTCCACAACCCCATGGCCGCAATGCGGGCAGCGGTTGTTCTCTCGGAGTACCCGCGCGCGATTCAACAGCGCGGCCGAATGGTGTCGGGGAAGCGTGCGGGACCGCGGCTTGAACGAGAGAATGACCGGATCGTCGTTCTCGGTATGGATACGAAAGACGAAGTCCGTTTCGCGCGGCGCGAAGACCTTTAGTCGGCTCATCCGTGAGCCCTTTCAAGATAGGTGGCCCAATCGACCCACCGCCGACGAAATCCATTCCGCAAGCGAGGTGGGAAGTCAAAGTTTTAACTCTCCATTCCGCGGTTGACAAGACTTTTTCCCCACTTAACCCGGCCGAATGCAAACTTTACAACGCGGCGCATTGGGCTTCGGGAAAGCAAGGAGTTAGGTTTTTTGGGGGGTG
>CAZVJA010000182.1:0-10863 GCA_964626885.1 uncultured Planctomycetaceae bacterium | reverse complement strand
ATCGGAAGCGCTTCCGGCGACGCAAGGTCAGTCCAAGAAAACAGTTGCCGCGGGTCGCCCCCCTCTGGAGCCGTCGTGGGGTGTGAGGTACAATAACAGAGACGGAGCAAGGGGCCGGATTGGCTGATTCGGTGATCTCGGACGGCGGTCGCGGCTCTTGGTGATTCTCGCCCACGCAACATTCAGGCGTTAGTCAGCTTCATGACGCACTCAGAATCGGTCCAGTCCGCCAGAATTTCGGACACAGTGCTGAATTTCGCCGCGCGGGCTCCCTCGCAGACCTGGGAACAGGTCGACTGCGCGCCGTACTTTTTCTGGGTGTGGTTCAAGCCGACGCACGTGCCGATCGGACTCGTCATTCGTATTCCGGACGAGGCGTATCAGAAATATCCGATCGTCGCGCAATGGACCTTGCGGCGGCTGATGATTGCGGCGGGAGTCGATCCTGCGTCTGTTGGATCGTGGCAATTGTATGGCGCGGGCTATGCCGGGATGAACGGCACGAATCCGTATCTCGACGCGCCGATTCCCGCGCCGCCGCCGGGCGCGGACCCGAGCATTGTCGTCGTGGTGCATGCTGTTTCTCCGGGAGCGCAAGCTCCGATGGCTCCGCCGTTCGCGCCCCCGATGGGTGTCGCGCCGGTTCCGCAGCCGTTCGCACCTCCCATGCTGCCGGGAGGAGCGTTCCCATCAGCTCCCCTGGGTGCGCCCGCACAGGTGCCGCAGGGAGTTCCCATGCCTCCGGCGATCGCGCAACGCGCGGCCGGCGGTGGAGCCGTGCCCGTGGATGCGAACCTGGTCGAGATGTTCGAGTTCATGTCCGTCGACTGGTTGGCGGCGAACGAAATTGAGAAGGATCTCGGCCGGCTGCGCAAGCAGTTCATCGATCTGGTCGGTCGGCTGAAGAACTTGAACCGCGACCTTACGTCGGATGAACGCCGCCACGCCGACAACCAGGACAACAAAGACTGGATGGACGCGCGGCGGGGGTTGCGCGACGGGTCGTTGCGGCTCTGGCGATGCATCAAGGAACTCGATATGGGGGACATGAGCTTCGCCGGCCGCAAGCAATGGCTGGCACAAACCTATGAGCAGTACGTGGTCCCGCGCATCCCGTTCGAGGGAATGCAGCAGGCGCAGCGCGAATTCGAGCAGCAGCGAAAGCTGGTGGCCACGATGCAGAGCAACATGAACTCCGCGTACAACATTGCCTCCACCGACGGTGAACGCCGAGCACAGCAGATCCTCACGCGCATTCAGACGAAGATGCGCGAGGCAACGAACAAGAAGAACTTCCTGGGCGTCATCATCGATTGAGCCTGGGACAGAAAGTCTCGCACGGAACGGCTATGCGTGGTACTTCGGCACAGCGCCATGGAACAACCTGTCGAACTCCGCTACGTCTGGACGGCTGAAGAATTGTTTGCCGCGACACGCTGGCACTATCGACAGCTTGTTCGTCCCGCCTTGCGATGGTGCATTCACTTACTTGCGGGACTGGTGATGATCCTCGGACTGCTGCTGATGTTGATTGTGCTGAACCCCATAGTTCCCTGCGATTGCCATCCGGCGGGAGAAATCATTGCTGCGGTTGCAATTGGTGTCGGCCTCGCTTGGTTTGTCCTCCCCAAACCTTATCTTCGCTGGTGCGTTCGTCGGGAGTTCGCTCGCTTCCCGGAACAGCATCATGCGATCGAATTCCGCATTTCTCGCGAACGAATCGCTCACACGACGCGCGTTTCAGAGGGATCGACAACTTGGGATGCCTATGTCAAGGTCGTCGAGAGTCCCGAAGGCCTGTTACTTTACATGACCCGCTACTTGTTCAAATGGTTTCCGCGGCGCTGGTTTGCGAACGACGGCGAATTCGAAAAAGTCGCGCGGATGGCGCGCGAAAAGGTGCCTTGCTTCCAGCAGCTGCGCTAATGCGCGGGGTCTGTGCGGCGAAGCATTCCAGCGGGTAGAGCGTGCTCCGCGGCGAGAGGAATCACAGCCCGATCTGGCGGGTGATCATCTGCCCGATTTCTTTCAATCCATCGGAGCCGACCACCAGGTTCATGATCGAGATTCCGATCGCCAGCGGCAGCAGAACGAAGGCGAAAATCGGCCCGATGTCGATCAGCCGATCCTGGTCGAATTTGTCGCGACGGCGGATTTGCTCGCGAAGAGACTGCCCCGATTCCACCAGCGGCTTGTCTTCGATCCGCGCCAAGCCCACCGTCATTCGGCCGGTCTCGGCATTGTCATCAATGTGCATCACGCGGACGATGTGTTGTCCGTCACACGTTTCGAGAGTCGCCTCGTCGCCGATGTTGAGTTTCTTTCCCGAATGCATGCAAATTCGAAACCCCTCGGCGGAGACGTCGAGCAGCAGCGCGACCAATGACTTCCCCTTGTGGCGCAATCGAGTTTCATCGCGCCCCGATTGGGGTTCAAAACGTCGGGAATCGCGGCGATCCATGAGCATGCGTTCGGCTTCTCAGGTTACTGGAGGTGGTTTCAAAACTGCGTCTTTGGGAGGGCGACAGGGCACCGCCCAGAGGGTGGTCCGTGGAGCCGCCACAACGAGAGATTTCCGGTCGCGGCGGCTCGGCGGGAGCCTCGCCTTCCCTGTTTTGAAATCACCTGTAATGTAAAGTCCGCAAAAGGCGGCTCGGTGTAAACACTGACGTCCCTACGGAAGCATGCGCCATAATTCGTGGAACGCCAAGCGAAAGTCCCCCAATGGCAACGATTTCCGCCCGCCACTGGGAGTGATGCGTGATCTTTACAGGAACGATGCCCGAAATCACCCGGCCTTGGTCACGCTCCGTACAATCGTCAGAACCGCGCCAACCGGCTCCAGGCCACCCTCTGCCCTGAGGGATTCGCCGCGTGCATACCGTGTCGTCGTCGATTTGCACGAAATACGGCTTCGCCATCTGCACGAATTTCGGCGAAACCATATCTTGGGCGGGCCGATTGTTCGGGTTCGTCCTGCAGTTCGCGTGTGGGTTGAAGTCCGTAGAATTGTCGGCCGAAGATGAGGAAGACGGTTTGTCCGAAACCGCCGGATCGTGCTGCGCCGCGGTCCCGAAAGTCGTTAACTTCCTCATTTCCATCACGATCAGGACGGCTGAACCATGCTTGTGCTTGCCGGAGCTGCCGTCGTGATCGGCGCGGTGCTGGTCGGGTTCATCGGCTCCGGCGGCCATGTGCATGCGCTCATTCACCCGTTCGAACTGGTGACGATCGGCGGTTCGGCGCTGGGGGCGCTCATCATGATGTCCCCGAAAAAAGTGCTGATCGACATGATCAAGGGGATACTCGGCACGGTCAAAGGGAGCCCCTACAACAGCAAGACATACCGCGAGCTGTTTAAGATGCTCTATGACCTGCTGCGAATCGCCCGCCGCGACGGAATTTTGACCCTCGAACGGCACGTCAGCGATCCGCACAACAGCGAAATCATCAAAAAGTATCCGGGGATCGCACACAATCACCATGCCATCGAGTTCATCTGCAACGGGTTAACGCCGCTTGTCGACGGGGCCACCCCCGAGCAGATGGAAGCACTGCTCGAGGCGGAGCTTGAGGTTCTGAAAGAAGAACATCACGCCCCCACTACAATCCTGCAAAAAACCGCTGACGGTCTGCCGGGCTTCGGAATCGTCGCGGCCGTGCTCGGGATCGTGATCACGATGGGTGCCATTGACGGTCCGCCGGCAGAAATCGGCCATAAGGTCGGTGCGGCGCTCGTCGGAACGTTCTTGGGGATTCTCATGTCATACGGCTTTGTGGGGCCGCTCGTGGGACGCATGGAATTCATGGGGCACGCCGAGCTGGGGTTCTTCAAGGCGATCTCGGCGATCATTGTCGGCGCGGCACATGGGCATCCGCCAAAGGCGATCATCGAGCAGGCGCTGCGCGGCGTGGGAACCGAATATCGCCCCAGCCGGACCGAGATGGAGCAGCTCTTCCGTGAGGTCGATGCATCGTAGTCGGGTGTTGTGGAACGAGGAACTTGCCTGGTTGTAAAAGCACGAAGCACGAATGTCTAAACAAGCTCGAAACCTTGAACCTCGAAAGAACAAGTGCGGCGACGCGCGAGATGCTTTCGTGCTTGGTGCTTCGCACTTCCTTCGACATTCGTGCTTCGTACTTTATAGGCGAAACGCGTTCATCCCTGCTCAGCACGCCGGAGATTAATCGATGGCCGGTGGCGGCGGCGGTGCCTGGAAAGTGGCCTACGCGGACTTCGTGACCGCCATGATGGCTTTCTTCATGGTGATGTGGCTGACCGCGCAATCCAAACCGGTGAAGCAGGCGGTCGCAGACTATTTTGAAGATCCCATCGGCATCAACCGCGGCTCGAAATCGACGTCCTTCATCGGCCCGGAAGACGCCACGACCTCCGGCTTCTTCAAAACCGGAAACGGGCCGGGCCGCGGAATTGCGATGGCGATGAAACGGACGGAAGGCCGCCGCAACATGGTCGGGGTCGCGGCGCGAAAGCCCCCCCGGATGATCATCTTCCGATATTTCAACCGGACCCACAGCCAGGGAACCGTGGCGCTGTTCGCCGAGAACTCCGCCGAGCTCGACGCCGCCGCGAAGGAACAGATCGAATTGCTCGTTCCATTGCTCGCGGGGAAGCCGAACATCATCGAACTTCGTTCGTACTCAGCGCCAGGACCGCTGCCGCTCAACAGCGCGTTCACCGACTCCGAGGAACTCAATTTCAACCGGTCAAAGGCGGTCAAGAAATATCTAATCGAGCAGGGAATCGATCCTCGGCGAATCCGCGTCAGCCTCAGCAGCCAACCGGAGTCGAACGATCTGTTCACGCAATCGGGAGAAGAAGTTCCCGGGTCACGTGTCGAAATCTTCGCGCTCGACGAATACATCCAACGGGACGACGCCCAACAAAGCTCCGCGCCTCAGGAGCAGCAGCAACACGAAGCCCCCGCGAACGACCACGACGCGCACGGGAGTTGAGACATCCGCGACTGAGTTGTGGGAAAGCACAATACCCCCTGCCGCTTCCGGTTGCTGGTCGAAGGCGGGAACGGACGATTATTGTTCCATCCGATACTTCAGCGTGTGAGGTGCGGCTTCGGTCAGTGCCTCGACGGCCCAGGGCTGATCGATAAACCGAAGGCAGTGCAAAATTGCCCTGCCGCGCACGTCGCGGCGAGAATGCCGCAGGAGTTCCAGCGCGGTCGGTTTCTCCCGTTGAAGCGTCAGCAAGGCGTCGGCCGCCTGGTCGAATTGCGGAATACCGATCTGCCGCGCGTCCGCCTCCTCCAGCCGCAAGTATTCACGACAAAGTTCCGCCGCCCCTGGAAGTGGATGTGTTTTTAGGCAATCGAAGACGACGAACTTCTGCCGGAAATCGGTCCAGGCACGTGGATTGTCGTACATGGGGTTCTTCACGCGGGCAAGTTCCGGATCGTCGCGAAACAGGATGAATCGCGCGAGCGGCACCGCCCGCCCTGCTTCGAGCGTGAAGAGCGCCCGCAGTGCAGCCGCGCCGTCGAGACCATGATACTGCCACTCGGCATTCAAACTTCGATTTCGGACCCGCTCCTCGAGCAACGATAAAATCTCCTCATCCCCCTGGCCGAGCGCCGCCAATGCATCGGCGGCACGCGCCCTGTCGACAATTCGCGCAGCTCGAAGTGCTTGTCGCTTCTGGTCACCTTCGGTCTGATTCCAGTCCCCCGCGTCCCGCAGCGTCGCGATGAGTTCGTTCCGCTTGGACATCTCGATATTCAATGGGAGCGACGGTTTGTTGCCCTGCGCGGGAGCCACAGGGAAATCGGAGAGCTTTCCCCGTTGGCGACCGAGTGCCAGCAGGATCGCTCGCGGGTCCTCGACCATCACCATCTCCCCTGGTTTCGCAAGAGCCGCGGAGATTTGATCGGGGAAGAGGTCGCTGTGATCTTCGTAGAGGGCCGCCTTGTATCGGAGCGGCGCAAATCGCTCGTTCCGCCGAATTCGATCGCCCGGGGAAACGACAACATGGTCCCAAAGATCCATTCGGTCCAGCAGCGTGGCGATGGCGCCATCCAAGCCGGGGCGCTTGATATCCAGCTGTATGAGGCCCCCGTATTTTCGATGCAACTCAAACACTTCGACGAGCGTCGGAATGCGACAATACTCCCCAAACTTGCCGGTCTCGCGAAATCGAAATGCTCTCAGTTCGTCATACGTGTAATCCGGCGTGTCGCCGTATGCGTGCAGAAGATTGTCGAGCATGTCGTCGTGAAAGCAGACCAGTACGCCGTCTTTCGTGGCGCGGATATCAATCTCGTTTCCGTCGGCTCCCAATTCAAATGTGGCGCGGTACGCCTCGAGCGTGTTCTCCCTGGCGAACTCGACGGCCCCCCGGTGGCAAATGACCACGACTTGTTGACGACGCGCGCGAACCCGCGCATGACGTGCCACGGCCGCCTCGGGCATTTCGGCGGGGATTGGGACCGTGCTTGCCCATGCTTCGACGGGGCTCTCCGCCTGGGCCATGTCGCAATTCGCCAGCAAAGCAGCGAACCAAATGAGAGACATCGCGCGGAGGATTGTGAGTTTCATCGCATCATTCCTAAAGGTGGTTTCAAAACCGGGAGGGCGAGGGGACACCGCCCGGTGGGTGGTCCGCCGAGCCGCCGCGACCGAAAGTCTCTCGTTATGGCGGCTCCCCAGGAGCCTCGCCCTCCCAAAGACAGGATTTTGAAACCACTTGTAGAGAATCCCCGCAACTTGAATCCCGAGCGCCGGAAGGGTCGGCTTACGCTTCTTTCCGCCGGTAGACCACGCCGGTGTCGACCTGGGTGAAGCCGGCGGATTGAAGGAGGCCAATGACGGCGACGTTCGATTCGTGGGCGTGCGCCTCGACGAGAGTGACGAGTTCGTCTTTCAGTCGCTTGCAGACGTCGAGCACCAGCATCTGTCCGTAGCCCTTGCGGTGCTCGCTCTCCAGCACGTCGAGTTCCGCGAAGCCGACCGCGCGTTCCTGCCAACTGGTCATGTAGAGGTCGAGCCCCAGAATGGTCATGGCGGCGACGTTCGGGCCACCCTCTTTCGGGCGGAGGACGAAGCGGAGCGAATCGAGCCGCCCGTAGCGAGTGAACCACCACCACGACGCGGAGGGGGGCTGATGCGAGGCAACGACCTCCATCTTGCGGCGAAGATTGACGAGACGGAAACTCATCGGCGTCTTTTGCTGCTCGAGCACGCACTGATAGATCCCGTAGCGATCGACGGGTTCGTAACCGAGCGCGGTAAAGAACGGGGCGCCGTCGGGATCAGACTCCAGGAACCCGGCCGGCTGCGTTCCGCCGTACAATCCAAAGTAGAACGGATCGCGCGGCTCGGCGGGGCCGGCGTAAATGCTTGTCGCTCCCTCGTCTTTCAAATACTGTTCGGCGCGGCGGACGAGTTCGCGGCCGATCCCCTGATTGCGAAAACCGGGATGGACCAGCGCGGCGCAAATGACTCCCGCGTCCTTCGAGAGCGCGGAGCCGTTGGTATTGGAACCGAACCCGGCATGCGCGAAGCCCACGATGTCGGTGCCGTTGCAGGCGACGATCAGTCCGCGCGGATCAAAAAAGGGCTGCGAGAAGTTGAGGGTCTCGAAGGCGTCGGTCGAGATTCCCGAGGCAACACCCCGGCCCAACGGAGTTCCATTCCAGAGGGCAACAAGCTGCGGCGGATCGGAGTTATGAAACGACCGATATTCGATCACTATCGCCGGTTCACTTTCCGGACTGCTTCGACAATGGCCTCGGGAGTCAGGCCGTACTTTTCCAACAGACCGTCGGGATCGCCGCTCTCGGCGTAACGGTCTCCCAGATTGACGTAGGCCATGGGAACCGGAACAGTCCGGGTGACGACCGACGCCACCGCCGCTCCCAGTCCTCCCGCCGCCAGATGCTCTTCCGCGACGACGATCGCGCCGGTCTCTCGCGCGGCGCGGGCCACCGCTTCTTCGTCGAGAGGCTTCACGGTGTGCATATCGATTACGCGGGCGGAAACCCCCTCCTTCGCAAGGGCCGCGGCGGCATCGAGCGCCATCGACACCATCAGCCCGTTGGCGATGATCGTCACGTCATCTCCCGCGCGAACGACATTCGCCTTGCCGATCTCGAAATCGCACCCGTTCGGATAAATCACCGGCACCTTCGGCCGACCGAGTCGGAGATATGTCGGCCCTTTGTGTTCGAGCATCGCGGCGGTGGCCTTCTTGGTCGACGGAGCGTCTGACGGAACCATCACCACCACGTTGGGGAGCGTGCAGGCGAGCGCGACGTCTTCAATGCCCATCTGCGACGGGCCGTCCTCGCCGATCGAGATCCCCGCGTGCGATCCGACGAGCTTGACGTTCAACCCGGGAAAGGCAACCGACATGCGGATCTGATCGTAGGCGTTGCAAAGCAGGAAGCAGGCGAAGCTGGCGACGACCGGAGTTTTGCCGCTGGCCGCAAGACCCCCCGCCACGCTGACCATGTTGCTCTCGGCGATGCCGACGTTGAATCCGCGCTCCGGGTGGGCTTTCGCGAAGACCTCGGTGCGGGTCGAATTGCCGACGTCGCCGTCGACCGTGACGACATTCGGGTACTTGTCACCGAGTTCCTTGAGCGCGTCGCCGAACGCGTCGCGCGTTGCCTGCCCCATCTTCAAGCCGCTTGCCTCACCGAGTGCCATAAGTCGTTCGCTTTCCGTCGATCGAATTCAAAAACGCTCGTATTAGAATATTCGTCTTTTCCGCGTGTGCCACTGGCTCCGCCAGTGCTGTCAGTTTTTGATCACTCCGATGAGGAGCTGAAGTCGTCCAGGTCTGAGTAACTCGTTCGTTCTGCTGTCTTTGTCCCGAAGGGACACCCGAAAATAGCCCAGGCATTTATGCCTGGGAAAAACCGCATCAGCCTGAACTACCGAGCCCCGGAGGGGCGACTGTAAAGGCGCCCGTGCAATTCATCCGTCCCTACGGGACTCAAAGGCATTCCTCTCCTCAACTCTCACCCCCAGCGATAAATCGCTGGGCTATTTTCACCACGTCCCTCCGGGACGAAGGCTGTTCATTTTCCGATTGCTTCCAACCACCATGCGTGTGCCACTGGCTCCGCCAGTGTTCTTCGTTTCTCATTCCAATTTCACTGGCAAAGTCAGTTCCACACGAATCCTTCGTCTTTTACGATACCACGGACGTTACCCCAACAACGCCAACGCCTTCTCCGCAACGGCCGGCGGAAGCGGCTTGCCGTGGTAGTTGACGTCTCCCTCCGCTTCGAGCACCGGCAGAATGCCGAAGCCCTTCTTTGTCTTCGAGACAATCGCCGTCGGCTTGTCGGTGATCGACACCGCAGTCTTGAGCGCCCCCATCACCGCCTGCATATCGTTTCCTTCAATCACCTGCGTATGCCAGCCGAAGGCCGCGATCTTCGAATCGAACGGCGTCATGTCGAGCACGTCGCGCGTTGCGCCGGTCTGCTGATAGCCGTTCTGATCGACGATGGCCGTCAGGTTGCCGAGCTTATACTTATGTGCGGCTGCGAACGCTTCCCACACTTGCCCTTCCCCCATCTCGCCGTCGCCGATCATCACGTAAGTGCGTGCGTCGTACTTATCGAGTCGGCAAGCAAGGGCATGCCCGACGCCGATGGAAAGCCCCTGCCCGAGCGAGCCGGTCGACGCCTCGATCCCCGGCAGTCGCTGCATGACCGGATGCCCCTCGAGCGGGCTGCCGAGCTTGCGGAGCGTCATCAATTCTTCCGCGGGGAAATAACCTGCTTCCGCCATGGCCGCATACAGCACCGGCACCGCATGCCCCTTGCTGAGGATGAAACGGTCCCGTTTCGGATCGTGCGGCTGTTGGGGATTGATACGGAGAAAGCCGCCGAAGAAGAGAGCAGTCACCACTTCCACCGCCGAGAGGCTGCTGCTGGGGTGCCCGCTGCCGGCGGCGGTGGTCATTTTGATGATGTGCTTCCGCAGCGTGCGAGCCATTTCCGGAAGTTGATCGGGCGGCAGGGTTTTCGCGGAGACTGGCACAGCATGTCCTCTTGGGTCTTTGGTCGTGAAGTTTGATGATGCGAACTCGGCAGAATGATCTCGAACGGCCCTATGCTAACGATCGACCAATGTGCTGGCAAGCAGTGCTTATGGGCATTATCCTCATAGAGATGAGCGCACCCGAATTCACCGACGACGAGTTGCTCGCCTACCTCGACGAGATGCTCCCCGTCGACGCCATGACCGCCGTCGAGAAGGCATTGCGCGGCAGCGACCCCCTCCGGCAGCGCGTGGCGGCGCTCAACCGCCGGCGCGACGACGGTCTGCACACCGTCGGCGAAATCTGGCGGCGGCATCGGCTCAGTTGCCCCTCCCGCCAGCAGCTCGGCAGCTTTCTGCTCGGAACCTTGAACGACGACCTGTCGACCTACATCGATTTTCATGTCCGCTCGGTCGGCTGCCGCTATTGTGCCGCCAACCTCCGCGACCTCGAAGACTCCGTCCGGTCGAGCGCCGACATCCCCGAACGCCGCCGCCGCTTCTTCGAATCCTCCGCCGGCAAACTGCGCGACCTCAGCGGAGGAAAGTGACGGAGGGATGGCTCCAGGTCGTCAGGCTTCGGGCTTCAGGGGGAAAAGAGGAGAAGTGTCGAATCGCGCACGGCGAGCGTTCGTTCGATGCAGATCCAACATCATGCATCCCCTGCTGCGCGATGCAGGCTTGGCACCCGGCGGTTTTTCAGGTCAGAGAGTTGAGTGCCTGTCATTCGCGACATCACGCACTGACGAAAATTCACCCCGACAACGCGGCGATCGTGGAGTTGGACCGGTCGGCGGGTTATGATGGAACAGTCTGAGAGACCAACCCGCCGAC
>CAZVJA010000181.1:9154-10873 GCA_964626885.1 uncultured Planctomycetaceae bacterium | reverse complement strand
AGGCTATAGATGGAGGACAATACCTCCACAGCCATGCAGGCAAATACCTCCCGTATTGAGGGACATACCGCTCGCGGAATATACGGTTCGCCATTAGACTCCGCCCGCTTCAACACACGTGTATTCGAATACGAAACACGACACGTGTCATACCATCCCCGTGTATTGCTGGCCTCTGGTTTCGCTCACCACCTAGCCAGCAGAATCGAAAAGGGGCTTTGCACACAATTCAGGAGGGCTAACCTTGCAATCGATGGAACTGTCGATCGTGGACCGTCGTCACGCGGAAATGGAGTTCGGTCTCCGCAAGCTTCCGCCGTTCACTACTCGCTCCATTCCTCTGGAGAGAATCAAAATGGAACGGGCCGACAACCGAGACAACGGGCTTTCAACCGGTATCCATTGCCCCCTTTGTGGAGAAGAAGTGATTCTTCCTGATGAAAGCTGGAGCCGTGAATTGATGCAAGCCATCGAACTCCGCTCGGACGCACAGGGAACGCATATCGAATGCCGCTACTGCCTGCATTCCTTCACGTACCGCAAGCTGAAATACTCGGCCTCGTATCGGCGGCCGGCTTGATGTGTGCAGGACGCAATCGAGAGCAGTCGCGTCAAACTCACTTCGCCAACCGCTCCCGCCATGATTCGTACTCGCGGAGGACGTCCGCCTCGTCGACGAACTTCTTCCAGACCAGCCGGCCGCGAAAGCCGTATTGCTTGCCGGTCTCCAGCTTGTGCGCCACGTATTGAAAGTCCCAGGCGGGGCGGGGGTGCTTCGGCACTTTGAATTTGAACAGGCTCAGCCGGATTTCGTCCTCGGCGGTCGACGCGCGGTCGAACATCAGGATCAGCGTCATGCCGTGCGCCGCCCGGCCGTAATAAACAGGCTGCGTGTAGCGGGGCCAGTCGTAGCTCCAGTTGTTCAGCCGGAAGTCGTGGTCGGCGTCGTATTCGAGGTCGCGGGCAGCGACATGCCGGTACGTTCCGCCTGAATTCCAGTCGGCGTGCCCCGGCGGCGCGTCGGCGGTGATCCATTGTTCTTTTCCTCCCGCCTCCGTCACGCCTCGAAAGTGCAGCGGCACCTCGGCCACATCGTTCATGTAGTTGGCGAAGAAGAAGATCCCCCAGCCGCGCTGGCCAAACAGCGAGGCGTCGCGCGGCGTGCAGCGGAACTCGAAATCGACGTAATGCGGCTCGACGACCCGGTAGGTGAGCGTGCTGGCGACGTTCCACGGTTCGTCTTCCGCGCGGCGGTTCAGCAGGACGCTCTGGCCGTCCTGCAGACGATGCAGCGAGTACGTCCCGCTGCGGGGAGTGAATTTGTTGTGCGGATTGCGATGCCCGGAGATGATGTGCTCGAAGTTGAGCCCGGCCGACGCACCCTTGCCGTCGGGATCGTAGGCGTCGTAGTCCGGGGCATGCTTGGTGTTGAACAGCGAATCGAGCCCGCTGAGTACCTTCGGCGACTCGGTATTGTCGCGGAACAGGATTTTCAGTTCGCCCCGTTCGACGGTGAGCGTCCGCACGGCCGGGCCGGGCGCATCGTCGGCGAAGGCGCATGATAGTGAGAAAAAAAGCAGCGCGATGCCGATGATCAGAAGACGCGATTGTGTAGGGGTCATGCTGTCCTCGGCGTTTGCGAAGTCCGGTAGAAATGTAGGTTACGCTTTCGCATAACGCTTCGCCGTGCGGGGTGTGTTGTTATGCTGAAGCATAACC
>CAZVJA010000181.1:0-9054 GCA_964626885.1 uncultured Planctomycetaceae bacterium | reverse complement strand
CTTCGCCGTGCGGGGTGTGTTGTTATGCTGAAGCATAACCTACAAGACTTCCGTCGTCCTATTCGTCGGGAACCGAGACCTTATCGGGCGGTCGGGTGACACGTCCCTGAGGTATTACGAAGGGCGTGGCGTGTGTTCGAACCGTCCTCATCACTCGGCATGCCCGCCCTGCTGCGCGATGCGGGCATGACACCCGGCTACGATCTATCGTCAACAGCCGTAAGCTGCCATGCGCATACAACTGAAGGCTACGTATTCCGGGGACTTTGGCCGACTACTCGCCTCGGGGCCCGCAAGCCACTCATCGAGATCATCTTCAAAACGTTTTACAGTTTGCTCCAAATCCTTAATCTCTTCAGCCGACGCTTGCTCTCGGGTATCCAAACGCAAGATGTCATCGCTGATTCCCCATTTCTGCGCAAGTGGTATCAGCGGACGCACTGCTATTGGAACCTTTTCGGGATCGAACTCGACGACGCGCGGCCGATCATCCGGCCAGTAATACTTCCGTCGCATTTCCTCGAGGGGGAGCACTTCATACTTAGAATCTTCCTCATCGTCCTCTTCGCTCTGATTCATATTCAATTCCCTGTTCAGTTCTGTGGACCCGGTTTGAACTGGCCGCAGTGCTGGTGGGCCTCGATGACTCGGCCCACCCTACGATCTTTCGTTATTCATGAACGGAATGCGCAACGAATTCCTTCTCGCACGGGTTTCCCTTCGCGACGTGCAGCACCCCCTTGGCCGGTTCCGCGATGAGGGCCGCGACTGTTTTGCCTTCCGGAGGGATCATCGGGTTCGTCGGGGCGGCGTCGGTCGGGCGGCACGTCCCTGAGGTTTTACGAAGGGCGTGGCGAACATGCGCACCGTCCTGATCACTCGGCATGCCCGCCCTGCTCCGCGATGCGGGCATGGCACCCGGTTCACGGTCGGTCCGCACAGCGGACTCTACATGAGATGCGTGACTCGGGTGTCGGCAGATGCCGGCCGGGTGTCCCGCGTGGTCGCTCAAGAAATGTTTCATGTCTGCCACGGTAATGGAGCCGAAATTCTCCCGAATGAGCGACCGCATGCGATCGAGTCGCGGAAACGAGTCGGCCGGTCCTTGTGCGAAGTTCGCGGCGCAGTTGTGCGGCGCGCAGAGAAAATGATTCGAGTGGACGATGAACCCCGCTCCGGCGTCGTCGATGAGCAGCGGGCCGTCGCTCGTCAGCTCGACATCAAGGATATTCCCCGCGCCGTCGCAGAGGACGTAGTTGCCGTTCGAGCAGACCGGCACGCGGCGCAGCAGCGCGACGACGTCAGCCAGTGACCGCTGTTCGAGCATCATCCGTTTGACGGGGTAATGCGAGAGGGCGAACTTCCAGCCCGGCCCGCCGCCGAGCGAGTTCGCGAAGTGGGCGACTCCGTGGGCATTCAGGCCGTGATAGCCGAGCATGCCGCCGAAGGTCCACATCAACAGCGGCGGGCGATCGTCGGGGATTAGCCGGAGTATGTAGGCGAATTCCTCGAACTCCGGCGGGGTATCGCTCGTTTGCCCGATGAGGATTTTGCCATCGGCGGTGCCGCGCGGGCCGATGACGAACGTCGTACAGGCTTCGTTCTTGAGTTGGCCAAGTTCCCCCCGAAGCTGGACAGCGAGTGCGTCGGCGGGGTCGATCTTCGCCCCTTCCGCCAGTCCGGCGACTTCTTCGAGCAGATGCGGGCACTGCCCCTCGAACAATGTACGGAAGCGGAACGCCCTCGCGCGGACTTCGTCGGTCGAGAGCTTCAGGCTCGCGCGAAGGTTGTCGAGAAAGGCCGCGATCTTGTCGGCGGCTTGCTCGCCATGCGCGCGGCCGAGAGCACGTGGAGAACCGGAAGCGTGGAACAAAGGATAGCAGGTGGAACTCATACGCTTCTTTATTGAGGGACAATGAGTTTCAAAAGTCAATTACGAGTTGCGGCGTTAGCGGCGACTTTTTCCGTGAGCCAATCGATGCTGAACCGCGCGAAGACGAGTTGCTCGTAGGCGGTCTTCTCGCCGGCTTCGTACAGACAGCCGATCGTGCCGTCCGGCAGAATCGTGAGACAGGAATAGGCCGAGGGGCCGGGATGCAGCACGCGGCTCACCGGCCACGTTTTTCCATCGTCGCGACTCAGCCGCACCGTCAGCAGCTTTCGTTCGGTCTTCGACGCGGGATTGGAGAAGAGGAGCCCTCCCGCATCGCCGTTCTTCGCGGGGAGACTGAGCAGGCTCCCCTGGCAGATCGGCTCGATCAGCGTCTTGTCGAATGCAAGAGGCGACCACGATTCGCCGCCGTCGGTGCTGGTGGCGATCGCCCGCATGTTCCCTTTCTCGGGTTGCTGGCCCTCACGTCCCCAGTAGTTCCGCATGTTGATGAGGAGCATGCTGTCCGGCAGTTCCGCCAGCTGGCATTCGTCGGTGTGCTTCGCGACCGAAGCGCCGAGCTTCCAGTGTTGTCCCGCGTCGTCGCTGTAGAAGACATGCGAGAACATCACGTCCTTGCCATCGATCTTTTCGCGATGATCGCATGGGATCAACAGCCGCCCCTTCTTCGAGCCGGCGGAGAGTTGAATGCCGACGCCGGGGCCGGTGGCGTACCATCCCCAGCCGGCGGGTTTGACGTCGGCGGTGATCTCGCGCGGCTGGGACCATGTCGCGCCGTTGTCGGTGCCGTGCATGATGAAGACACGATCGTTGTCTCGTGTGAACGGCAGCCAGATTGTCCTCGAAGCGGCGTCGATCACCGGGCAGGGATTGCCGATGGTGATCTTCGCTGCTCCCCCTTCTTCATGAATGATCCGCAGCGGGTTCCACGTTTTGCCGTTGTCGCTGCTCGTCTTCGCCACGAGGTCGATATCGCCGTGGTCATTGCGATCGGTCTTGCGTCCCTCGCAGATAGCCAGCAATGAGCCGTTGGGTGTCACAATGACCGAGGGGATGCGGTACGAGTGATACCCTTCTCGGCCGCTTTCGAACACCGCCGTGCGGACCGGTTCGGCCGCGTGGAGGACGTTCGCTGCACCGAGGATCGGGGTCATGCCGATTGCGACGAACTGCATTACAGCACGACGAGCAGCGCAACTTTGAAAGATGGGCATGGTGGCGCCTCACGTTCTCGACGACGGGATTCCCATGGTTTCACTTGCGCCAGTATAGGGAAATCCGCGGGGCAAAGGGACTGTTGGGTGACACGCCCTGACTTAAGGACGGGCATGGTCGCTGTATCCGCCACCCCCTTCGAGAACTCAGGGCGTGCCACATATAAATAGTTGTATTGTCCTGGCATAACTCGCGCGTGGTGTGCGACACATGGCCGGATCGTTATCATGAGGAAGCAACTCGTTCGCTGCTTCCGATGAAACTTCTCGAACATCCATGACCGCCGAACTGCTGAAACTTCGTAACGTTTCCAAATCGTTCGGCGGCGTGCGCGCACTGGCACCGCTCGAATTGACGCTTCGAGAGGGAGAGATTTTCGGGCTGGTGGGCGAGAACGGCGCGGGGAAGTCGACGCTGATCAAACTTCTCTCGGGAGTGCACCAACCGGACTCCGGCGAGATTTTTTTGCGGGGGACGAGCGTTCGCTTCGGATCGCCTCGGGATGCCCTGGCGGCCGGCATCGCCACGATTCACCAGGAGCTGGAATACTTCGGCCGACTTTCGGTCGCGGAAAACATTCTGTTGGGGGAGCACTGGCCGCGGCGCCGCTGGGGGGGAGTCGATTGGAACGCGTTGTACAGTGAAGCGCAACGACGTCTGAATGACTTTGAGATCGAGCTCCCCGCCGAACGGATGTTCGAGGAATTGACCGCCGCCGAGAAACAAGAGGTCGCGATCGCATCGTCGCTGGCGCGCGATGCGCGGCTGCTGATCCTCGATGAGCCGACCGCCAGCCTCAGCGAGCCGGAAGCGCGGCGGCTCTTCGCGCGGCTTGATCGGCTGCGGACTCAGGGTGTCACGATCGTGTACGTCACGCATCGGCTCGATGAGATTTTTACGATGACCGATCGCGTGGCGGTGCTCCGCGATGGAAACCTCGTCGCGGTGCATCCGACCAAATCGGTTAATGTCAGCCAACTGATTCACGACATGGTCGGCCGGCCGCTCGAACAGGTTTATCCCCGCACGCGGTCGGGTGCGCTCGGCGACCCACGTTTGGAACTGGAAGGCGTGACCCGCGCCGGGATGTTTCAAGACATCAGCCTGACGGTGCGGGCCGGCGAGATTGTCGGTCTGGCGGGATTGGTCGGCGCCGGGCGATCGGAGTTGGCGCGGGCAATCTTCGGAATGTACCCGCTCGAAGGCGGGACGATGCGATTGAATGGACAGCGCTGGTCGCCGTCCGGTCCGCACGATGCCTTGCGCGCGGGGCTCGTGTATCTCCCCGAGGAACGCAAACGGCAAGGACTGGTGCTCGATCACAGTCTGGCCGATTCGCTGAGCATCGGCTTCAGCGACCTGCTGTCGCGCTATGGGCTCATCAATCGTCGCCGGGAAAAAGCCGGCATCCTGGAGCTGATCAAATCGTACGACATTCGCGCGCAGTTAGCCGATCAACCGATCGGCACGCTAAGCGGAGGGAACCAGCAGAAGGCGTTGCTGGCCCGCTGGCTCGAACGCAATCCGAACATGATCGTGCTCGATGAGCCGACGCGCGGGGTCGACGTCGGCGCGAAAGCACAAATTCACGCGACGATCGACCGGCTGGCGGCGAACGGCAAGGGAGTGCTCCTCATTTCGAGCGATCTTCCGGAAGTGCTGGGCATGAGCGATCGCGTGCTGGTGATGAATCGCGGCCGGATCGGCGCGGAGCTGCGCGGCGAGGAGATGACGGAGCAGAACCTGCTGCTCGCGGCTTCCGGATTACAGTCAAATGCGGGGAATCGGTGAACGATGGCGTCGGACCGAAACACTTCCCGCACGATTCTTTCCCGTTATGCCCGCGGGTTGCGGTGGCGGATGCTGTTTCTGCTCGTCGGCAATCTGCTGCTGGGCGGGTTCATATTGTCGTTCGCGGCGCGCAATCCGGGAACGACGGTCCCGCGCGAACTGCTGCGGGTCGGGAACAATGTCGCGCCGACGCTGCTGGCCGGCATCGGATTGACCGGCATCATCTTCACCGGCTCGATCGATTTGTCGATCGGGGCGATCATCGTCGTGGCGGGAACGGTGTTCGGTCTCTGTTACAATTTCGGTGCCGGGCCGTTGCCGTCCTTCTTAGCTTGCTTTGCGACGGCGGCGCTGCTGTCGGCTTTCAACGGCGCGCTCGTGCGGCTGCTGCGAATTCCCGCGATCATTGTGACGCTGGCGGGGCTGGCGTTTTATCGCGGCGCGGCGCTCATCCTGGCGAGCATGATCGTGCGGGACTACGGCGGGCAATTCTCGATTCTCAAGGATGAGTACCGCGCGCCAGGGCGGGACTATGCCGTCTGGATTCTGCTCGTCGCCGGTGCGGCGGCTGTTCTCTGGGAGTTCTACGGAAAAACGCCGCGCACCTGGCTCGCGTTGGGAAATTCCGAGCAGGCCTGCCGGCTGAAAGGGCTGCAACCGGGACGCATTCTGCAGAATGCGTTTGTCGCCGGCGGGTTGTTTCTGGGACTTGCGGCGGTGACGTTTGTCACGAACCTGCAAACGATCGAACCGGCCCGCATGGCGAAGAATTTCGAGCTCGACGTGATTGGCGGAGTGGTGCTCGGCGGAACGAACATCTTCGGCGGCGAAGGGAGTTTCCTCGGCACGCTGTTAGGCGGGGTGTTTCTGTATTTCGTCGGGCAGACGATGATCTACGCCGGCATCAGCGAGTACTGGCGCGTCGCCGTGCAGGGAGCGGTGATACTGGCGGTGATCGGCTTCGATTGCGCCCTGCACCGCAAACATAAGCTGCTGGAGGAACTGCGATGAGGCAAGCCGTTCTTCCAATTCTGCTCGCTGTCGAGATGGCACTGTTCGCAATCCCGAGCGGCGTGCAGTTTGAAAGCTGGGATGCGTTTGTCCGCAGCGGCGGCTGGTACCTTCACGATCTGCTCGTGCAGGCGACGCCGCTGCTGGTTCTGGTGCCGGGGATGACGATCGTCCTGATGACCGCGGGGATCGACCTTTCGGTCGGCTCGATGGTCGCGCTCGTCGCGGCGGTGATGGCGACCTTCGAACCTGTGGGAACATTCTGGCTGACGGCTGTTCCGTTGGGGCTCGGTGTTGCAGCGGCGCTCGGTGCTTTCAACGGATTGTTGATTGCGCGGCTGGATGTGCCGCCGATCATCGCCACGCTCGGAACACTGTTCTTCTACCGCGGTCTCTGCCAGGTTGTCCTGAAAAGCCGGGAGTTGGGACCGTTTCTGAACGTTCCGGGATACGGCTGGTGGGGAACGTGGATCGGCTCGCTGGTGCTCGTGGCGATCATCGTGCTGGTCTTGGGAACGTACTTCCAGCGCTCCCGTTGGCGGCGAGAGATTCTGATGCTGGGAGGCAACCGGGTCGCGGCCCGCTACGCCGGCATTCCGGTGACGTGGCGGACCTGGCAAGTTTACACACTCATGGGCTTGCTCTGTTTTCCCGCCGCATTGTCATACACCGCGCATCACGGCGCGATCGACGCCGGTTCGCTCGTCGGCTTGGAGTTGCAAGTGATTGTGGCCGTCGTGCTCGGCGGCACGCGCGTCTCGGGAGGGATCGGTTCGATTACCGGCTCAGTCTTCGGCGTGCTGCTGGTGACGGTGCTGCAGGAAGGGCTTCGCGGGGTCGGCAGCAGCATTCGTTTCTCCAAGCTGTTGCCCTTCGACGTCAACGATTTGAACTACGTGCTGCTCGGCGCCCTGCTGGTTGCGGGCGTGTGGCTGCACACGCACGTGCCCAGCGCCTCACATCGTCAGCGACGCGCGTGAGTTTTATCAATGTCATCTCAAAATGGATTGCATCAGATCGATTCCATAGACGAATGCAAGCGGCGTCGAGAATCGTGCATTAGAAAGACCAGTGCGAACTTCAGGCTCTATCGCATCGCACCCGAGGATCGGCATTGATGAGAAAGTACGACGTCCAATTGGCTTGGTACGTGTTGGCAATGTTCTTGACTTGGAGCCTCTGGTCCGTCCTGATGGTGATATGCCCGGTTCCATTCGGAAATAAGTGGTTGCGAGCGGTTGTTCGTATTTCCGTGGTGCTGGTCCCGGCTGTGATGTTCCTCCGCCGCGTCGAAAAGGTTCCTGTGATTCCATACCTCACACTGAACAAGGGAATCATCAGAGGAGGATTGATCGGCTTGGCGGCGTCAGCGGTGATCAGCGGTCTTCCGTTGGGATATGCCTTGAACACGCAACATGCCCGGCTGCAACTTCCCTGGGGAGGGGCCGTTTGGCTGAATTTTATTCTCGGCTCTCCGATTGCCGAGGAAGTGATGTTTCGGGGGGTCATTTTTCAACAACTGCGGAGCCGTTGGAAGCTGTCGCGCGCCGCGATTGCCAGTTCGCTCTTGTTCGCTGCGTTTCATGTCCCCTGGTGGGTCATCTCCGGCGAGAAGGAAGGCAACGAACTCATGATAGCTCTGATTTGGCTGTTCGTTTTTGGGATGATTTGCGCGTGGTTGTTTGATTGCGGCAATTCACTCTATGCACCACTCGTTGTGCATGTCATCAATAACTTGCTGGTGTTGTCGCTTGCGCGGTAGCATTGCCCATGAATCTTGAAAAGCCATGTTCTCGGAAATGATCGCACTCCCCCAGAACGGTTCACTAAGCTCCGTCTCCGGTAGAACTCGAGGAGTTTATTCTCTGTTGTTGAAGATCACATCCAAGTATCATCGCGTTCCCAAACGTTTGCGATCCCAACAGGAACTCTCAGCCATGCACGCCCTTGATGTTTCTCGCAAGTTTTCGGCCCGGTATCGGTCCGAATTCTCTGCGTACCGCAACCCGGTTTGCCGCGCAGCCTTCATTGTGGTTGCGGGAATCTTCGCGCTGAGTGCCGTCGTCGGGTGCGGCGAAAATCCGCGGCAAGGAGGAGGTGACGCGGCGAAGGGAAAGTCGGGCCAAGTCACGATCGCCATGCTCCCTAAGCTGACGAGCATCGCGTACTTCAAGGCCTGCCACACCGGTGCCAAGTCGGCGGCCGAGGAACTGGGGGTGAACCTCATTTACGACGGTCCCACCGAAGCGAGCGGTTCGAAGCAGAATGAGTTCATCGAAACCTGGATCAGGCAGGGGGTCGATGCGATCTGCGTTGCGCCGAATCAACCCGCGACGATCCGCTCCGCGATCGAAAAGGCGAAGCAGCGCGGCATCAAGGTGCTCACGTGGGACAGCGACGCCCCCGAAAGCGGACGGACGCTGATGGTCAACCAGGTGGACGACCAGAAGCTCGGCGAACTGTTGATGGACGAGACCGCCAAGCAGATGAACGAGTAAGGGGAATGGGCGGTCGCCATCGCCAGCCTCGAAGCCGCGAACCTCAACGAGTGGCGAAAGTTTTCCGAGGCCCGCGCCGCGGCGAAATATCCCAAGCTGACGAAGGTGGATACCGTCGTCACCGGCGAAGACGAGAACAAGGCGCGGCAAAGCGTCGAAACGCTGTTGAACAAGTATCCCAATCTGAAAGGGATCATCGCGTTCGATTCCAACTCCGTCCCCGGTGCGGCGGAAGCACTCAAACGAACCGGCCGCGCGGGGAAGGTCGCCCTCACCGGCAACACCACGCCGGGAAAGATGGCGGGCTATCTCAAGGAAGACGTGCTGCAAAGTTTCTTTTTGTGGGACCCCCGCGCGCTCGGCGACCTCACCATTCGGCTGGCGAAAGGTGTCGTCGAAGGAGCGGAGATCAAGCCGGGGGCGCGCATCAACGGCTCGCAGCCACTCACCTTCAGTGCGAAAGACCCGACGATGGTGATTCTCTCGGAGCCGATCCGCTTCACCAAAGAGAACATCGACCAGTACAACTGGGGGTTCTGAAGAGAGCGCCTGGTGGCGGTTTCATGACCGTATCTTTGGGAGGGCGACGCTCCGTCAGAGCCGCCACAGCCAGAGACTTTCGGACGCAGCGGCTCGGCGGACCACCCC
>CAZVJA010000180.1:0-10917 GCA_964626885.1 uncultured Planctomycetaceae bacterium | reverse complement strand
AGCGCTTCGTCGAGCTCGGGGACCGGCATACCCGGCTGGCGCCCTTCGCGGTCGCATTCCCCCAGGAGCATCAGTTCGTCGAAGTTTTCCGACTGGGACAAGCGCCGTCGCGCCCGGGCGCCGATCGTCCCATCGTGTACCGCGTGCGCTTCGGAATGATGGCGGATCAGCCACGCGGTCCGCTCCGAGATATGCTCTCCGAGTGCCCGCAGCCCCGCTTCGAGATGGTCTCGCGGGTCGAGCCCCTTACCGACGTCGTGGAGCAAAGCCGCCAGCAAGAATTCCTCGTCGTACGGGAGGGCATCGCGCCCCAGTTCGAACACCTGCAGGCTGTGGTAGAGGACATCCCCTTCCGGGTGCCGCTTCACATCTTGCCGCACGCGCGACAAAGGGGTGAGCAGCGCCCGGTAAACGTCAAACCGATCGACCGGCTCGGCGGGCGCGGTCATGCCCAGCGACTCCGCGAGACTGTCCCATTCGCGGCGCGGGTCGTTCGCCCGAAGTTCCGCGTCGGCTTCATTGTCGGCCGGCGGAGTGCCGAAGCCGTAGACCGACTGCAAGCGGAGCAACTCATCCCGAATCTCGCGTTCCGTCGGCATGTCTGCGGGACGGAGCCAGCGGCGGGAAATCTTGCGGATCGCCCGCGTCCGCGCCTGGGCGTAGTCCGACTCTTGCCGCTGGTACAAAAACCGGGCGGCTTCAAACACGATCTGCCGGCGCAGTTTTTCGTTCAACATGGAGATATGCCCCGAAAACAGGCCCAGGAACGCAACGCGGGGCAACAGGCGAAACTGACGGGACACTCAATTATACGTCACCCGCGGTATCGGGCAAATGACCGGCTCATAGAACCGGCCAACAGGGACAGGAGGCCATCGACGGGAGCAGGAAATAGACAACAGCGACAGGGCTAACGTCGGGTACAGGACAAAACTTCTGGCTCCCCTCTCCCCGCCGCGGGAGAGGGCCCGGGGGTGAGGGGGTTTCGACGAATACCGGGACGCAGATGGTTCCGAGCGCTATTCCCCCTCATCCGGCGGCTGCGCCGCCACCTTCTCCCGCAAGGGGAGAAGGCTCTTGTCGATTCCCATTCGCAGCGATACTCAAAACGTCCATTTCCTTGCCAATGTGTGACAGCTTCCCCAACAACGACTTGCCATCGCAATGCACCGGAGGAATCTCCTGCCGAGTTCCCGCCAAGAGTTACCGAAAGTTTCGCGAACGACTCGAAATTTCGACGCCGGCGCGAACCTCCGCAGCCGGGCCGGTGTCTGTGGGTGGGGTCACCTTGCGGCCGGTGTGTCGGCGCGATGGCGTTCGACTCAGAGGGTTGGGTTCGCCGACCGCGAGGAGAAAAACGGACCCGCGCGGGGAGATTTGGTCTTGTCACCTCGGCGGGAATCGTAAACACTTACTGCATTGGGTCGTGCGGACGCAGCACGATGGACTGAAGCCCGCGAAGGGGCCGGATTTGGCTTGCCGGTCGAAGCGGGGGGGCTTTAACGGAAAGGAGGTGGTCTTGTGATATGTTCCAGTACTAGCCAGAGAGGTGGTCTCGCCTGAGGGCAGTCGACGGGCTGTCGACAGGGCAGCCACCACCGTCTCGCAACCGATGGATCACCTCCATCACATCGCGAGTCACGAGGCTCGGTTCCCGCACGGGGGCCGAGCCTTTGTTCATGCGCTCGCGGGTTGTCACTCCATCGACACGGAGCGGAAGAAAACAGCTTCAATAAGGAAACCAGGATGGCAGGAAAAGAAAATCTGAGGCGGGGATTTCCGAGGCGGGATGATTGATTTCGGTGAAACTTTCGGCATTGTGAAAGGCTGAAGACGTTTCGCACGAACCTGCATCACCCATTCCTTCCTCTCCTGCATTCCTGGCTTCCTTATTGACCTTCTTGGCCTTTCTCCGTGAACTGCAGACCGTCGTGAAATACAATGCGCTCGTTCCAATTGTTGATTCTTCTGGGACGATGGCATGACGGACAACGCTCTCAAGCTCGACTACCTCCCCCGCCTTCCCCGCGACAAGTCCCCCGGCATCGGCTGTGTCGGCGCGGGATTCATCATGGCTGATTGTCAGCTCGTGGCGTATCGCGAGGCAGGATTCAACCCGGTTGCTATTTCCTCGCGAACGCGCGAACGGGCGGAGACCGTTGCCAAGCGGCACGCCATCGGCTCCGTCTATGCCGACTATCGCGAACTGCTGGCGGATAAGCGGGTGGAAGTGCTCGACATCGCCGTGCCGCCGGACGTGCAGATTGACGTCGTCCGCGAGGCGGTCAGGCATGGCGATCACATTCGCGGCATTCTCGCCCAGAAGCCGCTCGGTGTGAATTATGCGCAGGCCCGCGAGATCGTCGAGCTCTGTCGCGAGGCCGGCATCACGCTCGGGGTGAACCAGAACATGCGCTACGACCAGTCGATCCGGGCATTGAAGTCGCTGCTCAACCAGGGGGAGCTCGGCGAGCCGGTGTTTGCGTCGATCGATATGCGGGCCATTCCGCACTGGATGCCGTGGCAGGAACGACAAGGCTGGGTGACGCTCCGCATCATGAGCATTCATCATCTCGATGCGTTCCGGTTTCTGTTCGGCGATCCGGAGCGGGTCTTCGCGAGCGTCCGCACCGATCCGCGCACCGCTCAGAAGTTCGCGCATGACGATGGATTGGCGCTCTACATTCTCGAATACGCGAACGGTCTGCGGGCGGCTTCGTGGGACGACGTCTGGGCCGGCCCGGCGCGCGAGGGAGCGGCGGCCGACATCGGTATCCGTTGGCGGGTCGAGGGGACGCGCGGGATGGCGCGCGGCACCATCGGCTGGCCCGATTACCCTGCCCGCAGCCCGAGCACGCTCGATTACACGACGACCGCTATGAACGGCCAATGGGCCAAGCCGCGGTGGGAACAGGTGTGGTTCCCCGACGCGTTCGTCGGCCCGATGGCGCAGCTGCTCGTCGCGCTCGAGGAAGGAACCGAGCCGGAGATCAGCGGCGACGATAACCTCCGCACGATGGCGCTGGTCGACGCGTGCTACCTCTCGGTCCGCGAGCACCGCGCCGTGCGGCCGGAGGAGATCCGGTAGATGGAGGATGGAAGATAGAAGATGGAGGGAGGAGGATGGAATATCCGCAAATCATCAAACGTGTTTTGCTCGGTCCTATGCACCAGCCAACCGGGAATACACGTCACAACATCAATGGTGTACCGATGCCTGCACCCGTTGAGCTTCGGATCGTCAAGTATGATGTTGCTGATCGCGGCTATTACCTCTACTATTGCGACAGGTTCGGAACCGAGATGACCTACACTTATCACGATTCCGTCGAAGAGGCGATGGCCCAGGCGGAGTGGGAGTTCAACGTCAAGAAAGACGAATGGCAGAACGAGTAGCCTCGCAGGGTGGCCCAGCTTGGCGTTTCGCCTAGCTGGGCTGCGCAGCAGCAAGAGGTCGCGGGAAAAACGATCCCAGCACACAAGTCATCGTGCCTCGTGAATGCTCTCATGCAACCTCTTGTCAGCAAGGCTGACCCACCTTGAAGCAAGGTGGGTCAGCCCGCGAACTGTCCGTCGATCTCTTCTCGCTCTACTGGTGGTTCGATAGCGAGACGACGCGAACCAGAGAAACGAAGAAGGAAGCCAGGAAGACAGGAGAGCGTCACGAATAGAAACGCGGCAGTGAATTTGGCCCGCTTCAAACCAGACGTTTTCCAAACCCTGCGGCCGGTAGATCCGGCACTACGGTATTCGGCTTAGAGAACATGCGGATCGAAAGCCAGGTGAGAAATGCCGTGCAGACCATGAAGAGGAGTTGATTCGGCGTTCGATACGTCCATTCTTTGAGAGGTTTCCACGGCCAGGCAAATCCGAAGAAAAATGTATTCAAGAGAAAGTAAAGCCATGTCGTCGTCAGCAAGCCAACGGCGGCGTATCTTCGGGGTCGCAGACCTGTCATCCGCGAGATCAACCCAACGGAAATGATCAGCAAGAGAGACAGGGGGAGCATGACAAAAATCAGCCAGCCGAGTGATTCCGGGTAATGGGGGTAATCGGCCGGCCCCGCGATGCACAGTTCACGCATTTGTTTGCCCATGATGGGGGCAGCCAATACAGGAAGCAGCAACAACGTGGGCCAGAATCTTCCGCCGACGATGCCCACCAACGGCAACAGGCACATGATGAGTCCATATTCGGTGTAAATCTCGGATGGAAGAACGGCATCTCCGACACCGGAGGGGATTCGTAGAAATTCCGCGGTCAGCAACAAAACCAGATGCAGCGCGCACAGGCCGACTTCCGTCGTCGGACCCATTGGAACATCATCGGAGACGTGCTCGATGGCGATCAGACGGCGGTTGAGCCAAACGCCGAAAGCCACGAGTGCTCCAAAGACGAAACCGAATCCCGTCTCCATCATGTTCCACCAATTGAACGACTTGAAGATGGCGATGTTCGAGAGCCAGCCTTGGTTGAAGGCGTCGGGATTCCAACTGTGATATGACTGAATGCATTGTCCACCAGCTTGTCCCAGACCTCCGGCGAGGAACGCACAAGCACATAATCGGACGGCAAGCCAGTCGCGGCGAACGAATCCGGTATAGGCCGTGAGGCCCAACAATGCCAACAGCAGTCCCCCCCAGTTTTCGGGGCGCGGCTTCAGGTCGAGTTTGTCGGGCTGAAAATACCAGCTCGTCGAAAAATAAATTTTCGGCAGGATTCTTTTCTCGGGATCGAACGGCGTGTTCAACAGCCAAGTTCCGAGGAACACCAAGCCAATGAGACAGGAAATCAGGATCAGCATTTCTTGTGGACGATAACGTTTGCCGCCCAGTCCCATCCCCAGAAAGACACCAAAATAACCAATCCAGATGCCCCCTTTCACGAAAAGTCCCAGCATCCCCCAACGCCACGCTTCCCAGTTTCCCACGAATTGAGGATCGTGCGTCAAACCCACCGTCTGAGCATAAGTCATCGATCCGCCAACGCCGATGGCGACCGTGGCCATGGCGGCAGCCCGCGAGACCGCCAATGTGGACGCATTCGTCGCAAAGAACATCATGATCGTAAGCGAGGCGAGGGCGCCGGCGATCATCGCACCGGTTTCATGGCCGTATTGCCCCCGAATCCCCCAGCCCATGCCCGCCGCCATTGCCGTATACAACATGGCCCACCAACACGATCGAGGTTCACTTTGCAACGGTGATAACGTGCCGGCCACCATGGGAACTTTCCTGATGTCACTTTGCTGAAATCTCTCTCGTCCGTGCCGTCGAACGATGAGGTCGATGATACATCGGCAGTGTGATAATTTCGACAATTGCTCCTTACCAAACACTGATTGATGGTCTCAACAAATTTCTGGAGGCACCTGAGGCCAGCTGGCGGTCAGGGCGGGAGACCCAGACACAGCGGGTGTGATCCGACGGCGAACCGTCGGCTTGGGGAATTGCGCATCATGGACCACGGACGTCATGAGGTCCTGACGTCATGAACCCCACTGATTGCCACCTGTCATACATCTACACAACTCAAGCGATGCGGCTTGCATCCCAGGTTGTACGAGATGTCGCCCCTCAGGGGCTGGAAGAGATTTCTGGCGATCGAACTCCGGGGGCTTTCGCCCTCCGGCTAGAAGAATTTCGCCCCTGACGGGGCTGCCGAGCAATCTTTTCTCTGCCGCAACGGGGCTCAGCCGACGCATTTCAGCCCCAGCGGGGCGGCAGAATGTAGCCGAGGGTGTCAACCCTCGGTTCACCGACCAGAATGAAAGCCTAAGCCCCGGAGGGGCGACATTCCCCGGCTTCATGGAGAGCGCGATTCGAGACTGGGTCGGAACTGCCGAAGTTGTGTCGAGACCAATGGACTGCCACCGGTGAGCATTTCTTTCCGAGCCGAGAAGCGCCGATCGCTGATCGTCAAAAGCGGAAAGCTGACCGCTGAAAGCTCCTCGTCAATACCCGATCCGCAAGCCGTCATACGACAGCTCGACGTTTGCCGGAAGACGGGTGTTTGTCGTCGCGTAGTCGAGCGTGTGAGCGATGTGAGTCAGGTAGGCCCGCTTCGGTTTCACGCGATCGATGATGTCGAGCGATTGCGCGACGTTAAGATGCGTCGGGTGCGGCTCGTCGCGGAGTGCGTCGATCACCAATGTGTCGAGCCCTTCCAACAGCGGCCAGCTTTCGTCGGGAATGGCGCTCACGTCGGTGCAGAAGGCGACGTCGCCGATGCGGAACCCCAAGACCGGCAGCTTGCCGTGGATCAGGCGGATCGGCCGCACCGTCAGACCAAGCAGTTCGAACGGCTCGGTGCCGATGCGCTGGAATTCGAGCTTCGGCACGGAGAAATGATGCGCGTCCGGATCGGGCGTGCTAAAGGCGTAGGCGAAGGTGGTGCGCAGCTGCTGCTCGACCGCTTCCTCGCAATGCAGCGTGATATTCTTTCCGAGCCGGTAGCCGAAGATACGGAGATCGTCGAGGCCGAAGATGTGGTCGGCGTGGCTGTGCGTGAAGACCGCGGCGTGCACCAGATCGATTTTTTCGCGAATCAATTGGATGCGCAGCTCCGGCGGCGTGTCGATGACGAAGTTCCCTTCCGGCGCGCGGACCAGCACGCCGGTGCGGGTGCGGTTGTTCTTCGGATCGCTCGACGTGCAGACGCTGCAAGGGCAGCCGATGACCGGCACGCCGGTGCTGGTCCCCGTGCCAAGCAGAATGAGGTGCCGATCCATCGTCGTCAGTACTCGCAGTATTCGCTGACGCCGTCGGGACTGATGAGCAGCAGTCGGCTGGTGAGGGGATGGTCCATGCGGGCATGGTCCTCGGCGATCTGCCGGCGGACCTGTTCGAGCGCCTCGGGAGAATCGAGACTGACCCCCACGAGAAAATCTCGGCCCGGAATGCCGATCGCCAGCGGCGAGCCGAGATGCTCGCGGAGCTTGCGGTGAAACGCGGGGCTCAACAGTCGGGCCGAGTTGTAGGCATCGGGCCGGTTGGGAACGAGCAGCCGCGGCCCGTCGTCGTCCCCGGCCAAGGTAAAGGTCATCTCATGCTGCTCGAAGTAATTCTCAAGATTCTCGATCGCCAGGGAGTGCAGTTCGTCACAGTCGAGCCCCCACTTCGTGAGCAGTTCATCGCGAATGTACCAGTACGACTGCGTCTCATCGACGACATACAGGATCATCAGATCGGCAATCCACGGTGCGGCGACGAAGTTCGGAAAGCTCTGCTTCCAAACCGCTTCCGGGTAGAGCATCGGCAAAATGCGCGAACGGACGTTTTCCAGCGGCGGCTCGGTCTGGTCGGTCCCCCACTCCTGCACCTGCACAACCGTCGTCAGCGCGGGGAGCACAATCTCCTCGAAACGGGTCGGCTCGTTCACGTACGATCGATAGAAATTGAACAGGTTCACGCTCGACTCCCCCAATTGCAGGCGGAAGTCGTCGACACTTTTGCATTCGAGCAGCGGAAACCGCGAACGGGCCAGCGACAACACCCGGTCAGCAAAGATTTGCGGCGGGTCGGCCGGCTCCTCGGCGAACTCGAGCGTCCGGAGAATCATGGCCGCCATCGTTTCCAGCTCGGGATCCGCGGCGCCGGAGTGATGATATTGCGCGATCAGGCAGAGGGATTTGTGATGAACCACCCAGACTCTCCAGCGGCGGCGGGCACGGCGCGAGAAGAGCCTCTTCAGCCAGCCGCCGGGCTTCGGCAGTTCAATTTCTCCTTCCAGGCAGACCGATCGGTACGCGAAATCGAGCGGTTGGCCGCGCCGCACGTTGTGCAGCTCTTTGGCTTGAATGGTCGAGCGAGCCAATTGCTCGGCATCGACTCCTTTTCGCTCTTTCGCCGACCAGCCGCAGGAAAGAATCAACACCCCTTGATCGTTCGGGGCGGCCAGCCGTACCGAAGTCTCCCCTTCCGCCGGAACCCAGCCCGACGGATGCCAGACCCGGTACCAGTTCGAAGGACCGGTGTAGCCGTGCCAATGGTTAGGGTGAGAGATGCTCAACGGTGTTTATTCTCTGGGCGATGATTCGTCTTCGATCGTCTTAGCCTTGGGTATTCGCGCGAGCGAATCTTACCCTCCGTCCATGTGCCGCAGGCCTTCACGAGGATCAATCTTTTTCTTGCTTCGTCAACTCTACATACGCCAGGCGAAGTTGATGGAGCGAGTTTTCGAGCAGGTCCGCTTCGCGTCCCAGCAAGTTGGTGCGGGTCTTCTCCTGAAGCACGGCCAACATATCAATAAAATGCTTCGCCAACTCGAACTGCGATTCCATCTTCCCTGAACCGGGATTCGGAACCAACCCCAGCGCAACCATCGCCTGAGTCGAAAGGAGGGCGACGATCGTCTCGAACGTCGGCTCGGGAAGCGGTGGGATTTTTCCCCGCTCGCTGGTTACGGCCCCCTTTTCGAGGGTTGAAGATGACTGGGAGGCTGCTGTTTGAGTCCCCTCGGCGGCGAGCTTTTGGTCGAGCGCGGCATCCTCCGCTTTGACCTTTTCTTTCCAGTCTTCGTCGCCGCTGACGATGATTGGTTTCGACTTTGATTCATCCTGAGCCATGACCGCTTCCCTCCGAGAGATTATTCGCAAACCGGTCTGGCCCGACCAGTCGTAATGATCTGCCTGCTGGGCAAAGAAGATTGCACAGGGGAATTCCCCCCTGGAGGGCAAGATAAAAGGAACACGTCACCCCGGTCAAGCGCCCCGATTTTGGTCGCTATGGAACGACCCTGCAAGCTGCCATTGACGCGACTTTGGTAATGCTTTCGACATTGAGGTCTGCAAAATCATCAGCGGCACACGATGTCGAAACAATGCACATCCCTTAGAAAGATTCCAGATTGGTACAGAACGCTGTTTCTGACCACGAAGCTTTGACTCCGCTGCCTTCATTTCGAACGCTGGCTGAATACTCTCTGAGCAATCAGCGGCGCGGTGTTCGAGTTGAACAGATTCTTCACACTATGCGCCGCGACGACCAAGCCAGCGTAAGCTCTTTCCAGACAGCACCTTACCACCAAACCCCGTCTGCAACGAGAATTGGAACCCGAGCTCCGCCCCTGCGCGGCACGGAGTTTGCCATAACTACTTATCGTGGCGGCGCGCTGTGTGGCGCGTCCTTCAGACCTCAGGGTAAGAGTCGCTTCTTCAGGTTTTCGCAGGAGTAGTTTGGCCGGAAATGTAGCCGGATCAGATCCAGAGTGGATCGACGCCGGGAGAGCGCCTATATTGCCGGTCGGCTGCTCCTGCGTACCTGAGCGACCCCGCGCGGACGAGTTTCAACGACGAGTTCGCCGGTCGTCAGCAAGTTCACCCGTAATCAAGTTCTTGTGACGAATCGCTTCATGTCCCGCCGCGCAGCATGTGACGTTGCGGCTTTGTTACCGCATTTCCCGTGAAGGGTCTCCCTGCTGATCTGACAAGCCGCATGTCCCTCCGAGTCTGCTCCTTCGAGAGTCGCCGGGCCACCGAGATGCAGTCGCTCATCGAGCGGCACGGCGGTGAGGCCGCCGTCGCCCCGTCGATGCGCGAGGTGCCGCTGGAGGAAAATCCTGCCGCGTTCTCGTTCGCGGACGATCTCTTCGCGGGCAAGATCGACGTTGTTGTCTTTCTGACCGGCGTTGGAGCGCGGGCATTGCTCGACGCGGTGACAACGCGTCACGACCGCACAAAGTTTCTGCAAGCCCTGGACCGCTGCAAGATCGCCGTCCGCGGGCCCAAACCGCTCGCCGTGCTTCGCGAGTGGAATGTCCATGTCGACGCGAAGGCTCCCGAACCGAACACCTGGCGGGAGTTGCTCGGAGAGTTGGACACCCACGCATTGATTGCCGGCCGTTCGATTGCGGTTCAGGAATACGGAAAGCCGAACGAGGACTTTTATCGAGAACTGGAGCGGCGGGCGTCCCGCGTATCGCGCGTGCCGGTGTATCAGTGGGCTTTGCCGAACGACACCGCTCCTCTGGAAGCGGCGATCCGTGCCACCATCGCGGGGGAGTTCGACCTGCTGCTCTTTACAAGTGCCCAACAAGTCTACAATGTCCTTGAGGTCGCGGAATCGCGCGGATTGCGGGCTCAATGGATGGAAGCCGCCGCGCGATGCGTCATCGGATCGATCGGCCCGACCGCCAGCGAAACCTTGCACGAACTCAGCCTGCCGGTCGACATCGAGGCCTCGCCCCCGAAGATGGGACAGCTCGTCCGCGATGCGATTACCCGAGCGCCGGAGATTCTCGCGCGGAAGCGCAGCAGCCAACGGTGATTTCTCGCCCGGATTTTTGTCAATAACCTGCCGGCTTGGCATCGAACGAAGTTGTCTTGCGTTTCGTGTCACTCCGCTGCCTGTTAAGATTGGCGAAAAACCGGAGCCCGCGCTTTGACTTCCCCCGAACTGCACAACAGCCGCTTCCTGAAAGCCTGCCGACGGGAACCGACCGACACCACGCCGATCTGGATCATGCGGCAGGCGGGACGTTACCTGCCGGAATACATGGCGGTCCGGAGCAATGTATCGTTCATTGAACTCTGCAAGCGCCCCGATCTTGCGGCGGAAGTCACTCTCTCGGCTCAGCAGGTGCTCAAGGTCGATGCGGCGATTCTGTTCGCCGACCTGCTGCCGATCCTTGAGCCGATGGGTTTCTATCTCGAGTACGCTCAAGGGGAAGGACCGGTGATTCACAACCCGGTTCGTGTTGCGAGCGATGTCGACCGGGTTCGCGAACTGCAGGACGTCAGCGAACTCAGTTTTGTGATGGAAACCGTGAAGCTCGTGCGGCGCGATCTGCCGGCCGACATTCCGCTGATCGGCTTCGCCGGGGCTCCCTTCACGCTGGCCTCCTATGCGATCGAAGGAGGAGGTTCGCGGCATTTCATTCACACCAAACAGATGATGTACCGCGAACCGGCGGGCTGGC
>CAZVJA010000179.1:0-11051 GCA_964626885.1 uncultured Planctomycetaceae bacterium | reverse complement strand
CGAAGCAGACCGCGTCGTCGAACAGGTGCTCGAAAAGTGGGAGAAGATCGATATTCTCGTCAATAATGCGGGCGTCATCCGGGATGGCCTGCTGGCGACGATGCCCCCCGAAAACTGGCAGGAAGTGATCGACACCAACCTGGGAAGCGTCTACAACTTCTGCCAGTCGGTCACGCGGCCGATGATGTCGGCCCGACATGGTCGAATCATTAATATCTCAAGCGTGGCGGCGGAGTTCGGAAATCCCGGCCAGGCGAATTACGCGGCGAGCAAGGGTGGCATCGACGGCTTCACCCGCTGCCTGGCGACCGAGCTAGCCCGGCGGGGAATCACCGTCAACGCCGTTGCCCCTGGCTTTATCGAGACCGACATGACCGAAGCGGTCCGCAACGCCGCCGGAGATCAGATTCAGAAGAAAATTCCGGCCAGACGACTGGGTAAGCCGGACGATGTCTCCAACGCGGTGGTCTTTCTGGCGACGGACGAATCGTCCTACATTACAGGACAAATTCTGCGGGTTGACGGCGGCCTGACGCTGGGAGGCATGGGTTGAACGAAAAGAAATCTGCAACAACAGTGCGGAAATCTTCGAGGACAAGAGTGGGTAGGCACGGTTGAATCGGTTCGCCGCGCCAAGCTGTAGCCGGAGTTGACTCCGGAATTGATCACGAGGAATTTTTCAGGACGGACTCACACAATTCGCGGTGGGCATCGGCTCCGGTCGATGTTCCGCAGTGCGACTAAACCTGGAACAGAGGAGAGACGCTAGATGCCGACGACTGAGGATATTTTCGAGAAGGTTCAGGCCACGCTTGTCGACGCGCTGGGAGTCGATGAGGACGAATGCACTCCGGAGGCGACGCTGGTAGGAGATCTCGGCGCGGAGTCGATCGACTTTCTGGACATCGTTTTCCGCCTGGAAAAGAACTTCAACGTGAAGATTCCGCGCGGCGAACTGTTCCCCGAGAATCTGGCCTCTCCCGATTCCGGATTCGTGAAAGACGGGTCCATCACTCAGGCTGGTATCGACGAATTGCGGAAACGCATGCCGCATGCCGATATCGATAAGCTGGCGGATGATCCCAAAGTGGAAAATATCCAGGATCTGTTCACGGTCCAGATGATCGTGAATTTTCTGAAGGCAAAACTGGGCTGACGAAGACGTTCGCCGTCCGGGCGAGGGAACGGCCCCGGATTCATGAACCGGCTGGCAGCAGCAGCGGCAAACACGAAACGGCCACTTCTTTGCCAGAATTTGGGTGGAGGATTTGCGTCTCCTTTTGTCGCTGATATCCACAAGGATCGCATGCATTTATGCGCTGGATTTGGATTGACCGATTCGTGGAATTCGTGAGCGGTTCCCACGCGAAGGCGTTAAAAAACGTCTCCCTCGCGGAAGAGCATCTGCACGACCATTACCCCCACTTCGCGGTCATGCCAGGTTCATTGATGCTGGAAGGCATGGCACAAACCGGCGGCATTCTGTTGGGAGAGGCGAACAATTATCGCGAGATCGTCATCCTGGCTAAAGTTCCGAAGATCACATTCCATAGCTGGGCGATTCCGGGAGACACGATCACTTATTCGGCGAAACTGCTGAACGTTCGGCCCGAGGGGGGCGTGGTGGAATGTGTTGCCACGGTGGGAGAGCGGCTGGTGGCCGAAGCCGAAATCGTCTTTTCGCATCTCGATCCGGCTCAGGCTCCCACCCCAGACGATGGCAGCGGTAAGAGTTTTGTCTTCTCTGAAAATACCCTGCACGTCCTGCAAGTCGGGAAGGCGGGGAACTGCCCGAACGAAGGTTCGGCGACCCCTGCCTCGGGCGGTTGACCCACCCTTCACCTGTTTTGCGGAATAAAGTTTAATGAGTATGCAAAACGGAGTCGTTCGACGGGCTGCCCGGCCGACCCTGACTTTCGAGAACGTTGGAGCCAGCCGAACAGTCTCTTCACTCCGGTTGCTTAAGTTCCCCTTCAAACAATTCCCTGCGACGAGACAATTCCGATGAGACGACGAGTCGTGGTCACCGGTATCGGTTGTATGACCCCCATCGGCAAGGATGTGGCTTCCATGTGGAAATCGCTGTGCGAAGCGCGCAGCGGCGTCGGCAAGATTACCAGCTTCGACGCATCGAATTTCCCCACAAAGTTCGCTGCCGAAATCCACGACTTCCGCATGGAGGATTACTGTGACAACCCGGAGCGTTTCGAGCATGCGGGCAAGAACATCCGTTATGCCATCGCCGCTGCCACACAGGCTGTCAAAGACTCGGGAATCCTCGATTCCAAGTTGAATCCCGCCGAGTTCGGCGTCTACCTCGGAGCCGGCGAAGGACAACAGGATTTTCAGCTTTTCATGAGCATGGTTGCCGAAGCGCAAAAGAATGGCGAGCTCGACCTCGAGCATTTCACGCGCGCCGGTCTCGAACGACTCAACGCACAGTCTGAGCTTGAGCAGGAGCCGAACATGCCTTCGGGGCATCTCGCGAGCCTGTTCAATGCCCAGGGACCAAACCTCAACTGCCTGACGGCCTGCGCCGCATCGAGCCAGGCGATCGGCGAGGCGACTGAAATCATCCGCCGTGGCGACGCGGAAGCAATGCTCTCCGGCGGCGCGCATAGCATGATTCATCCCTTCGGTGTCACGGGATTCAACCTGCTGACCGCCCTCTCCACGCATAATGAAGACCCTCAGGGAGCCTCGCGGCCGTTCGACAAGAACCGCGACGGCTTCGTCCTCGGCGAAGGCGCGGGAATGGTCATTCTCGAAGAACTTTCCCGCGCCAAGGCTCGGGGAGCGAAGATTTACGGGGAAGTCATCGGCTACGGTTCGAGCGCGGACGCCTACCGAATTACCGACATTCATCCACAGGGACGTGGTGCGACCGCCTGCATGAAAATGGCTTTGCGCGACGCTGAACTCAATACCAATGACCTCGATTACATCAACGCCCACGGCACCAGCACCGAAGTCAATGACCGGGTCGAAACGATGGCGATCAAGCAGGCCCTCGGCGAGGACGCAGCCAAAACTCCGGTCTCAAGCATCAAAAGCATGATGGGGCATCTCATCGCGGCGGCCGGCAGCGTGGAAGCCATCACCTGTCTGCTGGCCATTCAGAACGGCGTGCTCCCACCGACGATCAACTATGAAACCCCCGACCCCGAATGCGACTTGGACTATATTCCGAATCAGGCACGCGAAGCGACCGTTCGGCGGGCGCTGTCGAACAGCTTCGGCTTCGGTGGACAGAACATTTCGCTCGTGTTTGCGGAGTACAAGGGCTGACCAGCCGACGATATTCGAGTGTGTCAGGTAACATTCGATCGAAGTACCCATAACGCGTCGCCCCATTCAGCACCGCTCGCTCTGGAGAATGTCGTGGCGTGGATCGTGTTCTGGGTGTTGATCGGAATCCTCGCGGCCAACTTCGTCGCGCAGGGGATCTGTGTCACGAAGATCCTCCCGATCTTCGAGAATCGCCCTCCATTCGGAGTCGAGTTCTCTCCTCCCGATCCGGACGCGGAAACACTCACCATTCCTTCCACGAACGAGTTGAACCTGCGCGGCAGCTTTTACCGCGCCGCGGCCCAGCCTCCGCGCGGGCTTGTCATCTTTGCACCCGAGATGGGAGGGAACCACTGGTCTGCGATGTCGTACGGCCAGGCGTTACAGGACGCCGGATTTCACGTCCTCTCTTTCGATTTCCGCAATCAGGGGGAGAGCGACCACATGCCGGGGTACGACCCTTCGCATTGGCTCAGCCAATATGAAGTGGCCGACCTGAAAGCCGTGCTCCGTTATGTCCGTCATCGGGATGACCTTCGCGGCCTGCCGATGGGTCTCTTTGGAATCAGTCGCGGTGGGTGCGCCGTACTCGCTGTTGGAGCGGTGAGCAACGACGTCAAGGCAGTGGTCTGCGAAGGGGTGAGCACCACGCGGAGTATGCTGTTGCATTACACGCTCCGCTGGGCGTCGCTCTACGTGCCCGGCTGGGTGATGAAATTGTCCCCTCTGTGGCACATCCGTCTGACGTTGGAGATGGCCCGGATCGTCAGCCAGTATCGTCTTGGACGCAGGTTTACAATGCTGGAGCGGGTACTGCCGCGGCTTCGGAATCGACCAGTGCTCGTGATCGCCGATGGTCGCGACACGTATATTCCCTCCGAAATCGCCGAACATGTCGGCGAATGCATCGGCGGCGACAAATGCGAGGTCTGGATCGTGCCGGATGCCCGTCATAACGGTGCGCGAACAGTCGACAAGGAAAACTACGACCGCCGGCTAGTCGAGGTCTTCAACAAAATGGCGGTCGATTCGCTGGCTGAGAAAGAATAACCAAGCGGTCTTCCGCAATCGGACTATGTGTCGTCCAGCTTTGGGCGTTGCAGACGCGAATTGAAGTCCGCTTCAATCCCCAGCTACTTCGTCGAGATCGCTTGCGCCAGCGGGCGGAGGACGTGGTCGATGACGTACGACTGCATCAGTTCGTCACTTTGCTCGCGCAGCCGCGCGAGGGTCGACTCGAAGGAGTTTCCGCTTTCGAGGCTCCCGTATTGCCGCACTGTGAAGTAAACGCTGATCTGGTCCTCGGGGTATTCCCCCCGTCGAACCTGGTAGGCGTTGGTGCGGGTTTCGATCATCAGCCGCGCTTGCAGGCGACATGATTCATCAAGCCCGATGGTGATCGACGGTTCGAAGTTGAGGACTTTCGCGCCGGCCGCTTCGATCATGCCGTCGAAGGCCGAACCTGTGCCGAGAGCGTCCGCCACCAGCTCGTCGTGGTTCCCCCGGTAGGAGAAATCGAAGCCGAGCATGTAATCGAGCGCTTCGCAATCGAGCGGGCTGACGGAGAGCATGTACGGCACGAGCTCGAGCACGAGGTTGTGCTGCTCGACGGCGGCGTCGGGAGTCGGCGGGTTGACGAAGCCCGAACAGATGCGCCGCGGTTCGAGCGAGAGCCAGCGCTGGTGCCCCTGGTCCTTGTCTTCCTCGAGGACGAAATCGCCGTTCTCGCGAGTGTAAAAGTTTCGTAGCGTCGGGTATTGTTTCTGAACGCGTTCAAAGAAGCCGAGGATTGTTTCACGTCCCTGAGGGAGCTGCATCTCGGTATTGAGGTTCAGGTTGACGTAGTAATCGTCAGCCAGAGAGTCATAAGCGTTCATGAATGCAAGCCTCGAAAACTGGAGCGTGCCGACAGCCGGCCAACGCCCCGCCGATGTGATAATTCCGGGGGAAGTCGCATGCAACGTTCCCCTGGTTTGACTGATTGGCGCGTGATTGACTGTCGCCCGGTAACGATTCACATGAAATCGACATTGCCCTCGAAAGCCATTGTATAGGGGGACTCCCAGTGGGTCAAAGATCGCGAAAAATCGCATCCGCCGCTCGGACGCACAGTCTCGAACGCGTCGGCGAAACCGCCGTGCAACTGGCAATTTTCTCGACCGACCTCGGCTGGTTCGCTTTGTGGGGCGCGCGGGAGTGTGTCGCGGGCCTGTTGATTGGACACATCTCCGAGGCGGAGGTTCGAGCGGCGGCCCGACACCGTTTGTTGGTCGACGACCCGGCTGTTGCTGTGGTGGAAGCAGACTGGTTCTCGGAGCTGCGGCGCGATTTGATTCGATACGCCGAAGGGAGGCAGATCGACTTCTGCAATTACAACATCGTTTGGGATGGGCAGAGTCCATTTCAATTACGAGTGGTAGAAGCCACCCGCGCGGTGCCATACGGCCGAACGATCACGTATGGGGAACTGGCTGACGAGGCTGGTTCGCCGGGAGCGGCGCGCGCCGTTGGCAGCGTAATGGCGGCCAACCGCATACCGATCCTCATTCCGTGTCACCGGGTTGTGGCCGCGGGGGGAAAGCTGGGCGGGTTCTCCGCGCCGCGAGGTCCGTCTCTCAAACAGCAGATGCTCTCTTTGGAGGCCGCATTGCCGCACAACGGTGCGGTCGGATCAAACGCGAAACAAAACACAAGCCGAAAATCGAAAGATTCGGCGGTTGTTCGCCGTTAAGAAAAATGGTCGGTTGCACTCTGTTTGCGCGCGTCGAGCTTGGGATAGAATGGATGTGGTTCGCGAGCGATTTCTTCGCGAGTCATCGAGTCATACGCTTTTCAGGATTGCTTTCATGTCCGTCGGGTTCGCCAGGCCGAACAGTTCGAATCTGGTGTTTCAGGTTTACGGCCGCTCCGTTCACCCGGAACTGTTTCAGACGTTCGCGGCGCTGCAAATCTGGCAGCAGACGTACAACGCCAAGATTCAAATCTGCGATGCCGGGCATGTTGTCTGTTTCCGCGAGGGAGGTACGACGGTTACCGAAGTCACCGCGACCCGCCAGCAGAGCCTGCCGCAACAGAAGCGGTTTCTTGACCGGCGGCTGAAAGGCTGCCGCGACGAAGCCGTTCAATTCGACGGCGGGCTGCGATATAGTGCCAGTTACCAACTTGAAAAGCTGGACCCGGAAGTCTATTTGAACGCCCACGACGAGTTGCTCAAGGATTGCCGGCGGGCCGCGCTCTTTCATCGATTTCCGGCCGCCAGCCGATTGGCTCCCGGGCCAATCAGTTTGATTCGGACTGAAGCAGATACGCAGACCCTGCTGATCCACGCATACCATACGTTTCCGGAGAATTGCGTTGTGGTGAAAACGCAATCGCTGTTTGAACTTTCGACTGCCGCGCCGTAGCGATCGTGGGCTATTTGCTGCCGATGCCGATTCTGGTTCCTTCAGTGCCGGTTGACCAGCCCTGATGCCCGCGCTAGGATAAATAAAGGGTCTTCCGTCAATTGGAGACGGCTATCCGCAAATGTCGGCATGCTTTGTCGCGCGGAGGAATCAGGACCTGCAGATTCGTTGATGAACCCGGTATGGGGAGCAAAAACATGGAATGGCAATCGGTCGTGAGAAAGTCGCTGGTTGGTTTCATCGCCATCGTGGTCAGCTTGTCAGCTCGTGCTGGCCTGCGGGCGGACGGCTTCAGCCTGATTGACAATGCAGCTACCGGCAAGGCTTCCGTGATTCAGACATTGACCTACGAGCGCCAGCCGGAAGCCTCTGCGGAGGTGCAGTTGGTCCACCACCGGCACTACGGAGGGCGCGGTGGGTATGGATTCTCGTTCGGGTACGGAAGCCCCTACAGCGGATTTTCGTTCGGCTATGGTCCGCGGTATGTCGGCTACGGACCACGCTACTACGGGTACTCGTATTATCGGCCGCGCTACTACGGCTACAACTACTATCAGCCGAACTACTACGGCTATTCCGGCTACGCGCCGCGCTACTGGGGTTACAACTACTCGTACATGCCCGCGTACGGATACAATTCGTATTACGGCGGTTACGGCTATGCCCCGCAGCCGTACTACTACGCACCCGCACCGTATTACGGCGGGGCGTATTACAGCACCCCCTATTATGGTTCGTGGGGATACGGCTCGGCCTATTGCAACTGACGCCAATCTAATCTTGGCGACGCTACGCTTGCAGCAACAGCCCGACCAGCAGATCGTAGGCGGCGTGGCACCCGACCGTGATCCCGAATCCGCGCACCACAAAGAGAGCCGCGAAGAATAACCCCGCCAGCGCACGGAACGCGAAGCTAAAGAGCTGGAACGGCTCGCCCGACGGACCGACGTAGTGCGCAAGCGAGAAGGCGAGGCTGGTAGAAATGATCGCCAGCACTGAGGGCCAGCGTTTCTCCAGTCCGGCCATCTTGAAGAAGCTGACGCACAAGGGGAGCAGACAAAGCCGGAAGAGCACTTCTTCGTAGATTCCCGCGCCGATGTACGTTACCGCGAGGAGAGCATTGCGAGCGTTGACCGCAAAGATGGCCAATCCTTGAATCTCCTGAAAGACGAAGTCGGTCAGTTGCCCCACAACGATCAGCACGAAGGCGAACAGCAGGCTCTCGGCGAACATGCCGATCAGCACATCGAGCGAAACCTTACCGGGGTAATGTCCCGCAAAGTGCCAGATGATCAGCCCCGCGACGACGAGTGCCGGGAGCAGCCAAGGTTGGTCGAGCCCCAGATCGTTCAACCAGCCGCGCATCCAGGAGTCTGCCCCGTTGCGAATGATTTCCGAACCGCCGCCGGCGACCCACATCACCCCCGCCTCGTAAAGACACAACAGGGGTGCCAGAAACACCAAGCAATTCAGCGGCCGGCGTGCTTCGGCCCAGTAATCGCGCGAGTTGCTTTTCGGGGCATCGGACGAACGTAAACCCCTTGTTTGACGGTTCCACCGTGAATGGGAAGACTGGAGCCGCTCCAAGCGGAATCTGAAACGGTGCGTAATTTAGCACGAACCAGCCTCATCGGCCTACTAGTGCGCCTACCCTAAAACGTATGGTTGTCAGATTCGTTCCATGCCCGCCCAAAGCTGCGGGCATGCCACCCAAGACATAACTTTTAGCGTAGACGGACTACTACGGCAAGATTATAGCCTAAAACGCCCGTTGCGTGACGAACTCGGTGATTTCTTCGAGTATTCGTCGCGCGGGAGTGTCGCTGAGACCGGCCAGGCAGCCTCGGGCGGTGGCGGCATGCTCATTCGCCCGTACACGCGTGTATTCGACGGCGTCGCTCCGTTCGAGGAACGGCACCAGTTGCGGCCAAGTGTTTTCTTGTGGTCGGCTGAGGAGTTCTCGAATCCGCGGAGCATCGATCTCATCGGCCGTGCTGAGCAGGCGGATCAACGGCAGGGTCAGCTTTTGCTTGCGGAAATCGGAGCCCAGAGATTTTCCGGTCTCCGCTTCCGTCCCAAGGATGTCGAGCAGGTCGTCGGAAATCTGGAAGGCGATCCCGAGCGACCGGCCGTATTGCTCGAGCGCTTTGACAACGGCTTCATCAGCCCCGGAGTAATGGGCCCCCAGAAAGCAGGAGATCGCGCACAACTCGGCGGTCTTGCCGTCAATGATCTTGAGATACGCCTCTTCCGTCAGGTCGAGGTTGCCGCGCTCATGCACCTGCGATAGCTCTCCCTCGCAGACGATGTTCGTGGCACGGCCGATCAGCCGGCAGGCGAGTGTTGTTTCGAGCCGCGCGGCCAGATGAAAGGCATGCGTAAACAGATAGTCGCCGAACAGTACGCTGGTTTCGTTATTCCAGCGGGCATTGACGGTCGCGACGTGCCGGCGGGTATCAGCATCGTCCAGCACGTCGTCATGCACCAGCGTCGCCGTGTGAATCATCTCGACGACCGCGGCGAGAATTCGATGCTCGCGGTTTACGCCGCCGGTTGCGGCTCCCGAGAGCAGCAGCAACATCGGCCGCAGGCGCTTGCCGCGAAACCGCGACACATGCGCGAAGACGTCAGTAATGTAGGGATTGGCACTTTCCAGTTCCGCGCGGAACACGGACTCGACTTCCAGCAGTTCTTTCCCGAGGAGTCTTTCGACCCGAGCGAGCAGTCCCTGTCCCGCCAAATCCTGGCTCATATCGCGTCAATCCTCGTCCGAGTCGTGTTGTAGTTCGCGCTGATAATGGCCGCTCTTCCCACCCGATTTTTCGATCAGGCCGATCGGCCCGATCCGCATGCCGCGGTCGATCGCCTTGCACATGTCGTACATGGTGAGCGCCGCCACGCTGACCGCGGTGAGCGCTTCCATCTCGACTCCAGTTCGTCCGTGCAGGCTCACCCTCGATTCGATTCTTACCGTCCGGTCGTCCACCGGCTCAATCTGGATTTCCACGCTGTCGATCCCCAGTGGGTGACAGAGCGGAATTAAATCCGCCGTTCGCTTCGTCCCCTGAATGCCCGCCAGTCGGGCTACCTCGAACACATCCCCCTTCTCGACCTCGCGATCCAGAATTCGTCGCAACGTCTCCCGCTGCATCCGGACGAATCCGGCGGCCCGCGCCAAGCGAAACGTCGGCTCTTTGCCGCCGACGTCCACCATGCGGCTGGCCCCGTGCTCATCAAAATGGGAGAGCTTTGCCAAACGCGAACCCTTCTGCGTTCAAGTCGATCTGGAGTTCTCGCGGAGGTCACCCTACGAAACTAACCGTCATTCACGGTCAGCGATAACAGGGTAAACAGGGAATTCGGAGCGAAAGCGGCCACTCTCGCCAGATTTCCGCCCTGCACTATAGTCCTGCCTCGGGGCACCGACAACCCAGCCGGGGTTGTCGGATAGGAACCCGTTCTTTGGAGCAGAGGGGTACGTTCCTTGGCGCGCAGGGGGAATCACAGATCCAAAGGCTTCCGATGAGGGATCGATCCCCAAGTCGCATCAGGGATTATGCATGGACCGCGAAGGATTGGAGTTCGCCGAGGCGTCGGTACTGCCTGTGGGCTGCCACTTGTAAAGCGCAGCCAATTGAACGCCCTGCCGCCGAACCTCGGCGAGAAGTTGACTTGGCGAATTTTCGCCACGCAGTGCTGCTGGCAAATCGGCCAAACGGCGGAACAATAGGACATAGCGGGTTTCGGCTGTTTTTGTTTCATCAAACGGCACCAGCACGATATGACTCCGACGGAGAATCGGCGACTGGTTCTCCAAGTCGTCGAGTTGAAACTGGTGCAGCACCGGAGCGACGTCTACTCGAGAACCCTCGGGAACAAGACGCGCAGTCGATTCCAGAAGCTCGCGCGTCAGGGCGTCCCCCCAGTAATCCCGCTCCAACCCAAGCCGATCGGCTCCGGAGAGACCGCCGACCAGCAGGTTGTAGTAAGCGAGGTGCATAGGCCAGCAGGCGACCAATCCGTAACCCTGCCCGGCCAGAAAAAGGGCCAACACTACCGCTGCGCCTTTGCGTGTGGTTCGGCGCTCGAACCAATTCCAGACAACCGATCCTCCACGGCCGATGATCATGGCCCACAGAGGAAAGGAAACGAGGAACAATCGTTCGCCATCGTACACCGCGATCCCCGGAACACTGAACAGCAGGAGCGGAAAGAATATGGCGCCCAAGAGCAGTTGTTCGCGGCGTTCGTTCCAGGCCTGCCGATCACCGCCGACCCCTCCACAACGGCCGACCAAATGCAATACAATTGGTACCGTCGCCAAGAACATGACCCACGGGAAGTGCCACGGGACATCGC
>CAZVJA010000178.1:0-11118 GCA_964626885.1 uncultured Planctomycetaceae bacterium | reverse complement strand
TTTTGTGCACGCCGGTCTTGGCACCCAGCCGGCAGCCATCTCCGAGGTGCACATGGTCCGCGATGCCGACCTGACCGGCACAGACAACGTAATCGCCGGTGGTAACCGACCCCGCGAGCCCGACCTGCGAGACGAAGACGTTATGCCGTCCGATCTCGCAGTTGTGGGCGATCATCACGTGATTGTCGAGTTTCGTTCCCTCACCGATGACGGTCTCGCCGATCATCGCCCGATCGACGGTCGTGCAGGCGCCGATTTCGACGTCGTCGCAAATGCGGACCGTGCCGAAGTGCGGAATCTTCCGATGCCGGCCGTCTTCGAGGCGATAGCCGAAGCCGTCAGCGCCGATCACCGCCCCGGCATGAATGATCACCCGGTTGCCGACATGCACGTCATGATACAGGACCGCGTTCGGGTAGAGCGTTGTGTGGTTGCCGATGGTGCATCCGGGGCCGATGCAGACTCCAGGATGGATTTCGCATTCGTCGCCGATGACGACGTCGTCACCGATGAACGCGCCCGGATGAATGGCCGTATTTGTTCCAATTTTGGCCGTCGCACTGATCACGGCGCCCGCCGTGACGCTGCTTGGCCGGTGCGCACGTTGCGGCCGCATGGCGGTCAACACCTGCAGAAACGCGGCGCGGGGATCTTCGACAAGAATGAATGTTTCGGGACGCGCATTCCGTGGAATGGCGGAAACGAGTTGCCGAGGGACCAGCACCGCTCCGGCGACGGAGGCGTCCAGCTTGCGAATGTGCTTTTCGTCGGAAGCAAAGGTGATTTCTTGCGGGCCGGCCTTATCCAATGCCTGGGCTCCGAGCAGAACGAGTTCGCCGTTCCCTCGAAGTTCTCCTCCGACAAGTATCGCCAGTTCTGCGGCCGTCGCCATCCGGGAATCCTTTCCGCTGTCTGTTGCCGATTCGGCGGAGACTTTTACCCGAAACCGCGTGAGTGCGGCAAGTCCTGTTTTGGGAGCCATTTCGGTCTAGTGGGTTGTGCAGCGAAAAATTGCTTGGTTGGCCGAAATCTTCCTTCGCGATTGTCACAGGAACCTGTTAAATTGGTGCGGAACAGTGAGGAAACTCGGCTTGCTTGGTCACAATTGTGGGGCGGCGGCGGGATATGGCGGTACGTGGAATTCGTGGAGCAACCAGCGTCGAGTCGGACGTGGCGGCGCAGGTGTTGTCGGCAACGCGCGAACTGCTGCAGGAGCTTCTCCAGCAGAACGGAATCGACACGTTCGATGAGGTCGTCTCGGCGATTTTCACGACCACGCCCGACCTGACATCCGCCTTTCCCGCGGAAGCGGCCCGCGGAATGGGAATGAGCCAGGTGCCGCTGTTGTGCGCCAGCGAAATCGGAGTTCCGACCGGTATGCCGCGCTGCATTCGGGTCTTATTGCATCTGAATACCGACAAGCCGCAGCAGGAAATGATCCACGTTTACCTGCGAGACGCGAAGAAGCTACGCCCCGACATGAGCAGCGCGCAATAAGCGGCAAGCGACGAATTGTGCGGAATGAATGTTGGTGTGTACCCCTTCGGCTCCTTCCGCGCTTTGCCGAGGGAAGAGGGCTCCTCAATGCGAAACGACAGGGGAGAGCTGCACATCTTTGTCCAGGCTGCTCGTTTCGCGGAATTCCGGGTCCGGCGCGTCGATCCCGCGTTTCATGTTCGCGTGCGACCAGTCGAGTTCGACATCCGAGCCGCTTTCCGGAAGTTCTTCAAACGGCATGCCGCGGACTTCCAGCAGGTCGATCAGCGGATCGAACGGGTTGGTGGTAAATTCCCTCGGGAGGATTTTGGCAAGCGCTTCGGAATGCTGTTTGACAAGTACGAGGTTCTCCGGCGGCACGCGTGACAATCGCTTCGCGCGATCGTCGCGCGTGATGCAGACGGCTTGTCGGAGAATGGTGTGCATTTCGTCGCGCGACAGTTCGGAGAAAGTTCTGCCGTCGCTTCGCAGCTTATCGAGGGGGATCTTCGCGATCTCCTGGATTTTGTCGAGATCCTGGTCCTTCCGAAGTCCGTTGCGAGTGAGGGCGGCACCGATCGCCTCGAGCAAATTACAGAATTCCTCGAGGGTCATCTCCTCACGCCGCAGGGCTCGCGTGAGACGGCGGTTCGCCTCGAGCTGTTTTTCGAGTTCCTTGATGTCCCAGCGGGTCGAAAGCGAGAGTTGTTCTTCTTTGACCAGATCTCGGATGGGCAAGCTTCGTGTCGGGAGCCAGTTGGGCGGAGGACCGAACAACGGTTCCAGGTCAGGAAGCCGACCATCGGGAAGTTGCTCGACCACGGCCAGAAACCGGATCAGTTCGGATTCGTGGACCTTATCGCTGATCTGGGTGACACCCAGTGTTTTCTGCTTCGGTGGTTCCGAGCAGCCGCCGGTCGAGAATGTCACTGCGAACATCAGGAGGGCATACATCCCCAGGCCGCCGTTTCGCGGCCGGCGACGTCGGTCGCAACACATTTTTCGATCGTGGAACGACATCCTGTATGTCCACCAAAATGGGACAATTGGGGGCAAAAATATCGGCATGGTCCGTCAGCAGAGGCGATGCCGCTGTATCAGTATCGGGATGGATTGCGGGATGGATCAAATCGTTTGGCGGAGGGATATCGAGGATTCTCAATGCCCCATCGAGAAACGGGGGAATCAGCGGTCCGCGGCGTTTTGCCAACCAGATGTTATTGGCGATCCGGTCTCAAATTCCGGACAATCGCGTGAATCGACACCGTCGGCAAACTTTCCCCCGTGCGTCTTCAACCCACCGGGAACGCGTGCTGAGGGAGAGTCGAGCTTGAACAATTAGAGACCAAAGTCGAATCCGTTCACCCGCGAAACGGTTGCCGTGCACGTGATCGCCTGGCATACAAGCGCGACAAGCCAGACGGCGGTCGGCGATGCCCCCGCCGGCTGCTGATTGTCCTTAGCGCGTCGAGAATCGGGTACCGATCGATTTCCATCGATCGAGGTGGGTGTTTGATTGAGCGAAACGGCCGCGATCCAGATGGGCCACGGCATGACGACCAGCCACAGCCGGGCCGCCTCCCCCATGTTCTTGCCGGAGAGCCAGAGAATTGCCCAGACCCCGAAACATGCGGCGACATACAGCAACGTGCGATCGCGGTATTGATTCAACCGAAGTTTCGTACAGGAGGCGATCGCAAGGACCATCACCGGGGGACCGACGCCGAACAGCAGTTCGAGCGGATTGACCCACAGCCAGCTCAAATAGGTGCGCGTGTACTTGTCATAGAAGCCGGCGTGATTGCTGTAGTTCCATATCCAGATTCGCATGAGGTTCGCGTCAGTGGCTAGCCACACCAGCAGTATCGGCAGGCCGAAGCCGAGCAGCGACCAGCCTGCCAATTTCGCCTTCGAACCAACACGTGTCGAAATCGCCTCGGCGGCAGGATCGGCGCGATGCTCACGCCGGATTTCGACCATGGTCAACAGCATACCGAGCAGCGCGACCGGCAGGAGCGCCAGGCTGAGGAACATTCCCAACCACATCACAAATCCCGAAGCGATGCAGAGCAGGGGAGAGCGGCGATCGAATCCAGTCAGCCAGAGCGACAGAAACGTGCAGCCGAGAAACGGGAAGAGCGCGTCGGATTTGGGGAGAAACACCGCCAGCGACGGAATGAGCGGCCAGAAACAGACCGCCATCCAGGCTGCTTCCCGCGAAACGATTCGATGCGCGAGAAAGAACAGCGGAACCACCGTGGCCACTCCAATCGCCTGCATGAACAAGATTGCCAGCCAGATTGCCGCGCGGTCGTGATCTGTCAACGATGCGCCCGCGGATTTGGTTTTGCCTTCGGACCGAGAGATCGTATCAAACGCTTCGACGACCGAAGCAGGCTGCGACCGATTGAGAAACCGTGTGAGCACCGGCGACTGCTCGCAACGGTTGATGAAGAAACGATGCAACAACGCCATGCCGGGGGGATGCGTGCCGAAGTGCAGCACGTCCCCTTCGGTCATCCGCTGCTCGTAGCCCGCCAGGTAGGAGCGGACATCCTTCATCTGGTAACGGGCTTCGTCAAAGTAGCCGTCCGGGCCGCGGTAATAGGTGACAAAGGGAGCTTTTGCCAGGCGGTTCTCCACCGGTGCGGGACTCTCCTGCACGAACCAGAGCCAGACGAACCCTGCGACGGCGAGGCCGATCAGCCAAAGAAACGTTTCGCCGCGCGGTGCCGATTCCATTCGCCGAGCACCCAGCCAGGCAGCCAGGCAGTATGCTCCCCCCGCCACGGCACAGCTCGTCCAGCCGAGAACGGCATCCAGGCGGGAATCGTCCGGAACAGCAATCCGCTTCCAGGTCCATTCCTCGGGAACACCAAGCGGAAAGCCGGTACCCCAGAAGAGCGCGATCGTTCCGAGAGTGCTCAGGATGAGGAACGAGATTAACAAGATGGCGATGCGGCGCGCGGGCATATTGAGGCTCGGGAGTTCCAATGTCTCAGCCTCAATATTAACCCGCGCTCACGAAATCCGCAGTGCCGAAACTGGCCCCTCAGTCCACCGACGGCAAATCCAACTGCGCGTTGAGAACCTGCTGGATTCGTTTCTGCGAATCGAGCAGGTGAGCCCGGCTGTAGTCGTCCAGTTTCAGGTCGTTCTTGGCCAGCAGTGCGGTGATCTGCTGATCAAGTGCCGTCAGGTGCATCCGGGCGAGAGTCCGGGCATCTTCCGGAGGTGAAACAACGGCGAATTTACCGTCGGCCACGAAGAATCTGTACTTCGAGGTGATCAGGTCCGCCATTGCGATCAGGGTCATCCGTTGCAGATTCCGACGGAAGCTGGGGATGTAAGGAGCTTTGTCGGTGTACTCGCCGGTTTTTCCTTCCCCTTTCCACTCACTGAAGATGGACTCGACCGTCAGCCGCATGTGTTCGGCCAAGGTATATCGATCGGCATCGGCCGCGGTCTTCACTTCGTTGTCGCGCAGCCGCTCCAGGGTGATGGGGTTGAGAATGCGAAACAGAATCTGCTCCTGCATGATCTGCACGAACTCGTGAATCGGGTAATCAAGCCGCAGATAGTCGCGGACTCCCCAGTGGTACCAGCGTGTGGCGGCCAGGTGGTTTAGCACCTTCGGATCATAGGTCGGGGAAGCAAACGCGTGATCGGCCAGCAATTTCATAGCCTCTCGCTGCTTCTTCGCGTCGACCAGCTCGAACGGCGCTCGAGCATTCGGATCTCCCTTATGGTCGCGGTTCACATAAACCCCGCCGGGAAAACGGGCAGCGAACAACGCCGACCGCCAGTATTCGGAGAAGAGCACGCCGAATGCCTGCCGTGCCCGTTGGAAACCCTCTCCGTTCTTCACCGCTCGATCGATGACTTTCGGGAGCAGATCACCGGAAAGCTTCATCTGCCGGTCGGCGAACTCGACCGGATTGCTCCCCAGGTCGAATGTGTTCGTCAGCGGGTCGGAATCGAAGTAGCGGGTATCTTCGTCGGTAGCATAGTGCAAGCCGGCTTCGGCCCCGCGAGCGGCGATTTTATTCAGTTCCGCCTTTTCGTCCCCCGAGACATCCTTGTAGCCGTACTCAATTGCCCAGTGGTCGTAAGGCCCTATGGTCGGGGTGAAATAGAAACCTTGCGTCGCGCCGGCCGGAACGATGTTGGCGGGACTGTAATCCATGACGCTGGCGACAGTGGCTTCATTCTCTCCCTTCGATTTGTCGCTGATCTGCGTGAGATCCTTCCACGCGCTGGCTTTGAAGTTGTGCCGCAGGCCAAGCGTATGCCCCACCTCGTGCATCACTACTTCTTTGAGTGCCTGGTGAACGAACTCGTCGGGAAGCTTTCCACCTTCATCGGACTTTCCTTCGGCCATCAGAACCGACGCGCCGAATGCCATTTGATGCTGCATTCCGTAGGAGCACATGCATTCGTGTCCAAGATGTCGGCCGTCGGCGAAATGCCGGGCTTCGTCGAATAGCCGCGCGACCGGCTTTTCTTCCGCTGGGCGGCCGAATAACTTGGCGGCTTTATCGGGAGTGAACGTTTCGTAATCCTGCTTCCAATAGCGCAGAAAGCTGTCATCGAAGATGATGTCGGCGTCGAGGATCTGCCCGGTCTTGGGATTCACGCGCGACGGGCCCATTGCGAATCCCGCCTCGGCGGTGATCCAGCGGAAGAAGTTGTACCGCACGTCCTCGGGGTCAACCGCGTCGACGTCGTAATTCACGTCCCCGGGCTTCATCACTTGGATGGCGTTGTAATATCCGAGCTTCTCGAATGCTTTGTTCCACTCGAGAATTCCCGCCATCACGTACGGACGCAGGTTCAGCGGAACGGTCTTTTCGATAAAGAACACGATCGGGCGCGATGGGGCCGAGAGAGTGCCTTCTTTGGTCTCTTTCTTCAAATTCCAGCGGTTGATGTACCGCACGAAGTTTTCGTCGTCTTCCTTATCGGAAAAGTTCTTGATGGCCGTGACGAAGTAGCCGACGCGGTCATCCGCCCGGCGCGGCCTGTAATCGGACGAGGGAAGCCGGCTGATGCTGTAGTGCACGTTCACTTGCACGCCGCGCGGGTCGGCCACCGTCTGCACGCTTTCAAAACCGCTGTAAACGGCGGTCAATTCCAATTCGATGTTCTCCGAGAACGACTTGACCTTCGCCCAGGTGGAACGCTCGGAGACAAAGCGAAATGACGAGCCGATCGCCCGGCCGATCATCAAATCGTCATTCATGAACAGCCTGCCAAAGTCGACGACGTAGCCCCCCGCCCCTTCGGTCAATACCGGAAGCGAGTAGAGGACGCTGTCACTGTAAGCCAAGCTGACCGAATCGGCTTCGGGGGTGTTTGGATTGGCGGTGAAGCGGACGTTGCGGCGAATGACATGGATGTTTTCCCCGACTTTCCGGAACGTCCACAGGACGTCGTCTTCAAAGCCCCAGCTCATGCCGCCGAGCACCATCCCGCGGCTGATTCCTTTCGCAATCGATGGCAGGACCAGGAATTCTCTGCCGAGGTCGCTGGCCTTAATGACCCCGAGCAATTTCTGGTCGTTGTACCAGAGTTTGAACAGGCCGCCGTCACTTGGTCCGGCTTCCTTCAAGCCGTCGGTCAGCATTTCGAGTTTCGACTTCGGTCTTACCTTGGTAGCCTCTGACGCACCGGATGAGGCACTTTCCGCGGCAGCCGCTTTCGCATCCTGTGCGAAGGCAACGGTCGTACCGATCAGAAACAGACCGAGAAGGGTCGCGGAACACCGGTGAGCAAGTCCAAACATCGTCTCTCTCCAATTCAAAGCGGCTCTGCTGGAAAAACAGCACAGGGGCGCGGGGGGCCCCGTCACGTTTGTGGGTGGACGCTCCATAAAACTTTGTCCACTCCCCCCAGTCTCATTCTCGCAGGGGGTCTGGCTTCACACAAGGAGGGAAATGCCGGGAATTTGGGTTCCGCGGTTCTTCTCGGACCGGGCAAAATTAAGGAAGGGGATCTGGGAGCCTGATCGCAACGTGCGGAGCCATTTTCTCTTGTGTGGACGACGTTTCTCGAAGTCGAATCCAGGTTGTTCGAGGGGCAGGTTATTCCTCGACGTTGACCACCAGGCAGGTAATGTTGTCCTTGGAACCCCCGTTTTCAGCCGCTTCGACGATTGCCTTGGCGGCGGATTCCGGATCAGGATGTTTTTTCAGCAAGGAAACCAGCACCGCCTCGTCAATTCCGTCAGCGACGCCGTCGGAACAGAGCACGAAACGGTCCCCCGGCTGTGGAGCGTGTTCCTTCGCGCCCGTTCCAGTGCCCCCTTCTTTGGTTCCCAGATAGCGATAGAGAACATTGCGATACCGATGGGTCAGGGCTTCCTCTTTGGAAATTGTCCCCGCGTCCACGAGCGCTTGTGTCAGCGAGTGATCGGTCGTCAGCTGCTCGAGTTTGTCTCCCCGGAGTCGATACGCGCGGCTATCTCCCACGCCCCCGACGTAAAGCTTTTCCCCGGCGTTCACCAGGAAAACGATCGTGGTACCCATCTTGTTGTATGTGGGGTCGATCTCACCCAGAGCCATGATCTCGACGTTCGCTTCGCCGACCGCGTCATCGATGCACTTGTGGATTTTGTCGGACGGATCGCTGTCGAACGTGAGCGTCTGCTCAAGCTTGCGTGAGATGTGCTGAATCGCCAGTTCGCTGGCTTTCTCACCGGCTGCCTGGCCTCCCATGCCGTCCGCGACAAGGAAGAACCGCCCCTTCGAATCGGCGAAGCCGCGGTCCTCATTATTGTCGCGAACGTTCCCGGTAACGCTTCGCAGCCCCCAACTTACATGCACCATAACAAGACCGCGTTCGTACCTGATGACTGTCTTTGCGAGTGATTGTGAATCGACTGTCTTTGAGAATGGCTGGCCGTCGACTATTCCGGACAGACCGCCTGGAACAAATCCTTAACTCCCAGTGTCGTCGCGCACAGAAACAATTCTCCCGCCTCAAATCCGGCACTCGTGCCAAACAACTTGTTTTGGCTTTCGACGAGTCGGAAGACCCGTTCCTTCGAGGGAGGAAACTGTGTCTGATACGCACGAATCGCTTCTAATTTTATATCCAGCGTGTCGGAAATATCCACGACAAATTGTCCGGCGGCGTCGTGAATCCGGGGCGATTGAAACCCGAGCGGGTACCACAATTGCCGGCGGATGGTGTGGACCGGCAATCCGTTGAATTGATCATCCCATTTGGTGAGCCGCGAGTAGAACACCGCCGCATCGGTGATTTGCATCGCCTGCCAGTGGTCTGGAGAGGCCAGCGGAGTTTTGTCGGCAATCCCGAGCACGACACTTGGACGCAATCTTCGAAAGACTTTCGCCAGCGCCACGCGGGTCTCGAATGAATCGAACAGTCGGCGATTTGGCAGATCGAGCGTTTCGCGAAACTGGACACCGAGAATGCGGGCCGCGGTTTGCGCCTCTTCTAGCCGGACGTGAGGTCCGGGACTTCCCGGAGTCGGCTCGCCGTCGGTGAGATCGACGATCCCCACGCGGTATCCCTGTTTGACGAGCTTGGCCAGCGTTCCGCCGCAGGCAATTTCGACGTCATCCGGATGTGCGCCGACTGCCAGGACGTCGAGCGGCTCGGGAAGTTCGTGAGTAATCGCACTCATCCTTCTACGATTTTCCTTGCTAATGTGTCCATCGTGGTTCAGGGGTCAATCATGGTCTTGATTCGCGGGCTTCCTACCGTTTCGCTACCACATTCTCCCCTGCGAGGAACGGACGCACAATGCCCGCCAGCCGATGGGGGTGTGACAAGTAGGGGAGATGGCCGCAACTGTGCAGCCATTCGATCTGCGCATGGGGCAAGCGAGCTGCGAGTTCTTCGTGGCAGATGCTCGACACCACGCCTTCTCCCTCCGAGCGAATCAGCATCACCGGCTGTTCGATGTGGGAGAGAGCTTCGCGGCCGTCGTAGTCGCGGATGATGGCTGCCCGCCGCGCGATGCTCCGGATTGGCACTCGCCCGGTCGCGTCGATGAAAAATTGCCAGCGATCGGCATCGAACGGGGGAAACCAGCGGCGGTGATTGTAGGCTTGAATGGTGCGACGGAAGATCAGGATATTCAACGTTCCCGGCATGAGATGGCCGAGTTGAATGAGTAGCCGTTCCGTCGCACTCAATTTCAAGTGTGCAAACCCCCCCTGCAACACGGCCCGTTCGACGCGCTCCGGCTCACGGCGCAAAGCTTCGATCGTCGGCACGCAACCAAACGAGCTGGCGAAAACCTGGAATTTTTCATCGCCGTGGAGGTCGGCCGCGGCGAAGAGGTCGGTCGTAAGATCGTTCAGAGTCAGTTTACCTCGAACCTTGGCACCAGCTTGGCTTCCCGGCATGTTGAGCAGCACACAGCGGTATTGCTCCCGTAGCAGCCAGATGAACAAGGCGTACATTTCGCTGGTGGCTGAAAGTCCATGCAGGAAGTAGACCGGCGGCCCTTCGCCCCAGGTCCAGCCTTCAAGCTCATAGCGGCCGCGATCTATTCGCCAGGCACGGCTCTCGGCGTGAAACGCCCGTACAACTTCCCTCCACGGCACCGGAGATGGACAACTGGCAGTCTCCTTCGTGCCGGCTGGTGCGGAGGATGATTGAGGTGTGCTGGTGGAAGGACGATCAGCGGGAATCGCTGAAGGCGATTGTTCGACCGGGCTGGGATCGGGCAGCGTCATGCAAATCTCAAGATCGGGCTATCACGACAATAGAGAGTGCGACCGGCCCAAGACGCGTTGTAGATCGTTCACGCTACTCCCACGACTTCGCCTCAGCTTGGAAAACACGTTCGATAGAGGCCTGGTTGTCACTTCAGCCGGCATCCTAGGGAAGTTCGAGAAGTTATGGCCGCTCACATCGTAGTGCGGAAATCCCCGCGAAAAAAGCCCGGTTGTCGCAAACGGACCTCGTCGAGCCGAGAACTGTTTTCCTGAACACTGGCCTTAAGCCCGTGAAGTCGTGTTATGACGATTATGCGAGCTGTGTTCCCTACGGACCGACATTGGAGCCGTTACAGCCTAATCGATCCGCGCAACGGCGATTTTGGATGCAGGCGGCAGCATCGGCACAGTGTTTGCCTCTTAGCCGCAAATCCCGATCGTTATCCTCAACGCTGCTTGTTTCTTCATCATTTGATCTAAGCTTGCAATCGGAATTTATCCATTCGCTTAACACTGCGAGTTTTCCCTGAGAGGCAGAGTTTCAGATATGGGCAAGCCGAAATATCATCGCCGGAAGTTCTACGTGAATCCACAACTTCAAGGGGCCATCATTCGTCGCTTGGCGGCTTATTGGTGTGTCTATCATGTGATGTTGTGGCACGCGATGTTTCTGTATCGCTATATCCAGCATCGCGACGCCGTGCTGGGGGGGGCCAAATCGATACCGGTTCTCGATCTCTACCTCGGGTTCACGGTGCAGAATGCGACCCTGATTATTTGTGCCAGCCTGGTCTTCCCGCTGTTCTTGTGGGATGTATTCATGCTTTCCCATCGGATCGCTGGGCCGCTGGTACGGTTTCAACAGACGCTTCGCCGGATGTCTGAAGGCGAAAACATTTCCCGCATCGAGCTTCGCAAGGGGGACTTGCTGTTCGATCTCCCCGACTCG
>CAZVJA010000177.1:0-11205 GCA_964626885.1 uncultured Planctomycetaceae bacterium | reverse complement strand
CCTTCAAGCGGAGTATCCCCGAGTGGATTCGAACCACTAACCTTTGGCTCCGGAGGCCAACGCTCTATCCAATTGAGCTACGGGGACATGCGGCTAAATGGCCAGGGAATAGCAGAAGGATGCCGCACCTCTTCCTCGAGAATTGAGTGAGTGCGAGTACCGACGCCATTCATTATCTCCCTCTGATTTTACAAACCGGTTCTGGATTTACCAACGATCCTCTGCCAGATTTGTGAGCCGTGACGCGTAGGCCGGCTGATTTATCCAGGGAGTACCCGTAGGACCGGTAGGAAGAGTGCCAGTGGATTGGCACTGCGGTGCAACGGTGTGTTTTAACGTGATCGAACAGCAGTTTATTGTGTTCGGTCATGCTACATCGAAGTAAAGAACGCTTTCGCTTCTTGCTCGACAGCACGGAAACGGGACCGGAAGAACCAGCGTTCCCACCAGCGTGCCCGCCGCAGATTCGGATCGTTCTGAGAAATCACATGGGTTTTTCGGCGGCGGGTGATCAGTTCCAACCGTCCGTCCGCCAGCACGTTTCGTACGACCCAGAATTTATCGACCGTATAGTCGTACATTTCTCCCCGCGGCGAGGGAGAGACATCCTTGGCACGTGGTCCAGGAGACGTGCTATGTTTTGTTTTTCGATAAATCACCCAGCTGCCGCTGGAGAACGAGCGCCCCGTCATTCATCTGTTTCCAGAACCCGATCCTTCGCCTGTTCGTTGCGAGACCCCTAGCCCCGCAATCATGACGTGTTTGTGTCGATTGGACAACAGCAATCGACTGCGTTTGAGAAACAGCAAAACGATCATGGTGACGACGCGCGGTCAACGAGGCAAGTCGTAACATTTCGCCACGACGAAATCGATATTTCAATCGGAAAACGACAGTAGAATCTCGCGCAATTTGACAGTTTCGCCGGACGGCGATAGTCTCAATTAAAGAGCCGTCATGGGAGGCGGCTGAGTCGGGTTGCGAAAGGCCCCTGTGCGCCATCGAGTGCTCAGTTGGGCCTTTTTTATGCGCCTTGGGGCCGGTCGGGTCAGATATTCCTCCTGACTCAATATGGTATTCCGGGCGAAGTATCGATTCGACGAGGATCCTGGGCGCGTCAATTACCGGGTCAAGAATCGTAATGAACTGAACTAATCGGAGGAGGACTGCACCATGACTGTCGGACGTATTTGTGTGCGTGAGGTGGATGTGGTGAAGCCGGAAGAGTCTGTCCAGGCTGCGGCTCAGCGGATGCATTCGCGCAAGGTCGGCACATTGATTGTTCAAGATGCCGAGCGGAAACCGATCGGCATTCTGACGGACCGCGATCTAACCGTGCGCGTGCTCGCCACGGCTTCCGATCCATTTCAGACTACCGTGGGGGACGTGATGACCAAGTGCCCCCGAACCATCAATGAAAACAGCCCTATCGAGGATGCACTTGCAATCATGCGCAGCGGGCCCTTTCGCCGTGTTCCGGTGGTCTCCGGCGAAGGGGAACTTGTCGGGCTGCTGAGCCTGGATGACATTCTCGATCTGCTCACCGAGGAGTTCGGGCAGATTCGTGACCTGCTCGAACAGGAGAGTCCCGCAAGTCTGGCGGACTAACCGAATACGTTTGGCGAGCACGCTGTATGATGCGCGACACCTCTTGGTCAAGACTGAGAACGATTCACCGTCGCGGCACTTGGTAGCCAGTGCACGCATCACCGTGTTTCTACCCGGACGAGCCACTCGGTCATGGCTTTACGACTGGGGCAGTCTGTTCCGTCGCTGTGATTCCCGGCGGGAGTTCCAAAATCCGGATGTTGCGGAAGTGGATCTCCGCTCCTTCCGATTCGAGGCAAAGGTAACCTTTCTTGACGGATGCCTGCCGCACGCCGTTGACGAACTTACCGTTGACGGCCAGTTTCACGGTGCCGTCGACGCAGACGACGTCGTAAACGTTCCATTCCCCTTTTCCCTTGCAGCGATTTTCGATCGACTTGCTTCGCTCGCCACGCGGGTTGTCGGGAACAGTCGTCAGGCCGTTGGCTCCGAACAATTCACCATGGACATAGGCGATTGGTGGGAGTGAGCCGTCCTTCTGCTTGTGCTGATTGACCCAGTCCAGTTCGAGCATCTGCACTTCCATGCCTTTGGGAAGGCGCTGTCCTTCGGGAACGCTCCCTTCGCTCCAGATAAACACGCCGGAGTTTCCCCCCGCTTCCATGTGTCGCCATTCGATGTGGAGCAGGAAGTTCTCGTACTGTTTTTCCGACCGCATAACGCCGACCGGGTGGCCGGTGCAAACCAACAACCCATCACGGACCGACCAAGTCTCCTTCTCGGTGTTCACGTTCACCCATCCAGAGAGGTCACGACCATTGAACAGGTTGCGGAATTGAGGGGCATCATCAGCGAGAATAGATCCTGATGGCGCCAGCGCAGTGAAGGCCGCGAGTAAACATTGAATGTACGTGATCGTGAGCAGTTTCATCAGCGAACTTCCTTCAGATTACGGGGTGTTCGTTGCAGTTATAAGTCAAGTTATCTGATCGTTTCGAGACTCTTCGAGTCACCCAAACAGCGGCAAAATTGGCTCGCCGATGGCGACAAAGTGCGGGCGACCGAGCGGATCGGAAATCCGTGTTTCCGGGTCGATTCCCAGGGCGTGATAAATCGTGGCCGCGATGTCTTCAGGAGTGACCGGGTTGCTCGCGGGGTAAGCGGCGAATTCGTCCGACGAGCCGTATACCATTCCAGGCCGAATGCCGCCGCCAGCCATCAGCACCGTATAGCAATGTGGCCAATGGTCGCGCCCCGCCGGCGTGGCACCGGCCGAGGAAGTAATTTGCCCCACCTTCGGTGTCCGGCCGAATTCCCCCATTGCGACCAGTAAGGTCTCTTCAAGCATTCCACGCTGCGACATGTCGTCGAGCAGCGCCGAAAAGGCGCGATCGAAGTAGGGGAGCAGAGACTTACGCAACAGATCGAAGTGCTGACGGTGGCCGTCCCAAGTCTGGTCAATTCGCCGTCCGGTACAGACAGTCACAAGCCTGACCCCCGCTTCAATGAGTCGGCGCGTGAGGAGCAGACATTGTCCAAGATGCGGCAACCCACCGAACTTGCGGGCCTCAACCGAACGATCGACGCGGTCGGGGAAACCATATCGTTCACGGACGGCGACCGGCTCCTTGCTGAGGTCGAATGCGTCTCGTGTCTTCGCGGTCGCAAGCAACGAGAAGGCTTTCTGGTAATGCGCGTCGAGTCCCGAAATGAGTCGCTCGTCCGGGGACGTAGTGATTCCCCGGTCTAGCAGGTTCAACAATGATCGCCGCTGCGAGAGCCGGTCGAAGGGGACATCATCGGCTAAAGTGAGTCCGGGGATCTTGTAATCCGGCGCGCTCGGGTCTCCGGCCACAAGCGGATCGTACTTCGCTCCAAGAAATCCCGACCGCTCGCCGGGGATGTCGTAGCCGAGGTTCGACATGATCTCCGGCAAATGGACGAACTCGGGAAGATCAGCCAAGGGTCGAATTTGTGCAAGCACCGAGCCAAACGGTGGGAAGTTGTCGACTTCATCGCGGACGATGAGCTTGCCGCGCGCGATCGGGTAACGGCCCGTGAGGGCGTAATACGTTCCGGCGTTGTGATCGACGATGTTGTGATGCACCGAGCGGATAAGAGTCAAGTGATGCATCTGTTGCGCGAGCATCGGCAAGTGTTCGCAGATCTGCACGCTGGGATTGGTCGTTTCGATCGGACGAAACTCGCCGCGAACTTCCAGCGGAGCGTGGGGTTTCATGTCCCACATGTCCTGCTGGGCCGGGCCTCCTTCAAGAAAGAACAGAATGCATGATTTGGCCGCACCGCGCTGCAATCCGCGCGATTCAGCGGCGAGCAGCAGTTCCGGAAGCGCCACCGCCGCAGCCCCCAGTGAACCGATGCGCAACAGGTCACGACGACTGAACGACGGCGCGGCATCCATACAATTTCGTCCGGCTGCTTTCGCGAGCGTCGCTGGACAATTAGATGTGAGCGCGGATCGGCTCATTATACGAGCCCCTGGAGGATAAGATGCCTCCAATGATACAGCAGCTCGTAGCGCATTCGTAGAGGTCTGTTCAGAATTGTGCGTTCCGGAACGACGATTTCTCTCGGCTTCGACACCACGACCAGGATAGATGCCAGCAAGCCGAAGGATTCAATTTTCGACACAACAGTCGAGAAGCAACCAACCCCGATTAGGGATATAAAGCATTGAATCGGTGATCATTCCGCTCCCAGCGTTCCGATTCGCCGATTCCATTCCAAGCCGCCGGGAAGATCCTGGTTCGCAAACTCGATATGGATCACACGTCGATGGTTCGGCAAACTCGCGCGGGACGAAGCGTGCAGAATGACCGGTGACATGACGACCACGCCTCCGCTGTTGACGGTACACGTTGCCGCAGGGACATTTCGCTTCCATTGATCGATTTCATCGTCCAGCCAACCGTGTCGGTGTGAACCGGGAATGACCCGAAGAGGCCCGTTCTCCGGTCCGCAGTCATCCAGGTGGAGACGCACCGTAACCATGGCCGCGAGAATTTCGACGGGCGGCTGCACTTGCCAAACCCCAGCTTTCATGCCCCACGCCGTGAAACCCAGGACGTCGCGCCGTTCTGCGACCGAGACGACGTTGTCCTGATGCCAGCCGAGCGCCCAATTTGCTCCAGGGACTTTATCGAAGAAAATCGCTCGGGTCGCAAATGATTGGTTGCCAAGAATTGGAGTCACAAACTGGCGCACCTCCGGCTGGACTGCAAGCTTCCGCATTTCGGAAGAGATTTCGAGAAGATTCCGGACACCGTAGACGTTCCGTTTCCGGCGGACGGCATCACAATCCGGAATTGTTGCAATTGCCTTACGCAATTCCTCAACGGTGCGGTTATCGAAGATGCTCGCGAAAACCGCAAAACCTTGCTCGCGAAACTGCGACGCATAGAGTTCCGCATCGAGGAACGGCAAAGGAAAAACTGTCACGCCCTGCCCCCCCCGTGATGCTCGTGATTAACACCCTAAACAACAAAGGGCGCGGCACGCCTAGTGACTTGGTGTCAATCAACCGACTGGGGAGGTTCGAGATCGACGTCGAACCATTTCATGGCGCTGTCCATCGGCTCAATTCGCAGCACAACGACTCCATCTTGAAAGATACGGACCGTGCCGGTTGATTGAGAAACCGCGATGGCGATCGCTTTCGTCGCTTTGGAAATAGCCGCGGCTGCCCAGTGACGGGAGCCGAGCCCCTTTGACAGAGACAGCCCTTTGGCCGGGGCGTCGAGATTACGCCCAGAGGCCTGCACCACGCCGTCGGCCGAGATGATGAAGGCACCGTCGAGCTGAGAGATTTCTTTCATACTTTCGCGCACACGAGGATTACGGATCATCCGCTCCTTGACGCCATACCCCTTAAACGGATCATGCACCTGTTCGTGCGACAGGGCCATAACCTTGCGATGATGCCCGACGACGAATAACGCCCCGACAGGTTTCCCTTCACGCCCTTCACGACCGATTTCGACCGCCACATCGACAACCATTCGCAGCGTTTCCAGGGGTACTTCAGTTTCGAGTCGCCGCAGGTCGCGCGCGGTCAACTTGGCGAGATGCTCCGCGAGATTGACGAGACTGATCGTATCGATGATCACCCGCTCGAACACAGAATACAAAGCGACGATCTTGTCTCCCGGCGTGAGCAACTCGTCGGCGATTGCTTCCAGCAACGCCTGGCTGAGCTGTAACTGCCGGGTCTGTGGTTCATGCAGCAGGGGAACGAGATCGGTGCTGTCTTCCTGCGCGGCGCGTTGCACATCGGGTTTGTCGGTCGCGACAATCAGCCGCACCTTGCGCAGATATTTCTTGATCCCAGCGAAATCGAACGGTACCTCAGCCAGGATCACGAGCGCTTCCGCATCGTTCTCGACGGCGATCCGACGGGCGGCGATCAGCAGGCTGCGCATCTGCGCGGAGATTTCCACGCGCTTTGACTGCTGCATCGGCAGGGCATCGGCGATCGGTTCGTCCATACGGATCGTTCGTCCGTGCTGAGTACTAGAGGGAAGGTTTCTCCGCCACGACCGGAGGAGGCACGAGCGTTTCCCTCAGTTCGCTGACGGCTCGCATCGAACTCTTCGGTCCGATGATACCAATCTCGGTTTTGTCAGTCTTCATCGTCCGCGCGACGATCACACCTTGGTCGAGATCCATTTGAATTGTTCCTTGTGGCGTCCTTTGAATCAACTGTCCCAGCAGTTGCGGATCGTTGACCGGGGTCAAAATTTCGGCCTTCACGGAAATCGTTGCGAGTCCATTCTCCACGGAAAGCAGTTCGTACTTTCTCAGGAGCTTGACGGTGTTGCTCAAATTCTTCGTAATCAGCACCTTGACGGGAATCTGCTCAGTCCAATGGGCGCCAATACTTACCGGTTCCGTCGGGAGCTTGACCAGGAAATTTCTGGCTGGGTCATCCGAAACATCCTGCTCGTCTCCTTTGGTGTCTCCACGAAACGAGATTATGGAGACGAGACTCCCCCACTTGTCGACCTTCAGTCGGGCAAGCGGACTGCCGATCGCGGCCTTGATTTGGGAAAATCCGCGCGGCGGCGGGCCTTTCATGTCGCTGTCAAACTCGATCGGATCATCTTTCCCGAAGTGATAAGACATCCGCACTCGGTCGATGTACGACTCAAGCTCGGCGATTCCCGCATCGCTGACCGAGAGAACGCGAAAATGCATGCGGGTCGTTGACTTGTTGTGCGTTGATTCAGCAAATGCATCTTTCTGAGTGGTGATCGACGCTTGTTGTTCAACGTCGTAGGTCAATATCTGACCGCGTTTGAGCTTGTACTCCAGGCGGAATAGAGCCGAATTGCCCGGAAGAGGCTTCGCGGCCTCAATGGGTTCGCGCGACTCCCGAATTTCCGCGGCATTCGCGGCAACACCCCCGATTCCCCAGAGGTAGAACATGCCAGCTATGACGAAGAACCGTGGACCACTTGAAATGCTGACCGACAGGCGGAGAGGCCAGTCCGATTTCGATGGTTGTTTGTTCGTCTCGGCATCCCTGCGCTTCATCCCCCATCTCCCTAAGAAAACCTGGCGGCACGCCGGTATTCTCACACGAAATAGAACCGGCGTGCTTTGATGCAAGATCATGAACAGTCGAATGTTGAGTCAATTCTTAAAGTCGGCGGGATGCTAACAGAATCACCAGGAGCTGACGAGACCAGATCTCGACGAAAATCCCGCGTTTTTCCCGGATTACCCGTAGTACTCCGGCGTGCGAAATGCGTCGTGAGTCCGGACCCGGCTACAGAATTCGCGGGTGGTGCTGACCGCCCCATCCGAGCTTCCGGTGCAGCGTCGCGTAGTAGCTGAATCCAGGAACTTTCGCGAGCTTGAACGTCACGGGCGCGCGACGAAGCTCAACGGTGTCCTTCTCACCCAGAGGCAATCGCACCTGCCCGTCAATGACCAGCATCGCCCCGGTATGAACTTCAGGAAAACTCATCCGATAGACGCATTCGGCCCGGTCAACCACCGGTCGATGCGTCAGGGTGTGTGGGCAAATGGGAGTGATGACGAATGCTTGCAGATCTTGCCGCAGGATCGGTCCCCCGGCCGACAAACTATGTGCGGTCGAGCCGACCGGAGTGCTGATAATCAGGCCATCTCCGCTGTAAGTTGTGACCCGCTCTCCGTCGATCTCCAACGCCACGTCGAGCATTCGTAGAGATCCGGCAGAATGAACGGCCGCTTCGTTCAACCCTAAATGTGATTCCTTCGATCCGTCGGCGTGCAGCAGCGAGCATTCGAACATCAGATGCTCGACGATCTGTAATTCCCGAGATCGAATCCGGGAAAAGCTGTCGCGAAACTCCAACGGTGAGAGATCTGCCAGAAAACCAAGCCGGCCGAGGTTCACCCCCAGAATCGGCATTTGCCTCATTCCCATCTGTCGGCAGGCACGCAGAATCGCACCGTCGCCCCCCAGCACTATGACGAGGTCCGCGTGAAGGCTGCTCAAATCGACATCGTCGATGACTGCCGCGGCGACAATCTCGACTCCGGCCTTGCCCCCCACAAACTGCTCTACCTCCTTCCACGCCTGTTCAATACGCGGAGTTTTATCCCGGGCCAGGATGATCAGCTTCAGAGGGGGCAAGGGCATCGGGTGGGGTTCCGGCGTCACGTCCAATCTGCGTACAATGACTCATTCAATAGACCACTTACTCGATTGTCCCTGATAGAGCGGGTCTGGGCAACGGGAGTCTGCAGGCTGCATGAATTACTTTGCTCATGGAATACGGTTCACCGACCGCCCCTGGTTCCTGGCTGGCACGGCACTCCCGGATTGGCTCTCGGTCGCCGACCGGGGGGTGCGGGTTCGGGAACGGCACGTAGTTCCGTTTGCCGACGGCTCGGGTTCAATTGAGGCCGAGTTGGCGGCGGGGATTGCCCAACACATCCACGACGACCAGTGGTTTCACCGGACACGGGGGTTTGTCGAGATCACCGCCCATGTCGGTGCATTATTCCGGGAAAAACTGGGACCTGACGACGGCTTTCGCCCCGGATTCCTCGGGCACGTGGCGACGGAACTTGTCCTCGACGGGCTTCTGATCGACGAACACCCCGAATTGATCGACAGGTATTATGAAGTTCTCGACGAACTCGACGCCGATCGGCTGCAGCAGGCGGCCAATCGCATGTTGCGCACGCCGACGGAACGGCTCGCGCCGTTATTACCACTATTTCGCCGGGAACAGTTCCTGCGGGACTACACCCAACCTGCGCGGCTGCTTTATCGCTTGAATCAGGTGATGCGTCGCATCAAACTAAAGCAGCTCCCTGACGAAATCGAAGCAGTGATCGTCGCTGCGCGAGAAATCGTTCAATCGCGCATCGGCGACCTGTTGCCGGAAGCCGATTTCGCCTTGGAGCGAGTTCGCTGAGGGCGATTGAACTCCACCCGGCCCGGTCCCGGCCAAACCTGTAGAGGAATACACCGATGAAATACGGAATGAATCTGCTGCTCTGGACTACGGAGGTCAACGAATCACATGACCGGCTGCTCGGCCAGTTGAAAGAGTGGGGCTACGACGGTGTCGAAGTGCCGATCTTCGATATGACATTGTCGAAGTACGAGCGGCTCGGGAAGGCGCTCGACAAACTCGGCCTGGAACGGACCGCAGTGACCGTCTCGACCGGCGATGCGAATCCGATTTCGGGGTCGCCCGACGTTCGCAAGGCGGCCCTCGCCCGGCTCAAGCAGGCGGTTGACGTTTGTGCGACGATGGGCGCGACGCACCTCTGCGGACCGTTTCACTCGGCTATCGGCGAATTCACCGGACAGGGGCCGACTGCCGACGAATGGAAGCACGCGAAGGAAGTTCTGTCGCAGGTCGCGGACCATGCGAAAAAAGCAAATGTCACGCTGGTGCTCGAATACCTTAATCGTTTCGAGTGCTATTTCCTCAACTGTGCCGTCGATACCGCGCGATTCGTCCGCGAGGTGAATCACCCGAACCTGCGGATGATGTACGATACGTTCCACGCCAACATTGAAGAGAAGGACATCGCGCAGGCGATTCGCGACTGTGCCGCGGAAACGGCGCATGTGCACATTTCCGAAAACGACCGCTCGACCCCCGGCGAAGGGCACGTCGATTGGGATACAACCTTCCGCACGCTGAAAGAAGTCAAGTACGATGGCTGGATGATGGTGGAAGCGTTTGGTCTGGCACTCCCGGATCTCGCGGCCGCCACCAAAATCTGGCGGCGAATGTTCCCCAATGAAGAGCACTTGGCGACCAAAGCGCTCGCCTTCATGAAGTCGCGGTGGGAAGGGAAAGGTTGAACAGGCTTCGGAACATCAGACTTCAGCGACCAGTGACGAACCCGCATGCCTGATTCCCGAAAACAAACCAGCGTCGAATCGGCCTCGCGGCAGGAGCAGTTTCTCGACGTTGTCAGCCGGGACGAAGCGACCGCGCGGTTCCACCGGCATTTGAAGCTGGCACCACTCGGTATTGAACGTCTCCCTCTCGCACAATCCCTTGGCCGTACTTTGGCGTTGAACATCGCGAGCGCAGTGGATGTGCCGGCGTTCGACCGCTCGAACGTTGACGGTTTTGCGTTACAGGCCGCGGATACCTTCGGTGCGATGGAAGAAGCCGCGCGGTCGGTCCGGCTGAACTCGGAAGTTCTCTCGCCCGGTGTCAAACCAGCCATAGCCGTTGCTTCAGGCACCGCAACCCCCATTGCCACCGGCGGCATGCTGCCGCGCGGCGCCGATGCCGTGGTGATGATCGAAGATACGGAACTCGTTAAGGCCGAGTCCGACAATACACAATCCGGTCATAGTGTGCGCGTTTTGCAACTTCACCGGGCTGTTCCACCGGGGGCGAACATTATGTTCGCGGGAACCGACATTGCCCGCGACGAAACGGTGCTGCGCGCCGGGCAACATCTCACGTCGCGCGAGATCGGTGTGCTGGCGGCGATCGGACTCGTCGAAGTTGACGTGTTTCGAAAACCTCGCGTGGCGATTATCTCGACCGGCGACGAAATTGTCGCGCCGGGCAACGCGCTTCCTCCCGGCGGAGTTTACGATTCCAATCTCGCGATCCTGTCGAGCGCGGTCGAAGAATTAGGCGGGGAGCCAATTTCCTTGGGAATTGTCACCGATGACGAATCGCAATTGCTTGCGGTCCTTGAGCAGGGGCTAAAGTGTGACATTGTCCTGCTCTCGGGTGGAACCTCGAAAGGAGCGGGGGATTTGTCGTATCGGGTGGTGCAGCAACGTATCACGCGACCCGGCATTGTGGCGCATGGCGTCTCACTCAAACCTGGCAAGCCAATCTGTCTCGCTGTCACTGATGGCAAACCGGTGGTGATTCTTCCGGGATTTCCGACTTCCGCCATTTTCACTTTTCATGAGTTCGTGGCGCCGGTGATTTGTGCCATGGCTGGACGGCCGGCGCTCGAACGTGAGACCATCCCCGCAACACTACCAATCCGTGTGAATTCCGAGCGTGGCCGGACCGAGTTTCTGCTCGTCTCCCTCGTGCGGGGAGAGGATGGGTTCGCGGCTTACCCGATGGGCAAGGGCTCCGGTTCGGTGACGACCTTCAGCAATGCAGACGGCTTCATCACTATCGGAGCACAAACGGAGAT
>CAZVJA010000176.1:0-11212 GCA_964626885.1 uncultured Planctomycetaceae bacterium | reverse complement strand
TTCGTTACTTGAACGCGCAAATCGCCGCCGGCTGCCAGGCAGTGCAGATCTTCGACAGTTGGGCCGGCTGCCTCTCACCGGCTGATTATCGCGAGTTCGCGCTCCCTTACACGAAGTCGATCATCGAAGGAATCATCCCCGACGTGCCGGTGATTCACTTCGTACACGGCAACGCCGCCCTGCTCCGTTTGCAGCGGCAAGCCGGCGGCCAGGTGATGGGACTCGACTGGCGGGTCGATCTGAAGGATGCCTGGCAAACCGTGGGTCACGACGTCGCGGTGCAGGGAAATCTCGACCCGGTCGCGTTGTTCGCGGAATTGCCGGTACTTAAAGAGAAGGCCGCAGCGGTGCTTCGATCCGCCGAAGGGCGCGCGGGGCACATCTTCAACCTCGGCCACGGCGTGATGCCGGGGGTCGATCCCGCGAACGTCAAAGCGCTCGTCGAATTCGTCCACGAAACCGGGTGCCGGCGATGACGCGGATCGCAGTTATCGGCGGCGGCATCAGTGGTCTTGCTGCCGCGCATCGGCTGGTCGAACTCAATACGGGTCGTTTCAAAACCAGGGAGGGCGACGCTCCTGCGGAGCCGCCACAACGAGAGACATCCGGACTCAGCGGCTCGGCGGGAGCCTCGCCCTCCCAATTGCACGGTGTTGAAACCACCTCTACTGACGCGGGTGGCCGGGGCAAAGCGGAGCGTGCCCCGGAAGGACGAAGTGTCCAGGTGACTCTGTTCGAGTCGCGCGCGCGGCTTGGCGGAGTGATCGGCACGGAGCGCATTGGTGATTATCTCGTCGAGCGCGGTGCCGATTCCTTTATTACCGTCAAACCGTGGGCACTCAATCTCTGCCGCCGGCTGGGACTGGAGCAGCGTCTGATTTCCACCGAACCAGCCAGCCGTCGATCGTTGGTGTTGTGCAAGGGGAAGCCGGTCGAAGTTCCGGACGGTTTTCTGCTGATGGCGCCCGCGAAGATCTGGCCGGTCCTCTCATCGCCGCTGTTGAGTCCCTTCGGGAAGCTCCGCATGGGACTCGAATACTTCATCCCGCGCCGCAAGGCTGGCGCATCGGACGAAACACTCGCATCGTTCGTGCGTCGCCGTTTTGGCCGTGAGGTGTTCGATCGGATCGTGCAGCCGCTGGTCGGTGGCATATACACCGCCGATCCGGAAAAGCTGAGCCTGCGGGCGACCTTGCCCCGGTTTCTCGACTGGGAGCGCGACTTCGGCAGTTTGATTCGCGCCGCGCGGCGGGAACAGGGCCAACGAACCGCCCCAAAGGGAGAAAGCGGCGCCCGCTACGGAATGTTCGCGACCCTCGTCGGCGGGATGGCGGAACTCTTCGACGCCCTCATCGCCCGTATTTCAACATCGGCCGAGATCCGGATGAAGACCCGCGTGGTCGCCATCAAACCCTCGCCCGCCGGCACCGGCTATGAGTTGTCTTTCGACAGTGGTGCTTCAGAGACGTTCGACGCCGTCGTCCTCGCGATTCCCGCGTACCGTGTGGCGGCGCTCGTCGAACCGTTCGACCAATCACTAGCCGCAATGCTCAATAGCATCGAGTATGCATCGAGCGCGATCGTCGTGACGGGGCACAAGCTCGCCGACATTCGGCACCCGCTCGACGCAGCCGGGCTGGTCATTCCGGCGGTCGAGAAGCGGCAAATCCTGTCGGTGTCCTTCTCCAGCCGAAAGTTCGCCGGGCGCGCCCCCGAAGGACGAGTGATTCTGCGGACCTTTGTCGGCGGAGCGCTGCAGCCAGAATTGTTCGAGAAGTCGGACGAAGAACTGATCGCATTGGTTCGCCGCGAGTTGTCGGAACTGCTGGGAGTCGGCGGAGAGGCGGAGTTCGCCATCGTTGCCCGTTACGAGCGCGCGATGCCGCAGTATCACGTCGGGCATCTCGATCGGCTGGCGCAGATCAACGATCGCCTTTCTCGGCATCCGCGACTGGCATTGGCCGGGAACGCATTCGAGGGAGTGGGAGTCCCCGACTGCATCCACAGCGGCGAACAGGGGGCGGAGCGGGCGCTGGCGGTGATTCAGGCTCGTTGATTTACCGCGGAGAACGCAGAGGTCGCGGAGAAGCGAAAAATGTAGGCTAGAAAATAGTGGATGGAAAATCAGACGCGATACTCTCTTTACCATCCTCCGTCTTTCTCCGCGCTCTTCGCGTTCTCTGCGGTAAAACTTTCCGATCCAACAAATCACGAACGAATCCGCAGATTTTCCGCGCTGCACCTGTTATCCTCGTCCAATTGCATTTTTAACACCGCGACGAATTCGCGGTCGTGCACACGTCGGTCAGACTGCCGAGAAAGTAAACCTGCATGGCGGATAAGCAACCGGGCGAAAAAAAGTCGGGAATGGCGCGGTACGTCGACGTCGATCCCGAATATCTCAAGAATCGTCAATTGAAAAAGAGCGCCGGCTGGTGGCTTCTCTGGGCGCTCGGCGTCGGCGCGGTCATTGCTGGGGACTTCAGCGGCTGGAACGCGGGCCTGAAACATGCCGGGTTCGGCGGACTCGCCATCGCCACCGTCTTGATGGCCGCCATGTACATCTGCATGGTTTTCACCATCGCCGAGCTTTCCGCCGCACTGCCCCACGCCGGCGGCTTTTTCTCATTTACGCGAAATGCGTTTGGTCCCACGGGGGGATACATTTGCGGTCTCACCGACACGATTGAGTACGTCATCACGCCGGCGGTGATTGTGTATTACATCGGTGGCTATATGCAGACGTTTCTTCTCCAGGTTGAGACGATCTTCTCGCTCTCTCATTTTCTCTCGGGATTTCCGGTCTGGGTCTGGTGGATCACATTCTACGCCGTTTTTGTGGCGATCAACATTCACGGAACGGAGTTGACGCTGAAAGTGGGGCTGTTGATCACATTGGTTTCGATCGCGGTGCTTGGTCTGTTCTATGTCAGTGCCATTGTGACAGGCACGTTCGACCCGCAATTGCTCGGGAACATTCCACCGGTGCATGCCGGGGCCAGTTCCTGGCTGCCACACGGACCTGATGGCATCTTCAAAGCGCTCCCGTTCGCGATCTGGTTCTATCTGGCAATCGAACAATTACCGCTGGCTGCCGAGGAATCGCATAACGCGGCCAATGACATGCCAAAAGCTTTGATTCTAGGGATCGCCACCTTACTCGTACTGTCCCTCTTCACTCTCGTGCTGAACACGGGAGTCGGCGGCGGCGCCAAGGCCATGGGTGACTCATCAGCCCCCCTTGCAGACGGATTCGTCGCTGTCTACGGAGCAGGAAAAACCGCGGCAGTACTCACGCTTCTTGCGCTGGCTGGGCAGATTGCCAGCTTTCATACGATCATTTACGCTTATGGTCGCGTGTTATTCGCCCTCTCACGGGCCGGCTACATTCCTCGCGCGATATCGCTAACCGGCCAAAGGCATACTCCCTGGGTAGCATTGATTCTAGGGGCAGTTCTGGGGCTGGCCTGCGCGGCTGTGATCGAGTTCACCAAGCAAAGCACGACCGAAAGCGAGGGAGGAACAACCGATAGTCTGGTGGGTGCGGCTTTGCTAAACATGGCGGTCTTTGGAGCCGTCATCTCCTATGCCTTGGTCATGGCCAGCTACATCAAGCTCAAAATCAGCCGGCCAGACCTTCCCCGCCCCTACAAAAGCCCGCTGGGAATCCCCGGGGCGGTCATCGGCGGCGGGCTTTCCATCGTGGCGCTGCTGGCAACCTTTTCCGTCGAAGATTATCGCCCGGCGGTCTGGGGCGTGGCCATTTTCCTCGCGATCGGCATCGTGTATTTTTTACTGTATAGCCGGCATCGACTTGTCGCTCAGGCGCCGGAAGAAGAAAACGCCCTCATCGCGCAAGCCGAGCAGGAACTGGCGCATCAGTAGGCGATGCTTCCGCATAACGCCAAGCGACGGTTCGGTTCCGTGATGCTGATGCAGAGATTAGGCCGCGCGATGTCGTCACCTTTGAAAGATCCTGAATGACCCACCCTTCCGGAATGCTCACCACCGCTGCTCTTGCGGAGCTTGTCAAATCCGAAAAGATCGACACCGTGCTCGCGGTCTTCACCGACCTCTACGGCCGGTTCATGGGAAAACGCTTCGACGCCGCCTTCTTCCTCGAACAGGTCGCCGACGGCGGCACGCACGCCTGCGATTACCTGTTGACTGTCGATATGGAGATGGAACCGGTCCCCGGCTACAAGTTCGCGAACTGGCAGAAGGGATACGGCGACTTCCATCTCGTCCCCGATTTCGGCACGCTCCGCGCCGCCTCGTGGCTGGAGAAAACCGCGATCATCCTCTGCGATGTCGAGCACGAGTCCGGCCACGAGCCGGTCTCGCAAGCGCCTCGCTCGATCTTGAAGAAGCAAATTGAAGCGGCTAAGGGGATGGGCTTCCGCGCGATGGCGGGTTCGGAACTCGAATACTACCTTTTCCAAAATTCCTATCGCGACGCCGCCGCCAAGAACTACTCCGGGCTCGAACCGGCGGGCTGGTACATCGAGGACTACCACGCACTGCAGGGGACGCGAGAGGAGCATTACAATGGCGCGGTCCGCCGGCATCTCGCCAAGTCGGGCATTCCGGTCGAATGCACCAAGGGGGAATGGGGACGGGGGCAGCACGAACTCAATGTCCGCTATTCCGATATCCTCTCGATGGCCGACAATCACTGCCTGTATAAGCAGTGTCTCAAGGAAGTAGCGGATCAAATGGGGGTGAGCGTCACCTTCATGTCGAAGTTCTCCGAGAAACAAGCCGGCTCAAGTTGCCACGTCCATCTAAGCCTCTGGACAGACAGCGGAAGCGCGTTTGTCGGCAAGCATGATCTTGGTCCAGCGCAATGCTCCGACACCTTCCTTCATTTTCTCGGCGGGTGGATGACGCACATGCCGGAAATGATGCCCTTCTACGCCCCGACCGTGAACTCGTACAAGCGGTATCAGGCCGGTTCGTGGGCACCGACCCGGCTTGCTTGGAGTATCGACAACCGCACCGCCGGGTTCCGCGTCGTCGGCAAAGGAAACAGCCTGCGAATCGAATGCCGGCTGCCGGGAGCCGACTGCAATCCGTATCTTGTCTATGCCGCGTCGCTCGCTTCCGGCCTCGACGGCATTGCCCGGAAGATCGCCCCGCCGAAGAGTTACCAGGGAGACGTCTACTCCGCCAGCGAATTGCAGCACGTCCCACAAACGTTGGGTGAGGCAACCGACCTGTTCGAGAAGAGTGAATTGGCCAAGTCGGCCTTCGGAGACGAAGTGGTCGAGCATTATGCCCACTTCTTCCGCACCGAACAGGCCGCTTATGACAAGGCGGTCACCGACTGGGAACGGGCTCGGTACTTTGAGCGGATTTAGACGATTGCGGATTTTTGATTGCGAATTGAATGAAGCGAATCGGAGTGAGGAGATAAAGGTCGGGATTTGGGATAAATCCTATCGCCCTGCAAGCTCGAGAATTTTTCTCCCCTCGCCCCTTGCGGGAGAGGGGCCGGGGGTGAGGGGGCAAAGTATGCTTCGGGTTTCAGCAAATCGGACTCTGGGATTTCCCGTCCTCTGTCTTCCTCCTTCCGTCCTCCTTGTCTTCTGGCTGATCGCTGAAAGCTGAACGCTGAAGGCTTGTTTTCATCATGACCAAACCGATCATCGGCATCACCACTTACGGGCGAGACGAGGACAACCGCTTCCGTGCGCCGGGAGATTATGTCGACGCGGTGCGACGCGCCGGCGGCGTTCCGGTGCTGCTTCCGCCGGGGGACGAAGCGATCGAATTGGTGGCCTCGTTCGTCGACGGGCTGATTCTCGCCGGAGGGGGCGATATCGACCCACAGCACTACGGAGGCGAAATGCACGAAATGGTCTATAGTGTCGATCATGAGCGGGACAAGAGCGAAATCCACCTCGCCCGGACCGCCGTCGATCGCGGCATGCCAACCTTCGGCATTTGTCGCGGCTTGCAGGTGCTGAACGTCGCGCTCGGCGGCACGCTGCACGAGCATCTCCCCGACGTCGTCGGCGAAAATGTCATTCATCGTCTCCCGCCGCGCGAGCCGGCCGAGCACCCCATTCGCGTGAAGTCGGGGTCCCGACTGGCGGAGATTATTGTCGATCTCGAGTTCACGGCGACGAGCTGGCATCACCAGGGAATTGAAAACGTCGCCGGCGGGCTGACAGTCGTGGCACATGCCCCGGACGGAACCATTGAGGCGGTCGAAATGGCGGCGCACCCCTGGTTGGTCGCGGTTCAATGGCACCCCGAACTGACCGCCGCGACGAACGCCACGCAACAGCGGCTGTTCAATGGCTTCGTCGCTGCGACCAAAGCCATCAGCCCCCGCATACGCGCCATCGCTGAGAGAGAGTCGGCGAAGGATTGACCTTTCAATCTCCAAAGAACATGAAGCGTTGCTGACGGCCTGGAGGTGGTTTCAAAGCCTTGCTTATGGGAGGGCGACGCTCCGTCGGAGCCGCCACAATCAGAGACTTTCGGATGCAGCGGCTCGGCGGGAGCCTCGCCCTCCCGATTTTGAATCCGCCTGTAGCAACTACTTGTCTTTTCGACTCTGGACTTTAGACTTTGGACCTTGGACTTCTTCTTGCTGATCGCTGATTGCTGACAGCTCTGACCCTCTACACCCAGGAACCATCCATGCGTTTGAAAGACAAAGTCGCCGTCATCACTGGCGCTGCCAGCGGCATCGGCCGCGAATCGGCCCTCCTCTTCAGCCGCGAAGGGGCGGCCATCGTCGTCGCCGATGTTACCGATGCTGCCGGCCAGGAAACCGTCGCGATGATCGAAAAGCAGGGAGGCCGCGCGGTCTTCGTGCATGCCGACGTCTCCAAAGCCACCGACTGCGAGAAAATGGTGCAAGCCGCTGAAAAGAACTTCGGCAAGCTCGATATCCTGTTCAACAACGCCGGCATCATGCACTCGCAAGACGACAACGCCGAGACGACGACCGAACAGGTCTGGGATCTGACAATGGCCATCAACCTCAAGGGGGTCTTCCTCGGCTGTAAGTACGGCATCCCGGCCATTCGCCGCGCGGGGGGCGGGTCGATCATCAACACCGCTTCGTTTGTCGCGCTGATGGGAGCCGCCACGCCGCAACTCGCCTACACCGCCAGCAAAGGAGGCGTCCTCTCGATGACCCGCGAACTGGCGATCATTCACGCCCGCGAGAACATCCGCGTCAATGCCCTCTGCCCCGGTCCATTGCACACCGAACTCCTGATGAGCTTCCTCAACACGCCGGAGAAAAAACAACGCCGGCTCGTCCACATTCCTGTCGGCCGGTTCGGCGAAGCGCGGGAAATGGCTCAGGCGGCCCTGTTCCTCGCCTCCGATGAATCTTCCTTCATGACCGGCAGCGAGTTCGTCGTCGACGGCGGCATCACCGCCGCCTACGTCACACCGGAATAGAGCGGGCAGCCTTCAGCGGTTAGCAATCAGCTTTCAGCAGTCAGCGAATCAGAATCCCAAGCCGACGACTTGTCGTCGGACTACTTGTTGTCGGATAACTTGCCATCGGACGACTCAAGCAGGGGGGCGGGAGTACTCCCCTCTCCCCCCGCGGGAGAGAGGTCTGGGGTGAGGGGGAAGTCGTTCACTTGAGGGGTGATCGTCGCGCGATATCTGCTCACAATCTGAGAAACCAGGAACAGCCGCATGCATCGCATCCATAAGCAACTCTCGTTTGCCGCGTTCGCAATTTTCGTCACGACATTTCCGATCGCGGCTCTGGCCGCCGATAAAACCGCCAAGCCCGCGGCCCCCGAGGAAATTCGTATCGTCACCCTCGGCGACTCCATCACCAAAGGGTACCGCGAAGGGGTCCGTCCCGAAGAAACTTTCTCCGCGTTCCTCGAAGCCGCCCTCAGGAAGAAAGACCACCACGTCAGCGTCACGAACGTCGGCATCGGTGGCGAACGGACCGATCAGGCTCTTCAGCGGTTGGAGAAAGACGTCCTCGCGAAGAAGCCGAACTTCGTCACCATCATGTACGGCACCAACGACAGCTATGTCGACAAAGGGGCGACGACCAGCCGGCTGACGGTCGAGCAGTTCCGCGATAACCTTCGCGAGCTGGTGAAGCGGCTCCGTGCCGCGAAGATCGAACCGATCCTGATGACCGAGCCCCGCTGGGGAGATAAAGCCGGCCCGAACGGCGTCGGCGAACATCCGAACGTCCGGCTAGAACCATTCGTCGCCGCCTGCCGCGAAGTCGCCCGCGAGATGAAAGTTCCGCTCGTCGATCATTACGCCGCCTGGAGCAAAAAGCGCGACGAAGGCTTCGACATCGGCAGCTGGACCACTGACCAATGCCACCCGAACGTCCCCGGCCACAAATTCATGATGGAAACGATGCTGCCGGTCATCGAAGAGGTCGTTCCCTGCTCGTGTGAATGAATTTGTAGGGTCCGCTGTGCGGACCATCGGGTGTGCCACTGCCGAGCTTGCTCAGCAGTGCGATTCGCGACGCTGGTGTGCCACTGCCGGCTTGTCCGGCAGTGTTTCTCCTGACGCTTTCGTAGGGTCCGCTGTGCGGACCGATGAAACAGATGTCGCGCTCCGTTGCGTTCTCGGGTGGCCGGGGCAAAGCGAAGCGTGCCCCGGTTCGAAACCTGGGGCGTAACGGAGCGTCACGCGGGAAACCCCAGAACAAAGCAGCATCAACACTCACCACGCCCTTCGCAAGGCCTCAGGGTCGTGCCACCCGGCCGCTTGAGTTTTCTTGCGTTTTGTTTGCCCGTACGATGCTCATTCCCCCTAAATGCTCCTCGCCATTGAGCACCCACTGGGCGGGGTATTCGGTCTCAGTCCGGATGAGAAGTTCGCCATCGTCTTTAATCTTGTGCTCCAATCGTTTCATCCCCACCGGCGGCTCAATCTCTTCGGGATAGACGAAGACAGCAATCTCTTTTCCACTCCACTTTGCAAACACGCACGTCGAGTCGGGGAAACGTCCCTCCTGGTGGCGAAGATATAATTCATACTTCTCATCGACGGCGATGCCCTCTGCCACTGCCTTCATCGAATCTGTCGGGATAGGCTTCGGGCCGAAGAAACCGCACCCCGTCAATTGCACGAGCAGGACGCAGCCGGTCACCCGCCATAAACCCTTGGTTCGACCGCGCATTTGGAAATCCATCGTCGTTCTCCGATTGTGCCCACGGCCACTCACTTCGCGATTGGTTCTGGCATTATAATGTCTCGGACTCCGGCCACCTTGAGTTTTTGGCCTACGAATTCAATTCTTCATTCAACCGCCTGCACAACCCCTCCACCTGCTCCTCCCGCACGCAGGTCGGGTTGATGATGAGAATTCCCTCCGGCAATCGCCCATGCCCAACGTACACCGCGGGCGTTCCCGCGCGCAAACGGCGGCAGACCTCAAACGCCGTCCTGCCGAGCGACTTTTCATCGAGCGCGATCTCCAGCAGCGGCGCCCCTGCTCCGCCGCGCGTCTCGCGGATCGCGCACCGCGCCGCCGGCGATTTGATCGCAGACGCAATCCGTTCGAGGCGTGCCCGCGTTCGCGCATCGTCCTCCGCGTACGCTCCCGATGCGAACAGCTCCAACGCTTTAAGCAACGCGACGATCTCTTCCTTCCCCACCTTGAGCGCCCGGCCAATCCCGTGCCGCGGCATGCCGCCGAGCAGGTCTCGATTGATGAGCTTCGACGGTGGGTTCCACAGTTCCGGGTGGTCGTCCATGTCGAGCATCTGCGCCGCCGCCGAGGCAATGAGATCACTCCGCCCGCACAAGATGCCGCTCGACTGCGGCCCACGAATCGCCTTCCCGCCGCTGAACGCCACCAGATCCGCTCCGGCCGCGATCAGTGATCGCAAGTTCTCGCGCGGCGGCAGTTCGCCGGCGGCATCGACCAGCACCGACAAGCCGGCCGCGTGCGCGCACGCGACAACTTCCTCAAGCGGCGGGCACGACGTCGGCGAATAGACGTACACAATCCCGGCGGTGTTCGGTCCGATGGCGGCACGGTACTCCCACGCTTCGGCTCGCCGCACGCCGGCGTTCGCGACGATCTCATGAAAGCCGACCTCCACCAGCCGCGCCCCCTCCGCGCGAACCGCATGGTCGTAGCCGCTGCGCTGCTCGCGGGCGATGACCATCTCGTGCGGAAAGCCGTCGCAGTGCGGCAAACGTTCCATCCGGGCGGGATCGTTTCCCGCGAGAATGGCTGCCGTCCCGAGCATCATCGCCGCCGCCGCGCCGCTGGTGACGAGCCCCGCCTCCGCGCCTGTGACCGCTGCGATTCGTGCCGAGGCCGCCGCCTGAAGCTGCTCGATCGACACCGTCGCTGCCGCCGCGTCCCGCCACGCTTGTTGCACCGCCTCCGGCATCGGCGCGCCGCCGAGCCGGGTCACCGCGCCGGAGGCATTGATGATCGGCTGCAGCCCCAAATCTTCGTAAACACCCATTGATGACTCGCGTGTTGTTTGTCCGTTGTTTGTTGCAGGTTCGATTCGCAACGTGCATCTTACGCCCTGTCGGTTAGAATGTCGAAACCGCGAGAAGCGATCAGCTTTCAGCGGTCAGCAGCCAGAGAAGTCCGCGGGCTGCGCCCGGCTGAAATCCAGGAAGTCAACATCACATGCCGAGAACTGCAACACAGGAGATACAGGAATGACAAAGGCCACATTTTCCCGCCGCGATTTTCTCCACACCGCCGGCCGTGCGACGCTCGCCGCCGGGGCGGCCGCCGTCGCACCGGGAGCGTTCATCACTGGCCTGTCGCACGCCGCCGAATCCGGCAAGCGCCCGAAAGTCGCTGCCGTCTTCACCGATTTCCGGCATCGTCTGCACGCGCACGTCATTCTCGAAAACTTCCTGGTGCCGTATCTCTTCAACGGCCAGAAGACCGACCCCGGCGTCGACGTCGTTTCGTTTTACGCCGACCAGTTCCACGACGGCGACATGGCCCGCGACGTCGCAAAGCAGTTCAACATCCCCCTCTTCGGCTCGATTGCCGAGGCTCTCACGCTTGGCGGGAAGAAGCTCGCGGTCGATGCGGTCCTCTCCATCGGCGAACATGGCGAATATCCGACGAACGAACTCGGGCAGGTCGAATATCCCCGCAAGCGATTCTTCGACGAGATCGTCGCGGTGATGAAAGACTCGAACCGCTTCGTCCCGATCTTCAACGACAAGCATCTCTCCTATCGCTGGGACTGGGCCAAGGAAATGT
>CAZVJA010000175.1:0-11231 GCA_964626885.1 uncultured Planctomycetaceae bacterium | reverse complement strand
GCCGAGATTCTGGTCGAAGCCCTGGTCCATCAGGGGGTCAAGCATGTCTTCGCTTACCCTGGCGGTGCCAGCATGCCGCTGCACCAGGCGCTGGTGAAGTTCAAGGATCAGCTGCGCACCATCCTGCCGCGACACGAGCAGGGGGGCGGCTTCGCGGCTCAGGGAATCGCCCGCGCGACCGGCGAGGTGGGGGTCTGCATGGCGACCAGCGGCCCGGGGGCGACGAACCTCGTCACCGCGCTGGCGGACGCCAAGCTCGACAGCGTGCCGATCGTCGCGATCACCGGGCAGGTGGCGCAGCAGGTGATCGGCAGCGACGCATTTCAGGAAACGCCGACCGTCGAGGTTTGCCGCGCGATCACCAAGCATCATTACATGATCACCCGGCTGGAAGACGTGGCGCGGGTAGTAAAAGAAGCGTTTTACGTGGCGAAGACCGGCCGGCCAGGCCCGGTGCTGATCGACTTCCCCAAAGATGTGCAATTGGCGACGCAGGACGAGGCGCCCGACTTCGATCCACCGATGAACCTGCCGGGCTATCATCCCGAGGTTCGGCACGCGGCACCCGAGCAGATCAAGCAGATCATCGCGGCGGTGAAGCGGTCGCGTCGGCCGATTCTGTATGTGGGGGGCGGGGTCATCAATTCCGGCGCGTCGGACGAGTTGCGGAAGTTCGCGCTCAAGACCGGCATTCCGGTGACCACCACGGTGATGGGGATCGGTGCGTTTCCCGGCAATCATCCGCAATCGCTGCACATGCTCGGCATGCACGGCACGGTGTACGCGAATTACGCAATCAATGAGGCAGACCTGCTGCTGGCGTTCGGCGTGCGGTTCGACGACCGGGTGACGGGCAAGTTGGAGGAGTTCGCCAAGCATGGGAAGATCGTGCATGTCGATATCGATCCTTCGGAACTGCACAAAAACAAAGAGGCGCACATTCCGATCGTCTCGGACGTGCTGCCGGTCCTCAAGGCGCTCAACGCCGAACTGACCAACGACGATATTCCGCAGCTTGACGAATGGAACACCCAGATCGCCGAGTGGAAGGAACGTTATCCGCTCCGTTATGCCGATGCCGGGGATAACATTCTCGCGCAATATGCGATCGACGAGCTCTGCCGGCAGACAAAAGAAAAGGACGCGTACATCGCAGTCGGCGTGGGACAGCACCAGATGTGGGCGGCTCAATTCTATAAGTTCTCGCGCCCCCGTCACTGGCTGTCGAGCTCCGGTCTGGGAACGATGGGCTTCGGCCTCCCCGCCGCGATGGGAGTGCAGGCGGCTTTGCCCGACAAGCTGGTGGTTGACATCGACGGCGACGGCTCCATGCTGATGAACATTCAAGAGCTCGCGACGCTGCACTGCGAGAAGCTGCCAGTGAAAATCCTGCTGTTGAACAACCAGCATTTGGGAATGGTGGTGCAGTGGGAAGACCGCTTCATGGACGGTCAGCGGGCACACACCTACCTCGGGCCAATCGATCATCCGGAGGCGGTCGGCGAAGGGGACGGGACGTTCGGCGAGTTCACCTATCCCGACTTCGTGAAGATCGCGGAAGGGTTTGGCCTCAAGGCACGGCACGTGCGAAGCAAGAAAGAGTTCCCGCAGGCGCTTGCCGAGATGCTCGCCCACAAAGGCCCGTATCTGCTTGACGTGATCTGCCCGTACCAAGAGCACGTGCTGCCGATGATCCCCGGCGGCAAAAGCGTGCGGGACATCATCATCGAGTAGTGGTGGAGCGCGGCGCGAAACCACGCAAAGCTTGCGCGCCTACTGCCTGATTTTCGTCCGAACCAGGTCCGCGCAATGAAACGAGCCGAGAGATTGCTCTCTCGGCTCGTCGTCGATTCACCGGTTTTATCGATCGAGAATCAGTTCGCGCAACGGCTGCCGAATCGATAGTAGTAGCCGGACGGCTCGAACGCGGTTGCGGGGAACGGCTGCTGGCCGAACAATTGCCGCACCGGCGGTCGACCCACCGGGCCCGCGGGGATCGATTGCAGCGTCGGCCCGGCATAGGACTTCGACTCCCGCCGATCGACGATCCAGATGTTGCGGAATTGGACCGGGTTGCCGTGAAACTGCAACTTGGTCGGCAACAGTTCGGGGCTTTCCTGGGCGCCGCCGCCGGTCTTGTTGAACACCGGCTCGTTGTTGTGAATCATCACCCCGTTATGCCACACCGTCACGTGCGCATTGCGGTACTTCAGACCGTTTACATCGTAGCGCGGCGAGGTGAATTCAATGTCATAAGTTTGCCAACTCAACGGCGGGAGGCACATGTTGACGTCCGGCGCGCGGAATTTGTACAGCCCGCCGCACTCGTTTTCGACCCCCTCGAGACCGAACGAGTCGAGAATTTGCACTTCATAACGGCTTTGCAGATAGACACCGCTGTTCGATCGCCCCTGCCCCCGTGCGTAGGGCATGTATGGGAGCTGAAATTCGACATGCAGCGTGTAATCTTCGTAGGTGTTTTTGAACTCCGCTCCGGCTTGCAACAGGCCGTCGTAAGTCACCTTACCACCGTTGAATTGAGCGGCATCCGATCCGTCGAACAGAATTCTGGAGCCCCAGGGTGCCCGTAATCCGAGGGTTGGGCTCTGGCGGATCACCTTGGCGATTTGACCGACCGGTTGCCAGCCGGTGTAATAAGCCTGTGCGGTGTTGTTCTCGATGACGAAGTTGTGCGCGCCATCGGCGTCGCGCAGCAGCAGAGTCTCTCCCTGGCGAACACCAGAGAGAGCGATCTTATTGAGACCGCCGGTCCAGCCTGCTCCCGGAAGACCGCCAGAGTACTCAACCCCCTCGAAAGTGCCGTTTCCTTTGGCGACAATCTGCAGGCCAATGCCGTGCCACGGGACTCCTCCGCCGGTATCGAGGGAGCCGTAGTATTCTCCCTGAAATGCGAAGTCGGAATCGACCTCATCGAGACTCGTGGCGGTATATTGCGGCTTGTGTTGCTCGGCCGCAAACAACGTCGCTGACAGGCCCGCCGCGACCATCGAGAGCATTCCCCATCTCAGACCTCGCATCATGTTCCAGCACTCCCCTTGCCCGGCCCCAGGCGCGTTAAAGTCGACGTATTTTTCCCCGACCCACCAGTCTGTACGCGCAAGTGGGGGCCCGCAAGTATGGGAGGATTGATTTCCCATGAATTCCCGCAGCGTGCACCGTTTTGTACACCTATGCTGGAGAAATGGCCCTATTCCGAAGCGGAGAGTTCGCCGTCAAACGCCTCTTCCAAGTGGGGGCAAGTTCGCCGATCGGCGCGGCCTAGCGCTTTCGCCAGCGGCCACGATGAATGACGCTGCCGATCTGGCGCTTACGGCGCTCGAAGCTGGTCTGATAGTCAAGGTCGTGCTGCGGGGGGCGTTCGGGAGGGGGGGGAAGCTTCTCAAACGCCGCATGGTGGTCCATCAGCGAGGAGATGACTTCGAAGTAATCCGCGACGTCGGTCCAGGAATGGACTTCCCCCCCCGGCTTGAGCACCACCGTCAATCGATGGACGAAGTCGTCGTTGAAGACCCGGCGACGTTTGTGCTTTCGCTTCCACCACGGATCGGGAAAGTAGACATGCACGGCCGAGACGGAACCGGGGGGAACCAAACGGTCGAAAGCGGTCTGCACATCACCCCCGAGGACGCGCACATTGGGCATCTCCCGTTTCTTGAGGCGGCGGGCGGCTCGTCGACCTTCCTTGTAGTCGAGTTCAATGCCGAGGAAATTGATCTCGGGGTTCTCGGTGCCGGCAGTGACGAGGAATAAGCCGCGCCCGCTGCCGACGTCGATCTCGACGGGATGGTCGTTTCCGAAGAACGTCTTCCAGTCAATCGGACCTTCGAAGTCGGCCAGCGTGAGGAAGTACGGTTTCAAATCGACGGGAGGCACGCGTGTCATGTGTCGGTCACGGCCGCCTGCTGATCGCGGTGAATCGGCACACCGAGCATTGAACCGCAAAAGACCATGCGATCGTCAACAAATCCCTGGAACGCGAATTCCGCGCGGCGAGCCCGTTTGAGCGACGTCAGCCTCACGGCGAGGATCAATCGGCAATTGGGAAACACCGGATAGCGAAACCGGACATCATCCATGCCGCCGAACCCGAGATAATCCCCTCCCAGCAGTTCATATTTTCTGGCATAAAAGCAGGCGAGTTGCGCGGCGCATTCGCAGAGAACGACTCCGGGCATCAGGGGAAAATCGGGCATGTGCCCGCGCGCCCAGAATTCGTTGTTGGTGACGTCCTTGTATCCCACCAGCCCGTGATTTTCTTCATCCACGTAGACCACCGCGGAGAGCTGTTCCATCTCATGCCGCTGCGGATTCACTTTGCGGACTTCCTCGATCCCGAACATGGGGTTGTCGAAATCGAACTGGTGATAGTCGTAAAGCGGTTGCGGAGGCATGCGTCGAAGTCTCGCGGATGATCCCGGTCAATTCAAAAGGGAAACGTGCGGGCCAAAATTTGGGTGGGTGCGTTTTCTAACCCAGCGACAGAACATCACGGATTTGCAATAAGTCAGTCAACACGCGGTCGGGTTCAAACTCCGGTTCTGTCGGTTGCTCTGATTTAGCATCCAGGCTGACGCCGTCGCCAGCGTAGAGCGCGACCTTCATTCCGGCGCGGCGGGCTGCATCCAGATCATCCTGAATACGGGTGCCGACGTGCAGCACCTCATCGGGAGCAACTCCCAACCGTTGAAACCGCTCCAAGCACCGGGAATATAACGTAGTGGACGGCTTGCGAATTCCCTCCTCATACGACAGCGTCGAACATTCGGGGGGGAACAAACCGGCCAGAGGCGGTAGTTTACCCTGCTCGCGAAAAGCCCGCAACATCTGCACCAGGGTGAAGGGTTGGGCGTCGGCCAGCAGCCCCTGCCGCTTTCCGGAACCGGCAACGGCCATCACCGCCGCGAGCGCATTCGGAGCTGCCTCCACCCCTTGCAGCGACGTGTGAAAAAAGTACGCCAGCTTTTCGCCGAACTCCTCGACATCGCCGTACGACGCTTCTTCGTAGTTGTACTCTTTCTGCTGCAGCTCCCGGACGATCTTTGCCCAGACACGCCCCGCATGCACCTCGGGAAAATCTCCGATCTGCGGTGAGCTGGTCAACTCCTGCTGCTCGAGAGCTTTTTCGTAGCGTCGCAGCAAGTACTCCCAAGGAGCCCCCGGCGTGCGATACATGCTGTTCCACATGTTGAACTCGCGGTTCATCTTTTCGAGTACGATCTGCATGCGAATCTGCTGCGGGTGGCGGAACAGCAACTGCCCGTCGGAGATACGCAGCAGCGTGCCATAGATGCTCCAGGTCACGGCGCGAATCCCCCGCAACGGTTTCACACGGGGTGGAATCGTCGTCGGGATCGGCTTGGGGGGAGCGGGCCAAGTAAGATTCCGGCCGTCCAGCCAGTCGGCGTATTCCAACAGGGATTTTGGCATCGGGGATCAGTGATCGAGAATCTATGGAGCGCGCGATGGGAAGAATCTGGAGGGATCGCCACCTCCGGCCCAATCGCCGCGACAGGCCCGCGGGGCGGCAACAAATCCATTCTAATCGCGGTTGCTCCCGGTTTGTAGCGACATGTTCGATGCACGATCCCCGGAGCATCCCGAACCGTCGGGCGCAGATTCTGCCGATTTTTCGGCAAATGGTCTTGCAGCAATTTCCATCGGCCGCTATTGTCCCGCATCCTTTCACTCACGACCGGCGTTTTCCGCCTGTTTTTTACCCGAATCGCAGCTGCGTCCCGCGACGCCGCCGCAACTGAAAACTCGCGGAAAACTCCCAACTCCAAAGTTCTCCTTTCTGTTCGCAAGACCCATTCCCGCAGGCATGCCTCGTGTGTGCCGTCCGGCGATACTCGAACGAATCTGGCTTTGCTGTTTCGGTTCGCGCCGCCGGGCTTACCCGTTTGTAATATGGAGCCGCGTACAAATGCGTACCCAGACGCATCGTTACGCCGGGACGTTCTCGATCGTCCTGAGCGCCTGTTTCGCCGCCGCGTTGTGCGGCTGCAATCAAACCAGCGGATACGTCAACAACCAGCGCGGAGCGATGTTCTATCGCCAGGGAAATTACACCGCCGCGCGGCAGGAGGTTCATCGCGCCGTCGCCGATGATCCCCGCAACGCCAGCTACGTGCATAACCTCGCCGCTTCGATGAAGAAGCAGGGAGATATCGCCTCTGCAGAGCAAACGTACCAACGTGCTTTGGCCATCAACCCCAGTCATCAGCCGTCGTATCACGGCTTGGCATCATTGATGCGCGAGCAGGGACGTCAGGCGGAGGCCGACAATCTGATCACCACCTGGGTCGCCACGCAGCCCTACTCGGCTAGCGCCCAAATCGAAACCGCGTGGCTGAAGCGTGAATCGGGAGACCTGGCCGGCGCCGAGCAGGCGCTGCAGCAGGCTCTCGCGCTGCGTCCGAACCATCCCGTTGCATCGGCTCAGCTGGGCCAAATTTACCAGGAGACGGGCCGCACGGCGGAGGCCGCCACGATGTATCAGCGATCACTCGCTTTCAACCGTTTCCAGCCAAAGGTGCAATCGCGGCTCGCCGCGCTGAGCAACCCTTACGCAGCGACCGCCGGATCGCAATGGGCGTCGAATGGGCCGCTGTATGGCGGCACGCAAACCGCCATCGTCACCCCCTTCGGAGCTCCGGCGACTGCCGCGGCGCCAGCACTCGCGCCGACACGGAGTGCGGAAGCCCCCGCTCGCGCAAATGCTGATCCGGCACATCAGTAGCCGGCGCTTCAAAACCGGGGGGCGGCGCCAGCTTTGTACGAAAAGTAGTAGTCCATCTACGCTAACAGCCCGTTGAAAATTGCACAGACAAGAATGTCTGTGCTCCGGAATTACAAGAAATTCCCTGTGTTCGGGGGCCAGACATTTTTCTCTGGCGCGCGTGGCTTCGTTTTTCACGGGCTGCTAAAAGGTTCCGTCAAGGGTGCATGCCTGCAGCTTCAGGCGGGCATGGAACAAACCAGACAACCATACGTTTTAGGGTGGACGCAATACTGCGGAATGATTCGCTCCATTGTTTTTGTGTAAAGCTGATGCATTCCGCCCAGCGCGACAGATTCTTCTCGCTGGTTCGACATCCAACCTTTATTTGTTGTTGGAATCACTCGCTGTCCGGAGGAAAGCCCGAGGCGTCGAAGTAAAAATCGAACGACAGCCACAGGGCGCGGGCATAACGAAAAAAGAAAAGCGGAAACGCGATCACGAACAGAACCAGCGGCGGCATGACAACGCTATTTCCATATCCCACACCGAACCGAAGTGAGACATACGTCGCTGTCATCAGCAATGACGTCAGGCCGTAGTTGATGTAGGTCGATCCCAAAAAGTAACCCGGGGCGCGCTCATACTTCAGCTTGCAGCTCGGACAGGCGGGGAACATGGCGAACCATCCCGAAAACAACTTCCCACCGCCGCAACGCGGGCAGCGCAACCGCAGGGCTCGCGACAGTAAGGTCGACAATCTCCGTGGTTCCACGTTGAACCATCCTCATTCGCCAGTCACGATTCGTCGATCAAAATAAAACCCGCCCGTGCGCACACAGATTCTCGTCACAGAGATTCATGCTTAGCCGGTTGTTCAATCCGCCACCGGCATGCTCACCCACGGGCCGCGGAGCGAATTGAGGCCGGTCAACTCCCGGTCAGCCGCGCGCAGCTTGCCGTGGCTGGTGCGGTGGGTCATCACCACCAGCGGCACAATTGACTCCTCGGCCTCTTCCGGCGCTTCGTGCTGAATGATCGACGCCAAGCTGATGCCGTTGCGGCCGAGAATGTCCGCAATATCGGCGAAGACGTGCGGACGGTCGATCACGTTGAAACGCAGGTAGTACCGATTCGCTATCTCGTCCGCCGGCTGCAGCGGAATGCCCGGGCCGCTCTCTCCCATGTCGAGCCTCGCGAAAGTTTGCGCGGCCCGCCCCGTCGCGACGTCGATAAGATCCGCGACAACGGCTGAGGCGGTCGGCATCTGCCCCGCCCCCGCGCCGGAGTACCACGTCTTGCCGACCGCGTCCCCTTCCAACGAGATCATGTTGAACGCGCCGCCGCATTGCGCGATGGGACGATCCTGCCGCACAAGCGTCGGCTGCACGTGCATTTCCAGTTGCCCATTGACGAGCTTTGCGATCGCCAGCAGCTTCACCGTGTAGCCGAGCTCGTCCGCGTATTTCAGATCCGCCAGCTCGAGCGAGTCGATTCCCTGCCGGGTGAAGTCGGGCAGACGGACTTTGGTGCCGAACGCCAGCCGCGCGAGAATCACCAGCTTCTGCGCGGCATCGGTCCCATCGACATCCATCGTGGGATCGGCTTCCGCGTAGCCCAGCTTCTGCGCCTCGGCCAGCACATCGTCGTACGAGCGGGACTTGGTCAGCATTTCGGTAAGGATGTAATTGCTGGTACCGTTGAGGATTGCCTCGATCGAGACAATCTGGTTGGCGGTCATGGAACGTGCCACGGTTGCGATGATCGGAATCCCGCCGGCGACGGCCGCTTCGAACGAGACCGACTTGCCTTGCCGCCGGGCCAAGTCGAAAATTTCGTCACCATGCTCGCACAACAACGCCTTATTGGCGGTGACCACATCTTTTCCCTTGTCGAGGGAAGAGAGCACCACCTCGCGAGCAGGGTGAATGCCCCCCATCAGCTCGACGACGACATCCACCTGCTCGTCAGAGACCGCCCCCTGCAAATCGGTCGAGAGCACGCCCGCCGGAAGCTTCGCAGCGCGGGCTTTTTTCGTGTCCCGGACAACCGCGCGGCGAATCTCGATCGGCCGCCCCGCTCGGCGAATGATCCGGTCGGCGTTCTCCTGCAGAATCCGGGCGACTCCGCTCCCGACCGTTCCCATTCCAATCAACGCGACTTTCAACGGAGCCATGTTCAAACTTTCAGGAGCGGCCTATTGGAGAGCGGCAGGCCGGCGCTCGCGGAAACGGGGAGATCCACGACCGACCGTTACCGCGGACACCGACGAACAAACCTCGGAAATTTCACCGCTATTTTGACCGTCATGTCCGACCGTGGTCAATCGACATCAAAAACGCGTTAATCGCCGCCTGGTCCTGCGGGTTCTATTTTCAGGGAGTATGAGTCAAAATCGATGTATTCGGGAGTATTTCTGATCGGAGACTGTTCTCAAATTCCTGCCGTCTGCTCGCTTGAACCGCCGGTCACGATTTCGCATTCTATGACGATGATCTTCCGGGTGCGAATGGGTTGCGTCGTCAGCAGCCCCGCTTTCCGGAATCTGGGTCTTGCTTGGCGTGTTATGATCGGCCATCTCGCGCATGGTTCTGGAACGGACTGGCGGATGAGTGACAGTTTCGATTGTGGGGGGAAGCCACGATGACCGCGGAGATTGAAGGACCAATCCGGATTGGTGCTGTCAACTATCTAAATTCCAAGCCGCTGATCGAGGGGCTTGCGGATCTCATTGGCGACGGGGAGTTGATTCTCGATTATCCCAGCCGGCTGGCCGACAACCTCGAAGCTGGCCTGCTCGACGTCGCGCTGATTCCATCGATCGAGTGCCTGCGGAATCCCGATTACGAGGTGGTCTCGGATGCCTGCGTCGCGACGCGCGGCCCGGTGATGAGCGTTAAGCTGTACAGCCGCGTGGAGCCGGGCGAAATTCGCCGCCTGGCGCTCGACGGAGGTTCGCGAACGAGCGCGACGCTCGCGCAAGTGATCCTCGCGGAACGATACGGAGTAACTCCCACGGTCGAGACCCTCCCGCTGGAAAACAGCATCCGTTCGACACAGGCGGACGCGGTGCTGCTCATCGGCGACCGCGCGATGCATGCTCCCGACGAGCCATTCCACGTCACGTGGGATCTGGGGGAAGAATGGTTGAAGTGGACCGGCCTCCCCTTTGTATTTGCGTTGTGGGCAACGCGTGCCGGCACGGAACTCGGCCCCATTGAAGATGCACTGAGCCGTGCCCGCGACGCCGGACTGCAAAAGCTGGACGCGATTGCCCGGCGCGAAGCACCGCTCGTGGGAATCAGCGAGCAGACGGCGCGGCGATACTTGCACGACAATCTGTATTTTCGACTGGGATCGGCGGAACGGAGCAGCCTGAGGCTGTTTCATGAATTGTCGGTTCGATTGGGGCTCGCCCCTGAAGGAGTGGAACTTGTCTTCCGAGATTGCGCCCCTGCTTGACAAAGCGGTGGCGGGAGAACGCCTGACGCCCGAAGAAGGCTTGCAGCTTCTCGAATCGCACGACCTTGTTGCGCTCGGGCATGCGGCCGATGCCGTCACGCGCCGCCTGCACCCGGAGCCGTTCCGCACTTACAACATCGACCGCAACATCAACTACACCAACGCCTGCACCGCCGTCTGCGATTTCTGCGCGTTCTACCGTCCGCCGGATCACCCCGAGGTTTACGTTCTCTCACGCGAAGTGCTTCTCAAGAAAATCGAAGAAACGGTCGAACTCGGCGGCGACCAGATCCTGATGCAAGGGGGGCTGCACCCGAAGCTCCCCCTCGAATGGTACGAGGAGCTGCTGGCGGACATCAAAGCCCACTTCCCGAACGTCAACATCCACGGTTTCAGTCCGCCGGAAATCTACCACTTCACGAAGATCAGTAAGCTCCCGCTGAAGACTGTGCTCGAACGTCTCAAGGCGGCGGGGCTCGGCAGCCTTCCGGGGGGAGGAGGTGAGATTCTCGTCGATCGAGTCCGCAAGGAAATCACGCGCGGCAAGGTGCTCACCGACGATTGGCTGAACGTCAATCGTGTCTGGCATGAAATGGGAGGACGCTCATCCGCCACGATGATGTTCGGCCATATCGAGACGTTGGCGGAACGAATCGAGCATCTCGAACGGTTGCGTCAATTGCAGGACGAAACAGGGGGCTTCACGGCGTACATCTGCTGGACTATGCAACCGGAGAACACCGACATGGCGGATGTCCCGCCTGCCGGAGCCTTCGAATATCTGAAAACGCAAGCCGTCAGCCGGCTCTATCTCGACAACCTTCCGAACATCCAATCCTCGTGGGTGACACAAGGTGAGAAGATCGGGCAGGTGGCGCTGTTCTTTGGTGCCAACGATATGGGCAGCCTGATGATCGAGGAAAACGTCGTGGCGCAGGCCGGCACGGTCTATTACCTCAGCCTCGACACGATCCGGAGGGCGATTAGCGAATGCGGCTACATCCCCCGGCAGCGAAACGTGTACTACGAG
>CAZVJA010000174.1:0-11265 GCA_964626885.1 uncultured Planctomycetaceae bacterium | reverse complement strand
GCTCTGGGAGAATTCGTTGAAAAAAGGGGACACCCCGGAAAAATGGAACGATCACACCGCGAATATGGGATCGGCCGATCCGGTTGTGCCGAAAAAACCCGCGGCTCCAACGGGCTGAAAGAAGGGATAATTCCGATAGCGTCAGTCAATTTGACGGTAGCGAAAACACCCCATGAGATGATCATTCACGAGCCCGGTGGCTTGCAGGAACGCATAACAAATCGTCGATCCGACGAACTTGAAGCCGTGCTTCAGTAAATCCTTGCTGAGGGCATCCGATACCGGCGTGCGGGCGGGGAGTTCGTGCATGGCGCGCCATTGATGGCGAATGGGCTTGCCGTCGACAAATCGCCAGACATAGTGATCGAAGCTGCCGAACTCCTCCTGTAGCTTTAGAAAAGCGCGGGCGTTTTTTACGGTCGATTCGACCTTCAATCGATTGCGCACGATGCCGGGATCCTTCAACAACCGCTCGATCCTCTTGGTCGAGTAGCGGGCCACCTTTTCGGGGTCAAAGTTGTCGAAGGCCGATCGATAGTTTTCGCGCTTCTTGAGAATCGTCTCCCAGTTCAACCCCGCCTGGGCTCCTTCGAGAGTCAGGAACTCAAAGAATGTCCGGTCGTCATGCACCGGTACTCCCCATTCGGCGTCGTGATAAGCCATCGAGAGTTCGGTACAAGCCCAGTCACAGCGCTTCATCGCCAGTCTCTTCACGGATTTCGAAAGCGGTGTCTTAGAGTTTGAGGACTTGGCATTCCACGGCTCAGGTCCAATACCTGCGGTCGAGCGTCCGGTAGTTGATGGCTTCGCTCAAATGAACGGCTGAAATACGATCGCTTCCTTCCAGGTCAGCGATTGTTCGACTGACCCGGAGGATTTTGTCGTGCGCGCGGGCAGATAGGCCGGTTTCTTCCATGGCGGCCTTCAAGAGTGTTTCTGCTTCCTTGTCGAGCCGACAAAATCGGCGAATTTGCGGCGGCGACATCTTGCCATTGCACTGGTTCATTTGCCCCTCGAATCGGCGATGCTGAATCTCGCGGGCGACGATCACCTGTGCGCGCATTTGTTCGCTCGTGGTGCCGGCTTGAGAATCGGACAGCTCGCGAAAAGGAACAGGAGGCACCTCAATGTGAATATCAATTCGATCGAGCAACGGGCCGCTGATCCGCGCCAAATAGCGCTCAACTTGCATCGGGTTACAGTTGCACTGTCGCTTGGGATCACCGCGATAGCCGCAGGGGCAGGGGTTCATCGCCGCCAGGAGGATTAAATTGGCGGGAAACGTAACGCTACCGATTGCCCGGGAGATCGTGACGCAGTTTTCCTCAAGCGGTTGGCGCAGGACTTCGAGCGTGCGGCGATTGAACTCCGGAAGTTCATCCAAGAACAAAACGCCGTTGTGCGCCAGCGAGATTTCTCCCGGCGCCGGTGTGCTGCCTCCCCCGACGAGACCGGCTTCGCTGATGGTATGGTGGGGCGAACGAAATGGGCGAAGCAGCATCAGCGGTTGATCTGGCGCGAGCCTTCCTACGGCGCTGTATATGCGCGTTGTCTCCAAGCTCTCTTCCGGAGAGAGTTGCGGCAGGATGCTGCCGAGCCTTTGTGCGAGCAACGTTTTTCCCGTGCCGGGAGAACCGATCATCAGCAGATGATGTGCACCGGCTGCCGCGACCACGACAGCACGTTTCGCGGATTCCTGTCCCTTCACGTCCGCGAAGTCGATGGCATATTGGCCGTAATCACGAACCGCTTCCTGCCAGCTGAATCGAACCGGAGAAACATCCAGCAGGCCGGAAAAGAAACCGACCGCCTCCGCCAGGGAGCTGACGGCAATTACTTCGATCCCTTCCACGACGGCCGCTTCATGGGCATTCTCGGACGGGAGCACGATCCCGCGTTTTCCCTGTTCCTTGGCGGCCAGCGCCATCGAGAGTGCGCCTTTCGCACGACGGACGCTGCCGTCCAATGCCAGCTCGCCCACGGCGGCGAATTGTTCGAACAACTCGGATTGCAATTGATTGCTGGCGGTCAGTAAACCGAGCGCGATGGGCAAGTCGAAGGATGAAGCTTCCTTTGGGAGATCGGCGGGAGAGAGATTGATGACGATGCGATCGATCGGACGCGTGTAGCCGCTGTTGACGAGCGCCCGTTCGATCCGGTGCGTGCTCTCTCGAACCGCGGCTTCCGCCAGCCCAACCAAAATCGTTTTTGGCAAGGCACCAGGAGAGATATCGACCTCAACATCCACCGGCTTCGCTTCGATACCGTACAGCGAATAGGTTGAGAGTTTCGCAAGCATCGGAAGCCGGGCCCTGTCAGAAAGACTATGTCGAATGGAGCATGGCGGCAGTATTCATATCCTGAAGGTCTGTCCATCGCCTGTGTATTGTGCGGGTCGGAATCTGCCACTGCAAGGACTCTATTACTAAACCGCATTCTCCTCGATGTTTCCGTTCCGTCACGGTCATATGAGAGTCTTGGTCGCAGACTGCGTCGGTCAGCGGGGATCGATGGAAACATCGCCAAATCCGGGAGAAAAGTGCCTCCACTGGAGTTCGGTCGCAAACCAGCCGGGGATTCGATACCCTTAGGATGTCACCGGAATGTGTCTCCAGCTGCCGGTCAGAATCCCCAGAGCTGGTTGTCGAATCTTCAGTGGAAACTCGAGTCTTCGCATCGTTCGAGGTGGGACAAGTATGAAAATCAAGGCATTGCGTGGTTGTTTGTTAGGGTTGGCGGTCTGGGCTTGCTGGGCTGCAGGTACCGCGTTCGCGTTCGAGGACGGTTACGGCGATATCTCCGGACAATTTGTACTCGATGGAGCCGTGCCCGCGCCAAAGTTATTGGTCAAAAAGGGAGACGCGGCAGCAAAGGATCCCACAGTCTGTGCGGCCGAAAACGTACCCGACGAATCGATCGTCGTCGATCCGGACTCAAAAGGGATCGCCAATATCTTTGTTTTCTTGCGGAAGGCCCCCAAAAACGTGCATCCCTCGCTGAAGGCGAGTAAAGAGAAAGAAATCGTTTTCGACCAGAAGGGGTGCAAATTCCTTCCACACGGCCTGTTTGTGCGAACCGACCAGACCGTGCTCGTCAAGTCGATGGATACCATCAGCCATAACACTCATACCTACCCGTTGCGTAATACCGCGGTGAATCTGACGATTGCCCCCAACGAACGTAAGGGAACGGCATATGTCCATAAGTCGCCCGAAAGTAACCCGATCCAAGTGAAGTGCGACATCCACCCGTGGATGGTGGCGCATTGGCTGATCCTCGATCATCCGTATGCCGCCGTGACCGACAAGGATGGAAAGTTCAAAATCGAAAAGCTTCCCGTCGGTGAGCATGAATTCATGGTCTGGCAGGAAAGCAAAGGTTGGGTGAGCGCGGGGACGAAGCGGGGCTTCAAAGTGAAGGTCGAATCGGGCGGATCGACGGACCTCGGAGCGATCAAGCTGACCGCCGCGGATTTGAGCGACGGTAAGTAGTGGTCTTGGCATCCAACGCTTTGGCTTAATGGATCTCCGCAGCGGGATGGCACAGCAATGCGGCAACAGATCGGGTTTTTGCTGCAATTTGCCGCGCTGGTGTTCCTCCCGCTGCTGATCCTTTGGCAGTTGAATTTTAAATTTCCGCTGGTCGTTATGCCGGCTCTCTTGCTTGCCGGAATCGTTGTCTTCTGGATTGGCCATAAACTGCGGGAATCGTGATGCTCCCCGCCATGTGCGGGAGAACCGTATCATGCCTGGTTCGCGAACCCGACGACTGATTCATCCGTGGCGGCTGTTCGCGGGGCTCTATTTCATCGGTCAATTCTGTTGCGCGACCGCCATGGCTCAGAGAGATGCGCCCCGGATTGACGCGGCGTCTCCACCCGATCGATTTCGCGAATCGATTTCTCTCGAGACCAGTCGGCAAGCCTCCCGGCAGCTTTCCACAGCAATGCTGCATGCGCGCGAGGGTCGTTGGCAGGAAGCAGTTGACGAACTGGAGCGTGTCACTGCTTCGGAAGGGAACGCTTTGGTTCCATTGGTGCCCGGACGTTATTTGAACGTACGGATGTACGCAAACCTGCTGGTTGCCTCCTTTCCAACCGAGGGATTGACTGTCTATCGAAAAGCCGTCGATCCTCGTGCGCAAGGTTGGTACGAAGCGGGTCAACTCGCATCCGACGACGAATTCTTATTACGTGTCGTGCATGAGGGGTTTGCAAGCAGCTACGGAGACGATGCCCTCCTGTTGCTCGGCGAGCGCGCTTGGGAGAGGGGGGACGTCGGCGCGGCGCGGCGATTTTGGGAGCAAATACTTCCATTGATAAAACCTCCGGTCGTCGGAGAAGTATTGCCGGTGTTGCGCTTTCCCGACACAAATTTGGATCGCGCCCAGGTTTTCGCGCGGCTGGTGCTCTGCAGTCTGCTGGAAGGAGACTTTCGTCGAGCAGAACTGGAACGCGGAGTTTTTGCCCGGATGTTTCCCGAAGCCACGGGAACTTTGGCGGGGCGCACGGGATTACTTGTCAAAATCCTCGATGAACGGGTTGAGAACACGCATGGAGGAAAAAGCTCGGCTGCGAACGACTTCATGCCGACATTTGCGGTGAACTCTCGGAGAAACGGGCTGCTTTCCGACGAGGTTGATGTCGGCGCAATTCGTTGGCAAGAGCGGACGGATGACCCGCTTCAACGACGACGCAAACCAATATCTTTCCTCTCCGGCGGTGCGTTGAACACGTTTCCAATTGCGACCGGCCCCGCCGTATTCTATTGCGATTCGCGGCGGATATTCGCCCGCGATCGACGCAGCGGCGAGCCGCTCTGGCCAAGTGCGGAAAACAGTTCGGCTGTCATCTACGACGCTGGTGGTCCCCCCCAAAAATCGTCGGACCAATTCGTTGTGGGGATTCCTAGGTATACGCTAGCGGAGTCTGGGGGGCGCCTGTACGCCCGCATGGGCTCACCAATCACAGGGAAATCGGCACGAGATTTACGCGAACATGAGAGTCATATCGTCTGTCTCGATGTCGCACACGGGGAAGGAAAGCTGCTGTGGCGGACAGGCATGAAGGAACGCGAGGAGGGCTGGGCGTTTGAAGGATCTCCCGCCGTCGCGAACGGACATCTTTACGTTCCCCTGCGCCGCGGATTTCCGCAATCACAGACGAATATTGCCTGCCTCGATGCTCAGACGGGTGCATTCTTGTGGAATCGCCAAGTATGTTCCGCCGTGTCCGACGTCAGCCAGCTTTCCAACCTCGTCAGTCACCACCTACTGACCGTGGGCGACGGTGCCCTCTTTTATTCGAGCGATATGGGTGGAGTGATCTCGCTGGATGCAGCCCATGGGACCATACGGTGGGTGACGACATACGAATCGATTTCACCACGCAATAACACGGAGACGATGGGCGGCAACGGCGAGAACTTGACCCCGTGCCTGTTCCATGAGGGATCGGTTGTGGCTGCCCCTTCAGATTTTGACGGGCTCCTTGTGATGGATTCTCAAACCGGGCGCGTTCGATGGCAGCGCGCCTTGCCTGGGGGCGTGCGGCATCTGCTCGGTGTGCAAGCGGGAAAGCTCTTCGTCTCCGGCGATTCCGTTTGGGCTCTCGACATCGACACCGGGGCAATTCATTGGGAAGTCGGTGCCATAGATCCGGTCGCCCATGGTTTTGGCCAAGGCCTGTTGGCCGGAAAGCTGGTCTATTGGCCGACGCGCGAAGAGATACTTGTTGTCGAGCAAGCGACCGGTGAGATACGGCGCCGAGTGGCTTTGGCGGCCATGTACGACGTAAGCGGCGGTAATCTGGCAATCTCCGACGGTTTATTAATCGTTGCCGGTCCTGACGAAATCGTTGCCTTCAGCGAGTACAGCCACGGTTATCGCACGGGCTACGAGTGGGTCTCAGCGATTGGATGGGATCAACAACGACCGATCTCCGCTCCGTGATCAATCGCTTCAAGCACAAGTGTCTGCTTTTCGTTGCACCGTGAATTACGCCGCCGAGGTCTCAGTCTGTCTTTTGGGGGTCACTGCGACGAGCTGAGCCCGCCTTCGGCACGTAAGCAACGGACGTCTGAATGGCGTGAGAGCAGGAGCAGCCGGCACTCGTCTCGGGAGCAAGCACGACCCCTCCGCTGGGAATCATGCTCAGCCAGCAGCCGCTGCGGATTCCCAGAAATTCCGTCCTCTTATCGGCGTCGAGATCGAGCATACCGTGGTACTCGAAACGGTGAAAAATGGAATGCGTCGAGGCGGACATTACCCCGCACCCATGCCAGTCGAACTTGTCGACCGCCAGCACGTTGCCGGTTTCAAGATCATACGTGTGCTTGTTCACGTACATTCTGTTGCCGATGATTGCGGGATGCGCCAAATGGCCGCTGTGGTGCTTCTTCTCGGCCGGCTTTTCATCCTGCCAGATCGGATAGCCGGTGCGGCTGTCGAACGCGTACGTGTGATACACCTTCTTCCTATCGGTCCCGAGAACGACCAGTGTATTGCCGCTGTGGCTCATATAGGTCATGAACTCACATTTGCTGAAGTCGTAGGGTTTCTCCCAGCGGATCTTGCCGGTTCCCAAATCAATCGCCACAAGGTGTTGATCTTGTTGAACCGGTTCCAGCAAAAGATTGGTCGCGCTCTCTTTCGCGGCGGGATTGCGGCTTTCGACAAAATAAATGGTGTTGTCAGCGATCGTGAGTGTCGAATTCATGATCACTCCGCGATACTCCCAGCGAGTTTTTCCCGACAGACGGTCGACGGCGAACAGCACATCGCTGGTCACGCGGGCAATCTCACCCGGCTTATCGTCCTCATACCATTCGCCGTCGTCCCCGAGGTACTGGGAGCCTTTCTTACAAGCCGATCCGATGAGCACATCGCCGACGCAGGCCAGATAACTCCAGGTGTGCGACTTTGATTCGGGGAATCCGGGAATTGGCATATTCAGCCGGCGTTCGCCTGTTTGACCGTCGAAGCCGACGCAATACGGGCCCATCGCAACGTAGAGGTAATTGTCCGAGGCCACCATATTTGATCCGTCGCGCGGGATATTCGCGCGCCGCATCGTGGGGATCTGCTTGGACCACAGGATCGTGCCGTTGTAGGCATCAAGACCGAACAGCGTTCGGTTCCCTTGAATGTAAAGCCGACCATTCGCGGAGACCGGTGCCGGATTGCGGGGCCCGCGATCCGGCATGGGGCGCGGGCCGGGAGCTCCCCACCACAGAATGGAAAGATCTCCCCGAACAATATCGTCGCGACTGCAAGCGGAGTTGTCGGGCAGGGCGTACTGATGAGTCCACTCGCCGGAACCCGCTAACTTGTCGCGGCGATGAATCCAAAACAAGCCGTCACTTGTCTCCAGGCGGCTTTTACCGCCGGTGAGGTCGGCTTTCGCAGTCCATGTGTCGATGGCGGATTGTGTCAACTTGGAATCTGCTCCGCCGGTACGAATCGCACCAAGATAGATCACTCCACCCGCAGGGCGCAGCACGCGATAAAGTTCACTCAACGACGCCGGAAGCTCACCGCCAGCAAGCGTTGATTCGGAAGTAATCAGATTCGCGAAGTAAGGGCCGTACGGGAGTTTCTCAACGCTTCCTTCGTGCACACTGACCCGCGAACCGTACAAACCAGCTTTGTCGAAGAGACGTCGCAGCAAATCGGCTTGTTGACGATCTTGTTCCAACACCACGATCTGCAAGTCGCTGTTGCGGGCCAGATAATACGCGAGTCGTCCCTCGTTCCCTCCCAAAACGAGCGCGTATCCGCGGGTGGTATTGGACTCCGCAATCATTTTTCGGGCGAGTGCCGCGTATTGATCATCTTTGGAATCTGATCGGAAGGGAGAAGGCGTGTTCGCGACCTGCAGGGGGATGTAATTGAAGTTCGAGTCAAATTCGTAGGACGCAGTCGCGAATGAGTTCCCCTTTTCCGTACGGCCGAGGACGCGCAGATAATAAAGCACATCGCGTTCGACGTTACGGATGATGATCGAATGCCGGGTCGCCGGCGGACCCTCTTCGTCGTATTTCTTTGGCTGCGACACGTCTTTCTGGTCAAACTCGACGGAACAGGAGGCTGGCTCCAGCGTCTCCCAATCGATGCGAACCGTACCGGGCTCGATGAATTCGAGAAACGGCCCGTGCACGCCGTCCAGAAGCTCCCCACCGTGCGGTTTCGAGTCTGCAACGACTTTCGGATCGGGTGGAGATGCACCTGGAACAGCCGGCGGCGCTGATGGGGTTCCTGGAACTGGCAGTGCTCGGACAGGCGTTGTCGGCTTCGCGGACGAGGCCGTGATTGCATTCGGTGGAGCGAAACAGTGAATGGCCCCCTCATCCGTGCTAACGAACAACTTTCCATTCGCCACCGCCAAACCAAACACATTTCCAGCGACAGAGGACTCCCATATCAGATGACCATCGTCTGTCGCATACGCTGCAACCTGCGCATGCCCTCCGGCGAACAGGGTCTTTCCGGCGAGAATCAGCGAGAGCGGCTGACCGCACGAAACCCGCCATTTCAAGCACTCACGCATCCGGCGAGTCTGGTCGTCGATCTCTACGGCAATCCGTTCCACCTCGGCCTTGAAGCTTTCCACTTCTTTCTTCTCATTTTCTGAGATCGTCTTTTCCGACTCTTTTGCCGCGAGCCTCTTGAGCGCCTTTCCGAGCTCCTTTTTTCGTTCGAGCCGCTGACGACGTTCCGAATACAGCCGGACGTACTCTCCACGATTCAGGGACGACAATTCCTTATCGGTATGGAGAAAGGACGTCGTGCCCTGGACGATCATGTGATTCCCCTCGAAGCTCGCCAGGTGGTCCTTCTGGCCCGCATTGAAAGTCGCCATCTGCCCGGTTTGGCCTGGTCCAAACGTCAGCGAGTCTCCTTCCAGAAGTGCGTACGTTCCTCCCTCGGAGCCCCCTTGGACCTGATACAGCCGTTTGCCGTTCGCGCGATCGAAAACCAGCGGACTGCTGCGCCCTGTGGTGACATACAGTCGGCTTGCGGAAGCAAGCATGTAGCCTTGTGCCGGGAAGTCGTTCATCGACGTCTTCCAGAGCTCTTTGCCTGTCCCGGTATCGAGAGCACATAAGTAGACGGTCTCTGTGGGAAAGACCCCCGCGCACGCGTAGGCCGTTCCATCGACAACCACGACTCCGCTGCGAATCGCCCAAAGAGACACGAGTCGTCCATTCCCGGGAACTCGCCTGTCTTCCGGGCCGGGCCGATTTTTCCACAGCAGCTCCCCGGTCTCGGCATTCAAACAATACACGTAACCGTCGTCACTGCCGACGAACAGCTTGTTTTGCACGACGACGGGAGCAAACCTTACTGGTCCTTCCGTGAAGAAGCTCCAGCGTACTTCTCCTGTCGCAGCGTCGAGGCAATACACTTTGTCATCCACTGAAGAACCGAAATAGATAAATCTCCCAGCTGCGGCGACCTGAAATGCCTTGTCGAAGACCATGCGGTCTTTCAAGCCGTACACTTTGTTCCAGCCGTCCCACTTCGCTGGCTCGGGCCAAGCCTGATGAGGTCGCTGTGCAGCGCGATACGCCCATGCTTCCGCCAGTGGCAACGTAAGCTCTTCGTTTGTCTGACCGCTGCGCGCGTTGTCGTGCTGATAAGTCGGCCAATCCTCTGCTGAGAGCGTGCCCGATCCCAGGAGTAATACGATTGCCACGGAAGCTTTGAAGAATTTCATGACGCGAAGCATCACCCGCCCGCCCTTCGATCGATTTTGTTCAGTCAGGATAAATGGATTTACGAACGGCGGCTCCGCATCAGGATAAAACTACCCAACACGAGAACCGCCAGTCCCAGCGCGACAAGCGAGACGATCGCCAAATAAAACGGCGAAATTACGGGGTTGACGTCCGATTGCGTGACCGACGCAACAGTGGCGGGTGCATCTTCTTCCGTTGGCGGACTGGGCGCGACAACGAGATCAGATGCGGGAGCTGTCGACGAAAGTTTTTTGGATTCATCGACTTGATCGCGAGTCTCGATCTGTGTCGGGGGAGTGGATGCGTCGGGGAGCTCCATTTCCGTATAGCCCAAGAGGGGATCACCCGGAGGTGAATTTCCGATGTTGAGATTCTGACGTCCATTCGTCGCGCCGCGAGCGAGAATCCGCCGCATGTCATATTTCACAAGGGGGCTGTCCGGATCGAACCCCAGCTTCCGCGTGGATTCCTCTTGCAGTGAGAGATCCCATCGATGTGGAAACATCGCCCCTTGCATCCAGGATCGGTCGAGTTCGCATTCGCAGTCACGACCCACATATTCCAGACGGGCCGCTAGTTCGGTTGCTGTTCCACCTGGAACAGCCAGTGGCGTTCCCGTGAGCCGACCTCGGCCAAACAGAACCGCCAAATGTGCTGCGGCAGGATCGTCGCGCGTGATTCCGAGACTCCATAACAGCACAGATTCCTGGACGCTCCGGTCCACCGGCATGACGACAATCTCGGGGGGGCCGCCGACCGGCTTCGGCAGCGAATCCATCGAACGGCGAATGGTCTCGATTGCTTCATTGGCGATTGAGTGGGCACGTTTGTTGTTCCCGGAGTTCGCCCCCTCGACCAATAAGATAACGCTGTGAGTTGAAAGGGCACGTTCGAGAATCTGCTCACGGATGGGAGAAGTGATGAGTTCCTTGAGGGAGTTCACCAGATCGTCGGGTGTAGGAGCTCCACCGTTCTGGAAGAGAGGTATCTCCAGCTGCCGTCCATCAGGCGCGATTAGCACGGCCGCTGGGAATCTGCTCTGCTTGCGTTTGCGAAGAAACTCGAACGCTGGGTGTTCGGGAGTTTGACCGGCACGAACAGACTCTATCGACACGTTCGTGTCCGAGAGCGAAGCTTCCGCAGCCTTACGAAGGGCATCCAACCGCACCGGGTCCGCGTCTTTCTGATCGCACAACACGAGCCGATAGCCGTCCGCGTCGAGATCAACGAACCCGACATCGCGGACGGAGTACTTACAGGCGAGGGCCGCCGTGGCGGGGACAAGTGTCAGAACCAGCCCAGCCAAGATGGCAGCGGGGGGCAGTTTCCACGTCGTGAGACTCATTCTTTGATCGTAGTCTCTGCCGCAGCCGGGTCAAGCAGAGGTGCGGGGTTCCGTGACGGGCGTGACCGGCCGAAGGGGTCAGCCAACAGGCATTCCCCGCCATTTTTGGTCAGATGACCAGAGCTGATATCCCCCTATCGGCCCGATTCGGCGACCAGGTGCGCCATGACGAAATCTTCGTTG
>CAZVJA010000173.1:2172-11273 GCA_964626885.1 uncultured Planctomycetaceae bacterium | reverse complement strand
GGCAAGACGGAACGGGCCGAACGGAGGTCCCCCGCCTTGCGCGAATCCCATCTGCGGGCCGCGACCAGCACCCCAACCGAAGCCGACTCCTCGTCGCATTCCCGCGAAGTTGCCGAAGTGACTGCAGCGATGATGTCCCCACCCATGCCCAAACCCGCCAAACGAATCTCGGTCGGGTCCATGGAACCTGCGGTCAGAGAATTCGCCGTCACCCCAGCCAAAGCGGGCGAAATGGCGATCTCCCCAGGGATCCTGCTCATGACCCCAACCGTGATCTCGTCCCCAGGCGAACCTTCTCCCATGGCGATGATGGCGGTGATGGCGACGCGCCCAATGAGCGCGATGGCCGCGCCATCCACTGTCCCGGTGTGTAAATTCGCGTTCACCACCATGCCGGCAGTCCGCATGGTCTCTGCGGTCGTCGTCGTCGTCACGGCGACCGCGCTCCGCGCGGTGTTCGTCGAAATCGCCGCGTGGGTCTCTGGAGAATTCACGATCGCGCGGCCCTCCCCACCACGATTCCTCACGACCCCTTTCGTGCATGCGACGCGGAGGGGGAGATTCCCGCTCGTTGTCCGCTTCTCCCTCTCTGTGCCGGCGATGAGAAGGGGAGTCGTCGGCCTGGGCGATTTTTGGGGAGACCAGCGGTCCCGTCCCAACGTAGGCGGCGTGCAGGAGCAGCCCGCAGGCGGCACCTCCCAGAAATATCCAAATGCTCCGTGGCATGAGTTGTCTCCTGATTCCAGATCCGAGTTTTGGCGAAAGATTCCGATCGAGCGAGAGACCGAGTGGTACCAATTCGGCTCTGTCGTACCCAAGTTACAGAGTGCGGGCTTAAGGTACGGTGAAGCCCCGGAGGATTCTCGCAACATATTCAGAGAATGGACCTTATGGAGTGGCCCGCGCGCCGGGTGCGAACTGGACACTTTATGCGCCTCGACGGATTCCCCGATTACGAAGGAACCGGAAGCCGAGAGGTTTTCGATTCCTGTCCAGCGGCTGGTTCGGTTCTCAAACGAGGCGGCAACCGTCACAATGCTGCGGTGAATTTACAGTCACGAAGTGCAGCGGAGTGACTGAAATCAGGTCCGTATTGCGGCGGGAAGGCGCACTGCGGACCGTGGTTCTCGGGCCGCAAGTGATGTTCAGATCCGTCTGCAGATGATGTTCGTCTGTGTCGGTCTGACGGGCAAATTGAAGTTAGTGAGAAGGACTTGGGAAATGGGCCGCTGGCCGGACGACAAACGGGCCGTATGGACGACCGTCGTGCTGATCTTTGTGCTGTTCCCCTTGCTGTGTGCACTGGCAATCTGGTATCTCCGCGGCTGAACGCGTGCTGCCAGCGTTGCGTCAAACGCTTCCGAAGGTTCTGGAAGTAATACAGTCATCATTCGTTCCGCATGAGGAGTCCGCGTGTCTCGCACCGGCAAGGCCAGCCTGCTCGTCGTTTTCGTCACTGTCTTTATCGATCTGCTCGGTTTTGGAATCGTCCTCCCGCTGCTGCCGCGCTACGCCCGCCATTTTCACGCCGATGGTTTCACGCTCGGCATGCTGATGGCCTCGTTCTCGGCGATGCAGTTTCTCTTCGCGCCGATTTGGGGACGACTTTCCGACCGGGTGGGGCGCCGCCCGATTCTGATTCTGGGGCTGGCAGGCTCCACGGTTTTCTACGCACTGTTCGGCTTCGCAACGTCACTCGGCGAGCAGGGGACGATGCTCGGCTATGGAGTGCTCCCGTGGTTGTTCCTCACCCGGATCGGCGCGGGAATCGCCGGGGCGACCATTCCCACGGCCCAGGCCTATATCGCCGATTCCACCGGAGTCAAAGACCGGGCCAAGGGCATGGCGTTAATTGGCGCGGCGTTCGGCATCGGCTTTACGTTCGGACCGCTGTTGGGTGCGGCGTTCGTTTCAAATGATCCCGGTGCACCCCCGAGTTCCGCAGCCGGATATGTTGCGTCGGTTCTCTCAGGATTGGCGTTGTTGTCGGCGATTTTTCTGCTCCCGGAATCTTTGCGTGCCGATTCCGCTCCGACGGGGCACCGTTGGTTTGACGCCGGTACATTCGCGCGGGCGCTCGGCCGCCCAGCTGTGGGAATGATTCTCATCACAATGTTTCTAACGACGTTTGCATTCGCTCAGTTCGAGAGCACGCTCTCGCTGCTGACCGACAAGTTCGGATTGGCGGACCGGCACAATTTCTATGTGTTCGCCTATATCGGATTCATCCTCACGTTGAGCCAGGGGGTGATTGTCCGCCGGCTGGTTCCAATCCTCGGCGAATATAAGATGTGCATCGCAGGAGTGGTGCTGATGACATCGGGATTGCTGGCGATCGGCATGGCGGGCTGGCATCGCAATCTCTGGCTGTTGTACGCCACTCTACCGGTGGCCGTGATGGGTTTCTCGGCGCTAACACCTTCTTTGCAGTCACTGTTGTCGTTGCGGAGTTCGGAATCGGAACAGGGGGGGATTCTGGGGATTGGCCAGAGCATGGCGGCGCTCGCGCGTATTTTTGGTCCGCTGATGGGGAATATTCTCTTTGTGCGGCACGAGGTTTATCCATACTGGGGAGGCGCGATCCTGATGGGAGTGAGCCTGCTATTCGTGCTCACCTTGCGTGATCGTCCCTCTGGAACAGTGAGTGGTGACTCGGTCGAAGGACGCGTCGATTCGTCGGCCCGGTGAGGGGAGATATTCCTCGCCGCCGCTTTACAGTGCCGCACCGCACTGGTCGCAGAACTTCGCGTCCTCGTCGTTGAGGCTCTGACACGATCGACAGCGGACTTTCACGACCTCGCGCTGCTGGGAAGCGTCGGAGTCACGATTGAGAGCGTTCTCGACCGCTTTGACGACGCCGATTTCCGAGAGAGTATCATCAGCCATTCCACCCGCCATGCGATTCCACGGTTCGAGGTCTTCCCGTGCTTTCTCGGGATCGAGCATGAGACCGGAACCGGCCAAGCCGCGCGATCCGATGCGTGTGATCACCTGGCCGATGGGAATCATGACGATACCGATAAACGCCCTTGCAAAGCCTGATGCCATGCCATCCGCCGCGGCGGCAGGGTTACTAAAATCCAACAAAGCGGTCACGAAGAACGACAGAAACAGCAACAATCCGATTCCGGAAATCGCCATCCCCACGTAAAAAATCGCTTTTCGCTCGGGACTGACGTTGCGGCGAGGGTCGGGCATGATCCGTTTCCTTCAAAACTCGTCGGCGAAAAGCTACGGCAAAATTTGTGTTGTTTCGACCGGATGGACCGTGTTGAAAACGACGAAATCCACAGTCCGGATCACTATTCTTCGAGTGGCTGGCGGAATTATTTCGGCTTTGCGAGGCGTTTTTCAAAATCGACGACAAACAACCGCTTCCCCTTGGCGATGACTTTGTGCCCTTCCGCCTCCAATTGCCGCCGCAGAGCCACGACTCCGCCGGGGTACTTCGGATTCAACTCTCCACCAGCTTTCAGCGTTCGCCAATACGGGGTGATGCGCTTCTTCCCTTCCGCGGCATCCTCTTCCGCCGCATGCGCCGCGATCCAGGCGAAGATCCCGGTCGTGATCGGGCAGGCGATATTCACGTTGTGATGCTTCGCAAGGATTTCGCGAATCTCGTTAATCGTGATCAGCTTCCCTTTGGGAACTTTCTTCATGATCGCGTCGACTTCCCGCGGCGCTGGAACGACCATCGTCCCGGTTCCCCAGCGCGTGCTCAGCTTGCCGGCAATCCGTTCGACTTTTGGAAGTCCCTTGCTGTCGGCGAGCTTCTCGCGCCACGATTTTCGCTTGGCCATAGCGGGCTCCTACTCGCCAACGGTGTACAAGAACTTCCGTCCCCGCAGGAAGATCCGCCCTTCGGAAACCGCCGGTGAGGCGGTGAATTCATCGTCCAGTTTGTTTTCGGCGAGCTTTTCGAACCGCGCGGCGGCTTTCACCACCGTGCAAGTGCCGGACATGCTGACAAAATAGATCCGCCCTTCGGCTGCCAGCGGTGTCGCTTTGAAGTTCCCGCCAAGCCGTTCTTTCCACAATGTTTTACCGGTTTCGACCTCGCAGCATGAGGCGACACCGTTGTCGGCGACCATGAACAGCAGATTGTCGTGAACGACAGGGCAGCAGGTGTCGGGGGTGCTGTCGGTGTGCTTCCAGGCGACAGCTTCCTTGCTTGACGAAAGATCCCCTGCCAGGCCGCTCGTAAGCCGCAGCGCGTGCATCGGGCCGCGCATGCCGACGGTCGCAAAGACCATGTCGTTTCCCACGGTCGGCCCGGTGATTGTTCGCCCGCCGACGAGGCCCGGCAGATGCCAGAGTTGTTTGCCGTTGCGCGGATCGTAGCTGTCGAGCTGGTTGCCACCCATGACGATCATTTGCGTCCGGCCGCCGACCTGGGTGAAGATCGGCGACGTGTAGGCATCGCATTGCTCGGCGTCCGCGACGGTCATTCGCGGCGTTTTCCAGACCAGATCGCCAGTGGTTTTGTCGTGGGCGATGACGTAACTCGGAGACAAGCTCGCCGCGATCCCCGCCAGAGAATCTTGCATGCAGACCGAGATGACCAGGTTTTCGTAAAAGACCGGGCTGTTGGCGTGCCCCCACCAGATGGTGTAGCGGCCATGTTCTTCCGCCAGATTGTGTTTCCATTCGAGCGTGCCGTCGTACGTGTACGAGGCCAGGTCTCCGTTGCCGAAATGCACGATCACCCGCTCCCCGTCCGTTGTGGCGGTCGGACTGGCGAGATTATGCAACTCGTGAAATTTCGGTGCTCGGTTTTCCCCTTTCGGCTGTTTGCGATTTGCTTCCCCTTTGCCGACTTGACGCGTCCAGACGACCTGGCCGTTTCTCTTGTCGATTTTCAGTAAGAGGAGCTTTCCCGCGTTCTCGCTCGTCAGGAAGATGGAGTTTTCCCAGATGGCGGGGCTGCTCGTTCCCCATTCCGGCAGCGGTGTTTTCCAGACGACGTGCTCATTCTCGCTCCACGCCACCGGCAAACTGGTCTCGCGGCAGATGCTGTTCCCTTCGGGGCCTCGCCACTGCGGCCAATTGTCGGCCCGGGCCGTTTCGACCCGTGCAAATCCCGCGAACAGCAGGAGGAACAGTACCGTGGGTTTCCTCTCGAACATTCCGCTCCCTTTCGATATTCCAGCCAGATGAACGGTGCAAGGATTTCCCGTGTCTCCACCGCTCAGTATTGGCGGTCGTGACTTGGCTTAATCCGCGAAAATTTTGGTATCGGGCAATGCGTCTCGGAGTCTTCTGACCCCTTCGGCTGACGTTCGTTGGGGATCGAAGTACAGTTTTTTGAGATTGATCAGGCCGTGCAGAGGCTCCAGACCGAGATCGGTAATCGGCAGGCCGACGAGATCGAGCTCCTCCAGCGAAGTCATGCCGATCAGATGTTCCAGTCCTGCGTCGGTCACCTTGGAGTGCTGCAGAGTCAGCCGCTTCAAGTTCTTCAATTTGCCAATGTGTCGCATCCCCTCGTCCGTGATACCGGTGTCTTGCAGATTCAACAATTCGAGATGGGGGAACTCCTCCAGCATGGGGAGATCCCCGTCCGAGATTTTGGTGCCGTTCAGATACACTTCGACGTGCATCTTTCCTCGTTCCGTAACGCGCCCACCCATTTCGCGGATGCTCATGGCGACCGAAAGTTCGTCGGCCGTGGGTTCATACTCGCCGCAACCAGGAAGCTGGCAGAGCATCAACCCGACGAGCAGCGCGGGAGCGACGCGGCGCAGTGAGAAAAGAGAGGCAGCTTTTCCAAATCTGTAACGAGCGCGCCGCAGCGACATGAGAGACACCTCGCGCAATGAGACGTGGCAATCGCGGTTGTCGCGGCCCTTCCCGACAACTCCACGATCCGCTCTCAAGCGTAGTCGAGCGAGGGGCTCCAGGCAATTCTCTTCTGGATTGGCCCTCAGATCGTGGCCACGGCCGGCGAAAATGGCGGGAAATTCGCCCGATGCTTCACCAAATGCCTGTCGGCGTGGTAAAACAAGGTGTCCAACGGATGTGGCGATCTCTTGACGGTTGTTGCTCATCAACACCCGTTCTTCATTCAGGCGGAGTCCGGTTCTTCATGCCCGAGCATGTCTACTTCCGCGACCCGAAGCATCCGGAAGAGGTGCATGGGCCCTTTACGGTGGCGGAACTGAAAGTCTGCGTGATGCGCGGCGAGCTGCGCCGGAACTATCAGACGTCGGTGGACGGCAGAGCATGGATGCGGGCGGACGAGTTTGAGCCCGAGCTGTTTGGCGAGGAGTCGAAGGATCGCGCCGCCACATTTTCCGCCGCGGTTCAGGAAGGAGCGGGTCGGGGCCTCGAATACCTGAAGAAGCAAGCCATCGCCGGTTGGGAGTTCGCACGGAACGCGACGAAGTTTTATTGGCAGAACCGGCGTGCCCTGTGGATGCTACTGGCCGAATACGTTCCGGTCTTCCGCGAGCATGGAAATCGCCGCGAGATTCGTGTCTCGCGGGATGACGAGCACGACAAGGTCGCGTTCGACGATGGTCAATGGAATGTCGAATTGCCTGATTGCTGCGTGGTTTGTGGCGAACCGGCGGACCGGGGCTGGAACAACGAGCAGCGATCGGTCCCGGATCTGACATGGCCGTTGCTTGCCCCGTTTTTCGGCTTTTGCGGGGGCCTTGTGCTGTTTTTCTTCTTCTGGTCGAGTTGGAGCAAGTACTTCATACCACTCGGTTTGATCGCCGGCTTTGTCGTGGGCTACCGCCGCCGGGGGGAAACGCTGGTGGCCGTCAAGTTCCGCCGCTGCCGCGAGCATTTGAACCGAACTCGCATTCCCCGCTTGCGAACGTACCGCAACGTGCTCATTATCGGTGTGGGAGACCGCGCGGTCTGGCGGCAGTTTCATTACGGAAAGTCCGATATTGAGACGCCGATTCCGGTTCCGCCGGTTTTTCCCGCCGGCTCGACGGAGACTCCCCCAAACGTCGCGGAGAAACCTGCTTCTCCGCCGAGAACAATCAAACTTGTGGGTGACGACGACGAAGCCGTCGCGTCGTAGAGAGAGAACACATTCATCGACTCCGCAACATAGATTCGAGAACTCAAGATAGACTCGAAGACTCATACAAGGACTCACTTGATGCGCACCTCACTGATTCTTTTTTTAGGACTGATGACTGGACTGCCGAGCACCATGATGGCCGAAAATCCGGATGAACTGTTTGTGGCTCGCCCGTTGACAAGCGAGGGGGAGTTTACGCCGGGCATTGAAGGGCCGGCGACTGATGCCGAAGGAAACATCTACGCCGTCAATTACGCGAAGCAGGGGACGATCGGCATCGTTACGCCGCACGGCAAGGGGAGCGTGTACGTACAGTTGCCGGGAGAGAGCGTCGGCAACGGGTTGCGGTTCGATCGCAAAGGTTCACTCTTCGTGGCGGATTATGTCGGGCACAACGTGCTGCGGATCGACACGCGGACGAAGCAGGTTTCCGTCTTTGCCCATGAAGGCTCGATGCACCAGCCGAACGATCTGGCCATCGCCGCGGATGGGACGCTTTTCGCGAGCGATCCCGATTGGAAGAAGGACGGGGGGCAGGTCTGGCGGATTGACCTCGACGGCAAAGTGACGCGCGCCGCGGAGAACATGGGGACAGCCAACGGTATCGAAGTCAGCCCCGACGGTAAGACCCTCTACGTCAACGAGAGCAACCAGCGGAACATCTGGGCCTTTACCATCAATGCCGACAAATCGCTGAGCGACAAACGGCTGCTGATCAAGTTCGAGGACCATGGCTTCGATGGCATGCGCTGTGATATCGATGGCAATCTGTACGTCGCGCGGTACGGTGAAGGGACCGTTGCAAAAATTACTCCCGACGGAAAAGTCGAACGGAAGATCAACGTGCTGGGAGCGAAGCCGAGCAACGTCTGCTTCGGAGGGTCGGATGGCCGCACGGTTTATGTCACCGAAGTCGATCACACGCGGCTGGTCGCCTTCCGCGTCGACCGCCCGGGACTCGAATGGCAACGCTGGCGGGAGAAGTAGCGGATCGTTTCCCCCATTTGTACTTGAGCGAATCGAAGGACGATACTTCGATTGTCCTCAAAGCCCTTCCAGCACGCAGGCGAATTCGCGGAGATTGGCCGCGACGACAGGAGCAGGGCAGGACCAGACGAGGAAGAACATCGCTTCGCGGACCGCGCGCTCGGCGGGATGCCCGGCGACGAATCCGGCCCCTTTGGAGGCCGCTAGATAAGCCTGCGCGGCGCGCAACACCAGGGAATTCGCGCGACGCCGGATCGATTCGGAGCTGAGAGCGGGATCTCCCGTGCCGCTCGCTGACGGTGCGTCTGGCCGTGCCGCGCGATGCATATCCCCGGAGATTTCCGCGCGTTCGGCGGCCAGGGCGTCGTGAATCTCGATCAGGTCCGGACGGTGTGCCGCCTCGCGCTGGAAGTTCGCCAGCACGCCGGAGGTCGCCCCGAGCGCGAGTGCCGAGGTTGTCAACGAGCCGGTGCCTCCTCCGAGCCCCTGTTTCATCACTTGCGCGACCGGCCCCGCGAGAACATACCTTTCCGGCAGCTCCACCTGATCGAGATCGGCCGGCCCGGTCCGCGATCCGTTTAACGAAAGGAGTTGTGGGGCCGCGTGCAGTGTGACGCCCGGGGCTTTCGTCGGGACGGCGATGAGCACCTGCGTTCCGTCATCACAGCTTCCGCCGGTAACGATGAAATCCGCTTGCTGGCCGCCAGTGACCCACGGGACGCAGCCGTGCAGCAGCCAACGGTCGCCATGCTTCTCGGCGCGCACGGCCGGCTTGCCAAGATGCTGCCGCGAAGTGGTCAAATGCGAAATGCCGACGGTCGCGAACATGGCATCGGTGCACAACTTCGACAGCAGTTCGGCTTTCAGGTCGTCATTCTTTGAGAGGGCAATTCGCTGGCAAGCACCGTTCCGCTGTGTCAGCACAAAGGTCGTTGTGAGGCATGCGGCAGCCAACTTTTCATAGCCGATGAGCAGTTCCTCGTCGTCGATCTCCGCGCCGCCGTGCTGCTTCGGAATCACCCAGCCGAGAACTCCCGCGTCTCCCAACCGGTGGAGTTGTTCTGAAGGCCAGGCG
>CAZVJA010000173.1:0-2072 GCA_964626885.1 uncultured Planctomycetaceae bacterium | reverse complement strand
GACTTGGCCATCTCGAGGTTCCCCTCGGCGACCCAGGCCTTGGCCAAGGCGTAGTGTAAAAATACGTCGTCTGGCTCAGACTTTAACAGTTCTTCTAATTGCTGTCGTGTTGGCAAATTACGCTGATCTTTCTATCGCGGGAGCGAACGGCCTCTGATTTTCCCGGAGCTTTCTGCGGTCGCTCTCTCTCAATCATCTCGACGGGAAGATTTGCCTGTCGGGGGGTGATTGAGTTCAAGATGGGAGGTTTGTTGAAAGAGAATCAATTCTAACGGGGGCTTGGAAACGACACAGCAGGGTTTCGAGCAAACGCACAGCAGATTTTCCGGCGCAAGATTCGAAATCTCCTGCGAATTGGAGTGCAAAACTTCAGGCCGAATCGAGCGAAAATTCCCATTCGCGGGAAATCGGCTGCCACGTGTCGCTACGGACGGCAAAGTCGTGGCCCGATTCGAGCTAGGTAAACTGTGCGCGTTCCTTTCTTGCGTTTCAAGCGATCCCTTCCCGGGAACCGATTCTGGCGTGTGCGGAGACTCGATGGAACGCCCCTCCGGTCGGCGGTAAGGATCCAACGCCACTCACGACTTCGACTCGCTGAGCCTCCCTGCATTGAATCTCCATATGACGAAACGCATCATCGATCTTGCGCTTTGTGCTGTGTTCGTTTTAGCGACCCTGTGCGCGACTGCCCGCGCTGAGGATCCTCGTGATACTCCGCTGGTCAAAGCGGTCAAGCGAGCCAAGGCCTCGGTCGTCAACATTCACAGTGAAAAAACCGTTCCCTCCAGCGAGCCAGTGTTTGCCAGCCGCAAGGGCCGAAAGGTCAACGGCATGGGAACCGGAATCGTCGTGGATGAACGGGGTTACGTCGTTACGAACCACCACGTCGTCAACGGAGTCGACTCTCTGCGGGTCACTCTCGTGAATGGTGCGACCTACGATGCGGCGGTTATTTCCGAAGACCACGCCCGCGACTTGGCGATCATCAAGATCAACTCGACATCGCCGCTGACGGTGGCTCCCATTGGGACTTCGTCGGACCTGATGCTCGGCGAGACGGTATTCGCCGTGGGGAATGCCTTCGGCTACGAGAACACCGTCACGTTGGGGATCATCAGTGCCCTCGGGCGTGACGTCGAAGTGAACGAGACGCAATCGTATCGCAATCTGATTCAGACCGACGCCAGCATCAACCCCGGCAACAGCGGCGGGCCGCTGATTAACATGCGGGGCGAAATCATCGGCATCAACGTGGCGATTCGCGCGGGGGCGCAGCGGATCGGCTTCGCGATTCCGATTGACGACGCACGCCAGGTAATCGCCGAGCTGCTCAACATCGAGCGTCTCAACCAGACCTCTCACGGGCTGGTCAGCCGCGATCTGAAAACCGCCACGCAACAGCAACTGGTTGTCTCGTCGGCCCAGCCGAACAGCCCGGCGGCGGAAGCGGGTTTCAAGGCGGGAGATGTGGTCGTTAAAGTCGATAAGTCCGACGTCAGCGACGCGGCGGACTTTGAGCGGCTGCTGCTGGGACGAACGGCTGGAGACAAGGTCGACGTGACGGTCAAACGGAACGACAAGACCGAAACGCTCTCCTTGAAGCTGGGCAAATCGACGGGCACCGGTTTTGCGGCCAATACCCCCAATGTGGTCATCCGCGGCAATAACGATTCGCTCGCCGATCGGATCTGGAATATGCTCGGAGTCCGCGTCGCCGGAGTGGCGTCGAACGACCAGAACTTGACGAACACGAAATATCGCGGCGGCCTGCAGGTTGTCGCCGTCCGAAAAGACAGCCCCGCGCATATCAGCGGTATTGTTCAGAAGGACATCCTGGTCGGTCTCGACAAGTATGAGACAATTACCCAGGAGAACATCTCGTGGATTCTGGAGCACAATCAGCCTTCCGCCCAGAACCCGTTGAAGTTCCATGTCGTACGCAATCGTCAGACGTTGTGGGGGCAGCTTCAGTTCGCGACTCAAACGCAGCAGACTCAAGGACAATAGTTCCGTGGACGTGGGCAGACCCTGACCCCCATCCGCAATGAAATCTGCTCTTTGCGATCGAGGCC
>CAZVJA010000172.1:0-11323 GCA_964626885.1 uncultured Planctomycetaceae bacterium | reverse complement strand
ATGGAGGAGAGGAAGCCCCCTCACCCCCGGCCCCTCTCCCGCAAGGGGCGAGGGGCGCAGAAGAGGCCAGACGGAGGGAATCGGACTCTTCCCAAGCCGACGACTTGTCGTCGGATCAGTGGTCAGCTTTCATTAGGGGTCCGCGAAGTGGCCCTTGCTTTTTGTGCAAAGCAGGGCATGCTCCTGAGCGCGCAGCAAAAAAACCGCCGCGCCGGAAGGGACCGGCGGGCGGGACTCGAGAGGTAGGGTACCACGAAAAACTTTCGCAAGGAGCCTGCGACGCTGAGACGCCCTTGACCGCGGGTTCCAGGCCCCCGAAAAGCCCACAGTCAATCAAGCCGCCCTGAAACGGCCAAAACATCCCCCTGTTGTTGACACTCAGCGTGTTTACTCATCGACATCTCTCAGCCGGAAAAATCTCACCCGCAACTTTCCCGGCCAAAACCGCACGGCGGATCGCTCATGGCTGCCCTCCCTTTGCAGTGAATGTTTGAAAATTCAAATGGATTGCACTCGTGATCGTGTTCTTCACCATCGATTTCGTCGCAGACACTGAGACTTTATCACGCGCTGCGCGGCGTGCGTACGAAACCGGCGAAACAACCGAAGAATCTCGTTTCGGCGCGCGGCGTTGCACGGGAAGAATCGATCCGTGAATCTCTGAGGGGAAAGATCACGCCGCAAAGTTTTCGTGAGCAGATCCTCTTCGCGCGATCGAGGCGCGGCGGACGGAATGTGGCGCCGGCGGCTTGTGCGCCAGTGGCGTGTCCCCTGTCTCACACCGCTGGACAAGCCAGCAGTGGCACTCAGCAATCGGTCGAGGGTCAGGTAATCTGTAACGATCGGACAACCGCTTCCGCCGTCGCCCGGTTGGTAGCCAGCGGCACACGATGCACGTCGCAGACCCGCATCAAGGCGGAAACATCCGGCTCGTGCGGCTGCGCGGTGAGCGGGTCGCGAAAGAAGAAGACCGCGGTGACATGTCCTTCCGCGACGCGGCCGCCGATGATGAGGTCTCCCCCATGCGGACCGTGCGCCACCCGCTCGACGTCGAGTCCGAGATTATCCTGCAAAAGTTTGCCGGTGCTGCCGGTTGCGACAAGTTTCTGGCCGCGAAAGATCGCGACGTTGTCGCGGACAAAGTCGAGCAGTTCCTCTTTCATGCGGTCATGGGCAATGAGAGCGAGCATGAGCGGGGAGCTTTCATAATGCGGCGCAAGCGATTCGCCATCCTGTTTCCATGCTCAAGGGACAGATCAGCCCTGGATACATGACATGCACTTACTCAATTCTCGCCATTTTGTGTTCGACGTGCACCTTCCGAGCGGGATCATCCGTCAGTTGATTGTAAATTCGCTCGAACTCCCGTGCCTCGCTTTCCGACAGGGCAAGGTGCTTGTCACTCTTTCCGTTGGTCACAATCCAAATGTCAAATCGTCTGATCCTCTGCTCGTCCATCATGGGTCGACCCGAGAAAGCTGTGGCCCATTCGCTGGCCACACGCGGCCTCCACCAGGAGAATTGGGAACTTCCGCGGCCAGAACATCGTTGATGCCCCTCGCTGAATAATAGTATACAAATGTATATTTTACTCCTTCGGGCTTACGGATCAACATCGCGCCGAAAAAACTTTGCCGGCGAGCCCAGACGTCCAATCTCACCTGAAAATCAGAACTTGTCAAAAAGAGGTGGCGGTTTCGATAGTGGCGTGGTTCAATAAACGTATCCATTCGTTCGATGCGGATCGGGCCCGGATAGCTTGGTCGGCAGATTCCTGAAGACCACGCACTCTGATTCATCCGAGTTCTCTCTGCACTCGCAGGTTCCTCTCAAATCCGACGGAGGAGTCTATGTTGCAGCTCACTGCGGACGCCGGCGCTCTGCTGGCCCATTATCTTGAGGAATCGGACGCGACCCGCGACGCCGCGGTCCGTTTTATTTTCGAGGGGGGAGAGTTCGCCCTCGAGCTGGACCGCCCCCACCCGGGGGACGCCCAATTCAAGCATCGAGGACGGGTCGTGCTGCTGCTCGACCGGGCGACCTCTGATTCCCTGACGAATAACACGCTCGACGTGAAGGCGAGCCCTCAAGGGCCGACGCTGCAGTTCATGTAGGGCTTTCGCTGGGCGGGTCTTTTGTACCGCGAGCCTGCATTAAGGGTGCGCACCCTCAGCGGTTGCGAACATCCCGGCGAGGAAGGTTCGCAATCCGCCGGGCGACGGGTATAATTCGAGTTGCTCCTGTCGGAGTCACCAGACGCAGAAATGCTCGGGCTCGGCGGGTGCGTTGCCTACAAAAGACTGGCGTTGAATCCAGTGATTGTTGGTCCGTGCCGGAAACCAAGAAACCGCAAGGCCGGAAGGTTGAATCCGGCGGCTGAATAGCCGCTTTCCTTGCAGTATTCGTTTTCATCATGCCGGCTGCTCCACACGGCTATCACGGTCGCTATTTGCGAATCGATCTCTCGTCGCGCGCGGTCGAAGCGGTTCCCATTTCCGCTGCTATCCTGCGGAGATATATCGGCGGCACTGGGCTCGGCACATGGTTGTTGTTGGAAGAAAGCCCAGAGGCTCCCGATCCGCTTGCCCCGGAATCACCGCTGGTGATCGTATTCAGCCCCCTCGTCGGCAGTCCACTGACGACCTCCGCCAAGTTCGCGGTGTTGGCCAAGTCGCCGCTCACCGGCCGGATCAACGATTCACTCTCTTCCTCGGCCTTTGCAATTGCCGGCAAGAAGACCGGACATGACGCGATCGTTATCGTCGGCGCGGCGGAACGCCCCACTTCGTTGGTGATCGAACCGGACGGCGTGCGCTTTGACGATGCCGGCGCACTCTGGGGGCAAACTATTCCCGATGCGTCGGCAATGCTCCGCGACCGGATCGGCGCACGGTTTCAGATCGCCGCAATCGGACCGGCGGGAGAGAATCTTGTTCGGTACGCCACGGTTTCACACGATGGGCGGCATGCAGGTCGCGGCGGACTCGGTGCCGTGTTCGGTTCCAAGAAGTTGAAAGCCATCGCGGTTGCGGGAGATCGGACGACTAGCTTTGCGGATTCGGACGGGTTGATGGAATACAGCCGCGAGTTGTCGCGCCTTTCATTCGGGCCGGCGACGCGCAAGTATCGCGAACTCGGCACGGTCAGCAATCTGTTGACGTTCAATCGGCTCGGCACGCTGCCGGTAAGAAACTTCCAGACCGGGACGCTCGCGGAAGCGGAGGCTCTCGCGCCGGAAACGATGTCCCCCACACACACCCGCACGCGGGCATCGTGCGCGGCCTGCACCATCGGCTGTGAGCACATCTTTCATCGCAACGGCGACAAAGCCGGCGTGCGGATGGAATACGAAAATCTGTTCGCACTCGGACCACTGTGCGGCATTACCGACCCGGAGGTCGTCCTCAGCGCATCGGCCCTGTGCGACGAGCTGGGGATCGACACGATCAGCGCCGGCGGGACGATCGCCTTTGCAATGGAATGCGCGGAGCGAGGACTGATCAATCTCCCGGAGCTGCGCTTCGGTAACGGTTCGGCATTGATCGCAATGCTCAACCAGATTGCCGCGCGGGAAGGGTTCGGAAACCTGCTTGCGGAGGGGAGTCGTGCGGCGGCGGCGGAGATCGGCCAGGGAGCGGAGGAGTTCGCACCGCACGTGAAAGGCTTGGAGATTCCAGGCTATGAACCGCGCGCGCTGCAGACGATGGCGCTCGGTTTCGCCGTGAGCACGCGCGGGGCGGATCACAATCGCTCGGGGGCGTATCAGGTTGATTTCTCGCCGGCGGTTGATCGGATGAACGTCGATCCTTCCGCGGCGGCGCTCGCCGTTGAAACCGAGGACGAAGCGGCGATCATCGATGCACTCATCCTCTGTAAGTTCGTTCGCGGTGTGTTCGATGAAAAACTGTCCGCGATGGCCGAGATGCTGCAGCTTGTGACCGGTTGGAATATTACGCCGGACGAGTTGCGGCGGACCGCGCAGCGAATTGTGAATGCGAAGAAGCTGTACAACATCCGGCAGGGTTGGAGGCCGGAGGAAGATACGCTGCCGAAACGGATGCTCCGCCAACCTCTTTCAGGCGGCGCCAGTGAAGGCGCGATGCTCACGGAGGGGAAGCTGCAAGAACTGATTTGCGCGTATAACCGGGCGCGAGGTTGGACGGATGAGGGATGGATTCCGGAAGAGTTGCTGGCGGAACTGGAGATTTTGAACCCGGCGGCCTGTTCGTGAGCGATGTGTTATCGAAAATGTGTAATTGAGGACGTGAGTCACTAGAGGTGCTTTCCAAACTCTGTCTTTGGGAGGGCGACGCTCCTGCGGAGCCGCCATAACCAGAGATTTTCGGATGCAGCGGCTCGGCGGGAGCCTCGCCCTCCCTGCTTTGAAACCACCCTAAAGGTCAATGCGATGGCGGATGAGTTCATATTGATCCCCGGACGGACCAGCACGCAGGGAACGTCGCTGAACAAGGGGAAATACACCGACGAATACCAGGAAGAGATCAACTCGCTGTTGATGAATCCGGACGACATGCAGCGCCTGTCGCTGACGGACGGTGACGAGGTGCGAATGTGGAACACACAGGGAGAAGTCGTCGTTCCGGTGAAATCCGGCAAGGATGAATTGCCACCGGGATTGTTATTCATCAGTTACGGCGACAAATCGTGCCGACTAATGCCGGGGGAAACGCACGGCACCGGCATGCCCGACAGCAAAGGGCTCGATGTGTTTGTGGAGAAGGTTGCCAATTAGTAATTTCACGAATGGACCGCGTCTCCAGGCGCGACAACATCCGAAATTCGGGATAGAGCCATGACCGAAACTGCCACGGAAACGCCCGGCAACGAATTGAAAATCATCCAGGACGCCACCTGCACCTTCTGCGGCTGCGTCTGCGACGACATGGAACTGACGGTCGAAGGGAACCAGATCACCAAGGCCAAAAACGCCTGCGTGCTCGGTAAGGCGTGGTTCTTCAATCATCATCCCGAAGAACGCCCGCCAGCGACAATTGAAGGGCGCCCCGCAACCTACGAAGAAGCAGCCGACCTCGCCGCCGAGATTCTCCTCTCCGCTCGGTTCCCCATCACCTACGGACTCTCCGACACCACCTGCGAGGCGCAGCGCGTCGCGGTTGCGATTTCCGACTGGATCGGCGGCAATGTCGACACCACGACCTCCGTTTGTCACGGTCCGTCCGGCATGGCGTTTCAGGGAGTCGGCGAAGTCACCTGCACACTCGGAGAGATTCGCAACCGGGCCGATTATCTCATCTTCTGGGGAGGCAATCCGGCGGAAAGCCATCCGCGGCACTTCACCAAATACAGCCTGATGCCCAAGGGGGAATTTGTCCCCAACGGCCGCAAAGACCGCACCGCCGTGCTGGTCGATGTCCGAAAAACGAAAAGCGCGAAAGCGGCTGATATCTTTTTGCAGATCAAGCCCCGGTCCGACTTCGAACTCGCTTGGGCGCTCCGCGGCCTGGCCAAGGGATTGGAAATTGATCCCGACATCGAAAAGAAGACCGGTATCTCGATCGACCGGCTCAAGGAAGTGATGGACGGGATGAAGAACGCGCAGTTCGGCGCGATTCTGTTCGGCATGGGAGTCACCATGACGCGTGGTAAGCACATCAACAGCGAAGCGATTCTCGCACTCGCCCGCGACATGAATCGCCACACCCGCTGGGTCGCCAAGCCGATGCGCGGACACGGCAACGTCACCGGAGCCGATAACGTCGTGAGTTGGACGACCGGCTATCCGTTCGGAGTCAATCTCAACCGGGGATTTCCGCGGTTCAATCCGGGGGAGTTCACGACATCGGACGTGCTCGCCCGCGGCGAGGCGGACGCGGCGCTGATCGTCGCCTCCGACCCGATGTCGAATTTCAGCCAACCGGCACGCGAGCACCTGCAGCGGATCAAGACCATCGTGCTCGATCCAAAGCTGAGCGACACGGCGAAGATCGCCACCGTGGCATTCACGACGGCTGTCTACGGCATCAATACACCCGGCACGGTTTACCGCATGGACGACGTGCCGATTCCGCTCCGCCCGGCGTTTGAGTCCCCCTTCAAAAGCGACTACGACGTGTTGAAGATGATCGAAGATCGCATCCGCAAACGGCAACTGGCGGGGAAGACTGCTTGATATGACACTCCTGCGAATCACCGGCGGCAAAGTTTACGACCCGAAGAACGGCATTGACGGCGAAGTCCGCGATCTCTGGATCGAGGATGGCCGCGTCATCGTCGCGCCCGATGATCCTAATCGCCGGGCGGAGAAAACACTTGATGCGACCGGGCTCGTGATCATGCCGGGCGGGGTCGATATTCACTGCCACATCGCCGGGCCAAAGGTCAACGTCGCCCGCAAGATGATGCCCGACGACAAACGGACCGCGCGGCCGATTCCCCGCACACGGCTCACGCGTTCCGGCACCACTGGCGCCGTCCCCAGCACGTTTGCAACCGGGTATCTCTATGCGGGGCTCGGCTACACCACCGCCTTCGACGCCGCGATTCCGCCACTCGCCGCACGCCACGCGCACGAAGAACTGCAAGACACCCCCATCATCGACAAAGGCTTTTACGTGTTGATGGGGAACAACCATTACATCATGCAGCAGATCCACGCCGGCGAGCCGGAACGCTTGAAGGCCTACGTCGCCTGGCTGCTCGATGCGGCGAAGGGATACGCCGCGAAGATCGTGAACCCCGGCGGCGTGGAAGTCTGGAAGTCGAGCGGCGGGAATGCGTCCGGCATCGACGACTCGGTCGAACACTTCGACGTCACTCCCCGGCAAATCATCTCCGGCATCGCCGACGCCGTGCAGAGCCTCGGCCTGCCGCACCCGGTTCACATTCATTGCAACAACCTCGGCATGCCGGGCAATTGGAGCACGACGCTCGACACGATGAAATCGCTCGAAGGTCGCCGCGGGCACATCACGCATATTCAGTTCCACAGCTACGGGGGCGATCCCGACGTGCAGAGCACCTTCTGTTCCGAGGTTCCCAAGCTCGTCGATTACGTCAACACGCACGACAACCTCACCGTCGATGTCGGGCAGGTGATGTTCTCGGAAACCACCTCGATGACCGGTGACGGGCCGCTCGGCTACTTCCTGCACAAGGTCACCGGGCGGAAATGGTACAGCTCCGATACCGAAATGGAGACCGGCTGCGGTATTGTGCCCATCACCTATAAGGACACCAGTCTCGTCCATTCGCTGCAATGGGCGATCGGACTCGAATGGTATCTGCTGATGCAGGACCCGTGGCGGATCGCGATGAGCACCGACCATCCCAACGGCGGCTCGTTCCTCGCCTACCCGGAAATCATCGCGCTGTTGATGGACCGCAACCGCCGCGAAGAAGTGATCGCCCGGCTGCCGAAGGGAGTACGCAAGCGCTGTACACTGGCCGACCTCGACCGCGAATACACGCTGAATGAAATCGCGATCATCACGCGAGCCGCCCCCGCGCGGATGCTGGGCCTCGAGCGCAAGGGGCATCTCGGCCCAGGAGCCGATGCCGACATCACGATCTATTCTCCCAACGACGACCTGCAGCGGATGTTCGAGCTGCCGCGCTACGTGCTCCGGGCGGGCGAGATCGTCGTGGAAGACGGTGAGATCCGTAACCCTGTGGAAGGAAAACTGTTCCACGTTTCGCCGAGTTACGACGAAGGGGCGATCCCCGACATCCAGGCGTGGTTCGAGCAGTATTACACGATCCAGTTCCGCAACTACCCGGTCGACGCGCATTATCTCCGCGAACACGAGATCGTGGCGACCAAGGTATGAAGCTCGAATGAGGAACTCCTCGAATGCTCTTTCCGGAGCGCTAACCACGGAGACACGGAATTCACGGGAGAAAACAAACAGCTGTTTTTCAATAAGGAAACCAGGAAGGCAGGAAAAGATTCAAATACGGGACTGCAATAAATCCGGAGAATCACACATCCTTCAAACGCCTTTCTCGAATTGCATTTCAGGAATTCTGAATCTCCACATTCTCCTGGATTCCTGCTTTCCTTATTGAAATTGCCTTTCTGTCTTTTCTACTCTCCGTGGTGAAATCCCGCCACTCGCTGGCCGAATCTCCCGCCATTGGGTGATTCGCACTGCAAACCGCCCCTGCGGTCGAGTATCCTGAAACTTCCCCGTGGTTCAGGAGTATTATCCTCACAGCCCTTTTTCTGTTCTCTTCGAATCGATTGAGAATCCCCAGGAGTGAGTCGGATGTCGAGATTTTTTCGCGCGCGGGTGGCCGCGTTGGTTGTGCTGATCGCCATTGTTTCACCGGCGCTCGCAGCCGAGACCGCCGAAAAGCCAAGCGAGAATGCGCCGCTCAAGCGGTATCTCATCCTGCATTCCGATGACGCCGGCATGTCACACGCCGTGAACGTCGCAACCATCAAGGGGATGGAACAGGGGCTCGTCTCTTCGTGCAGCATCATGGTTCCGTGCCCCTGGTTTAGCGAGTTCGCGGAATATGCCCGCAAGCATCCCGATGGAGATTACGGGATTCATCTCACCCTCAACTCCGAGTGGGACTATTACCGTTGGGGGCCGGTCGCCCCGCGCGAGAAGGTTCCCAGCCTCGTCGATAAAGACGGCTACCTGTGGGACGGCGATGCTCAGGTCGGTGCCAACGCCCGCGTCGATGAAGTCGAGATCGAACTCCGCGCGCAAATCGACCGCGCCCTCGCTTTCGGCGTGCCGTTGAGTCATCTCGACACCCACATGGGGGCGCTCTTCACTCGACCTGACCTCGCGGAGCTCTACATCAAGCTCGGCATCGAGTACGACCTGCCGGTTCTTTTCCCCAAAGGTGCGCTCGCGAAAATCTTCGAGCCCCTCTTCCCCGCGCTCGAAGGGAAAACTGCTCCGTTCGCGGAACTGCTCGATCGCCACGGCCTTCCGCCGCTCGATTTCATCGTGCAGCACTACACCAAGGGAACTGACGAAGAACGCCGCAAGACCTATCTCCGCACCTTCGACGTCATGCCGCCGGGCGTGACTGAGGTGATCATCCACAGCGGCGACGACAGCGACGAATTGAAGGGGATCACCGACAGCTGGGTGCTTCGCAACAGCGACACGCGGCTCTTCACCGATCCCGAAATGAAGAAGGAGCTCGATCGCCGCAACATCGAGCTCATTGGCTGGAAGGACTTCCGCAAGATGCGGGGCAAGGTTGTCGCGAAGCCCGCCGTACAGAAGCCCGAAGCGAAATATCTCATCGTCCACGCTGACGACGCAGGCATGTCGCACAACGTCAATAATGCCACCATCGAAACGATGGAGAAGGGGATGGCGTCGTCGTGCAGCATCATGATTCCCTGCCCCTGGTTCACCGAGTTCGCAAAGTACGCGAAGGAGCACCCTGAAAAAGATTACGGCATTCATCTCACGCTCAATTCCGAGTGGAAGCACTTCCGCTGGGGGCCGGTTGCCCCACGCGAGAAAGTCCCCAGCCTGCTCGACAAGGAGGGTTACCTCTGGCCCGACGTTCCCGAGGTCGCTGCGAACGCCAAGGCGAGCGAGGTCGCCATCGAGCTTCGCGCGCAGATCGACCGGGCGAAACAGTTCGGCGTGCCGCTGAGCCATCTCGATACGCACATGGGGGCGCTCGTCAGCCGGCCGGATTTGATCGAGGTCTATGTGAACCTCGCGCTCGAGTACAAGTTGCCGATCCTCTGGACCAAAAAGCCGAGCCCCGAGTCGGTTCGCAAGTACCCGGCACTGGCCGCCAATCTCGATAAGCTGACGCAGGCGCTCCGCGAGGCTGGGCTGCCCGCCATCGACGGGCTCACCACCGGCGTGCCGGACGGCGACTTTGAAACCCGCAAGCAGGGGTATCTCAAGGTCATGCGCGGCCTGCAGCCCGGGGTGCACCAGATCATCATTCACTGCGGCGTCGGCAATGAGGAACTGAAGGGAATTACCGGCCGCTGGTCACAGCGCGACGAAGACCGCCGCATCTTCACCGATCCGGACGTAATGGCCGAGGCGAAGAAGCTCGGCATCGAGCTGGTCGGCTGGAAGCAGGTCTGGGAGATGCAGCGCGGCGGCACGACAGCCTCGCAAACGACAGCGGGGGAGTGAATTCGAACGATCGGCTCATCAACCGTCGCGCATTTTGACGAACGGGGGACGGTTTTTCGAAAAAGTCCCCCGTTTTACATTTCAAAAACAGAAGTCTTTCCGCCGAAAGAACGCCGACTCTCGCCACCTCAGTTCTTCAGATGCTTGTCGAAGAAGTCGAACATGGCCTTCTCGGCTTTTTCGGCGTCGGGGCCTTTGAAGCCGTGGCCTGCTCCGTTCAACGTGAGCAGCTCCGCTTCGACACCCGCGGCCTTCAGTTTGTCGACGATCCAGACCGCCTGCTCGTGCGCCACGTATTTGTCTTCGGTGCCGTGGATGCAGAGGGTCGGCGACGCGGCGGGCGTCACCCAATACAGCGGGCTCGACTCGATGTGCCGCGCCCGTGCGGTTTCGACATTGCCTCCGAGCCACAGCGGCAACACTTCGTGGGCGTCGACACTCTTTCCGTACGACTTGGTAAAGTCGCTCGGGCCGTAGTAATTGACGACGCACGTCACGTGGCTGGAATAATTCTCGTGCCCGCCGTTCCCTTCGAACCGGGGGACGTCGGCCGTCACCCCCAGAAACTGCACGAGGTGCCCGCCGGCAGAGCCTCCCGTCACGCCGATCTTGTCCGGGTTGATCTTCAACGCACTGGCATTGGCGCGCAGCCAACGGACCGCGGCCTTGCTGTCGTGCACGGCGGCCGGAAACTGGTATTTCGGGGCGAGACGGTAAGTGATCGTAGCCGCGACGTAACCGCGTTGGGCGAGCTTCAGACAAAGCTCGTCATACGTTTCCCGCTTGCCGGCTCGAAACCCTCCGCCATGAATACACAACACGGCCGGAAACGGCCCGTCGCCGGTCTTGGGCCGCGCCAGGTTGAGCTGCAGGTGCTGATCGTCCGGGTTCGAATATTCGATGTCGGTTTTCCAGACAACACCTTCGGGGACCGGCGGAGCTGCCGACAATTCGAACGGCCGCGCGAGCCAGAGAAGTCCGAGGAATCCGAAAACGAGCGGCTGTTTGATCATCGAAGTCTCTCCGGTTGAAGGTCGGTTGCGAGGCAACGGTCGGCGTGACGCCGGATAACGCACGTGAGCGGTGCGTATACAAGGTACACGGTCTCACTGCCAGATAGCGAGTGATTTGCTGTTGCCATGTCTAAGAGCCGGTCTTCTAATTCATGAAATCGGGTTTGTGAGTCGTTTGAGCATGAGGTGAATCAT
>CAZVJA010000171.1:2055-11428 GCA_964626885.1 uncultured Planctomycetaceae bacterium | reverse complement strand
CCCCGCAAGGGACCGGTTACGTCTTCACGATTCTCGGCTACAGCTACCACAACGATCCGAGCAAACCGGAAACACACACGAGGGAACTTTATGTGTTGAATACGCTCGTCGAGAATCTCAAAAAGTGGACGATTGACCAAAGCGGCGGCGAGCCGATCGGAGTCCGCAAGATCGGGCTCTCGCATCCGGTGCTTATCAATTTTCAACCCATCGACGAGCTGTATAACCCCAACCGTCCCCCCGACCTCGCCGCCAGGAACCAGGGGAACAACCTGAATTTTGGCCCTGCCAATATCGCGACCAGCGGTCTCACGCTCGGTGGGCGCGGCAATGCCGGAGATGACGACGAGAAGGAAAAACGAGGTGCGGGCCGTCAGCAAGAGCAGTTGGATCAAGAACTGCTGAAAGATGAAAAGACCCAAAAACTCACCAAGACGGTTTTCCAGGTCGAGGTCGTCTGGAAGCCAATTCCCGAGAACAAACAGTTGAAAGACGACCCGAAGGCGGCTTCCGCGGCGGCGGCAACTCCCCCTGCCGTCACTCCCCCCGCCGCGCCCGGAAACGGAGCAAAGTGACCGGGCTGGAACCGTGACCGACAAAGTCAGCCCAAGAGACGATGTTTTTCCTCCGAGAGAATTGACTCCGGAACGCTGAGACCCAAAGGACGCCGACATGGACAAACTGCAACCGATCCTGGTTTATAAATTCTGGATCGCGCTGGGAGCCGCGCTGATTCTTTCCCCCATTGGCTGGTGGATGGGAACCGAACCGTTGATCGCCGAATTGACGGCGCGTACGGCCGCTGTGGAGAAAGCCCATAGCGATGTTGCGAAGGTCGCCAAGGCGGTAAAGACGACACCAAACCCGACATGGGTGGGAAATTTGCAGGATCTGAACACGGAACGCCATAAGAAAATCGATGAGCAGGCTGTCCGGATGTGGGATGCCCAAGCCCCATATTTGACCTTTCCCGCCGAAATCCGGAAATACCTTCCGGACTCCTATCGCGGAAAGTTCGATCTGCTGGGGCAGCGGTTCTATCGCACCGCGTATGAAAACGAACTCCGGCGCGTCCGCAAGATCGTCGAGCCGCTCGAGGTGGGAGTGGAGGGCAAGCTCTATTTCAAGGCACCGATTCCGCGAGCCCCCGGCTCGCCTTGGCTTGATCCCATCATTCCGACGTCCGATGCGATCTGGAACGCGCAGGAAGACATTTGGCTGTTGACCTCCCTGATGGAGTCGATCGCCCGCGTCAATCAGCATGGTCGATCCATCGTCGACGCTCCAATTCGCGAGATTCGCAATCTTCGCTTGGAAGGAGGGGACCGCGCGGATATCGAACGGCGGCATAAAGAAAAAGCTTCGGCAACCGTCGAAACGAACGCGGCGTCGCCAACGGCGCCCAAGACCGTCAAGAAAAACCGCGGGAAGGATGACGAAGACCAACCCAACAATCCGTTCAAGAAATTGCTCACCGAGACAACGGCTCCTGACAGCCGGCAGTCCACCGGTTTCTCCCTGGACATCGACTTGTATGGAGTGTTCGGGTCCAAGCTCGGAGAGAACGCCGTCAATCTTTCCAATTCCAATGCCCCGTCCAATTTAGTGTCAACGGATGATGACAACCGTGGAATGGGCTCGGGCCTGGCTACATCCGCCGGCGGAAATAAGCCGGCGGAAAGTCGATACATCGATGAACCGTCCGACACGCAAAAGTATGCGACGCGCGGGTTTTTTATGGAAGTTGTGATGGATCTTCGCGAACTTCCGCAATTCCAGGCGGAGTTGATCAGCGGACAGTTTCCCGCCGAACTCTCCATCGTGCAATGGGCGGAATACACTGGGGATTCTCAAACTCCGGACTTCGGCCGTGGACGTCAAACCGCCGGACAGCGTCCCAACGTTGCGGGTTCCACGCAGCCGCAGGAAGATCCCGCTGTCAGCGCGGCGTTGTCGGCCTATCGGAAGGCAATGTCCGACCCGTATCTGGCGAGAGTTGCTATTGCGGGAATATTGACATTGTATCGTCCCCCGACCCCCGAGGCGGCGAAACTGTTCGCCAAGAATACCGCTGCTCCGACGGCTGCGGATGCCGCATCGGAAAAGGTGCCAAACGAGCCGACAGGTGCACAACCCGTTTCGGAGCCGGCAGGGACAAAAGGGGGAGCATCCGCAGCGCAGCCAGGAGCTCAACCTCCAGCGGAGGACAATCCGAAATCCACGGGATCGAAGGCTGCCGTGACACCCGGCGCAACCACGAGTCCGCCCGGCAATGCTAAACCCGCGGATGCCAATGCCAAAACAAAATGAGACGATGGCCGATCAGAGTTGGACATCTTCTCTTGCGTGAATGGGAGCTTGACAAACAATGAAACTTTCAACAGCCGGTCTCAAAAATCTCGATTACAAGCAGGTGGCCGTTGATCACGGCGAGAAGGTTGTTTTTGTCCTCATTGCCATGGTTGTTGTCTGGGCATTATATGGAACGCGTTGGCTTCCGTATCAGAAGAGTCCGGATGAGCTTTCCGCGATGGCGGACGACGCGAAAGAAGAAATTGTGAACGCCCCCTGGCCTGAATCCGAGGCCAAGCAATTTCAGCCGAAAATTCAGCTGGCGGAACAGGTCGATCGCCTCCTCGCGGATGTGAACGCGTCCCGGTATAACTTTTCGACTCCCTATGTCTGGCCGTTGTACCGGCAAAAGGAACCCATCAGCGAGCCGCGGTATGTGGCAGTTGAGCACTTGATCTCCTCGCCGGGGCAGGTTTTGGTGCCGATGAAACTCGACATTGCCTCGCAACTGGCGGAGGCCGGATTGGGAGCGGAAAAGAAAGAAGAGAAAAAGAAGGAAGAAAAAAAGCCGTCGAGCGAATTCGGTCCTCGAAAGGATCGTCCCACCTCGGGGCGCTCATCATCACGGCCCGGTGTCGGGACTCTTCCGACTTTCGGCGGGCTCGGCTCTCGAGCGGACGAAGAAGCGGAACTGACGCGGCAGGCCGAGGAGGAATGGCAGAAGCGCTATAAACGCAAACGCAGTCGAAAACGCGGAGAAGATGGCGACACCGCCGGCGGCTTCCAAATCAGTGAGAAGGGAAAAGGCTACCGTTTCGTCGCGGTGCGCGGGGTCTATCCGTTGCACCAGCAATTGCTGGAACTCCGCAAATCGCTGCATGTCGATACCATCACAACCCAGGAATTGATGTCACGAGTCCAGTTGAACAATTTCGAGTTGCAGCGTCAGACGGCCATACGAGGAGCGGCCGACCCTTGGACCGGGCCTTGGGAGCCGGTAGATATGGCAGTCGCGAAGATGGTGCTTGACGAAGCCGCGGAATGGGAAGACGATACGCTGGCGCTGGGAGTGACATCCGGCATTATCACATCGCCGCTTCCTTATCGTGCCGTGGGAGACTGGGGCGATTTGGCGTCTCATCCCAACCTCAAGGATTTCGAGCTGACGGACGAGGAGATCGACGCCCAGATCAAAATCAGCCAAAAGCTCCTGGAAAACATGCGGGAGGAGAAAGCCAAGGAAGAGCCGAAGCTGGCTCCCGGAGGGTTCTCCATTCTGCAGGAAGAAATCCGATCTCCCCTACTCACGACTCGAGGAACGACGGAGCGCGAGAAAGAATTGGAAGCACTGATCAAAGAACTCGGCAAGGATGTCAACGGGGACGAGGAACGTAAACGGCTGGAAGAACTGATTCGGAACCGGGAAAAGAACCCGGCTGGAAACCTCCTGTTGTTCCGTTATCTCGACTTCGACGTTCGGCAGGGACAGACCTATCGGTATCGCGTGCGATTGACTCTGCTCAATCCCTATTACGGCTTGCCGCCGGAAGATGTCGTCTCGCCGGAAGTGGCCGAAGGACAATTACGAAATACGGAATGGAGCAATCCGACCGAACCCGCCACGATTCCCGAGGATGCGGATTATTTTGTGGCAAAGGTCGAGGCGGAAAAGCCTGGAGTCATCCCTAACGCCCGAGTGGATCTGTTTCAGTGGTCGTCCGACAGCGGAACGATTGTCAATGCCGCACTGAAAACGCTGGTGGGACAATACATCTCCGGCAGTGTGAAGACTCACGTTTTACGCCCTGTTCCCGAAACGTTCGAGCTGGAGAATTTCGCATTCGCAACCGACGATGTCCTGGTCGACGTTTCGCCCCGTCCGACAATCGACCGCTCGCTGCACTCCGACTTGAACATCCCGCAAGATGCCAAAGAAATTCCCGGGCTCACCGAGCAAGCGCTCGTGATGAATCGGTTTGGAGAGCTTGTCACGATTGATCCATCAAGCCGCGGGGAATTAAAGACGTCGATCGAATCGCGGTTCAACGATCAGAATGAGAGTTGGAAGGAGATCAAGGACAAGGCAGCGGAGGCTGCGAAGAATCCCGTGGGCAACAAGCGGGGCAAAGAGGACGAAGAAGGAGGCGGATTCGCCCGCTTGACGAAGGACAATCCGCGACGAAAAGCACGGGCGGCGGGTCGAGGTAAAGATTAACGCCCGTCGAGCGAGTCGGCTTCCAATCCGGAGCAAGCGTGACATTTGCCGCTTTATCCCGCATTGCTCCTCATGAACCAGTGGGAGTTAATTAGACTAGCTTGGATTGCGGAGCGGCATCCGCGGGTTACTAGGCGTTGCCAGTGATCGTTCATCAAGAATCAGCTCGCGCATCTCGGCGGCTATAAAAAATGAACCGGTGATGCAGATCAAATCCTCCGGGCGGGCCAGCCTCTTTGCCAGACTCCAAGCCGCTGCGGGATCAGACGCCGTATAGGCGGGAAACTCGCAAATTCCCTCGACTAGACTCACCAGACGGCGCACATCGACCGCGCGCGGATTTGACTGGTACTGCGTCAGAATGATCGTGTCGAACTGCGGCAGCAAGATTCGCAACAGACCCGCCACATCTTTGTCTTGCGTCCCGGAAAATACCAAGATTCTTCGCCCTGGCCGCGTCGGGGTTGACGCATTGAGCGTTTCAACGAGTGCCTGAGCCGCGGCCCAGTTGTGTGCCCCATCAACGATCACTGTCGGCCGCGACGCGACGGTTTCAATCCGCACCGGCCACCGCACCGCTGCCAAACCTCGTGGAACAGCGTCCTCGGGAACCTTCCAGCCGCGCTCGCTAAGCTCTTCAACCGCTTGCAGGGCCGTGGCGGCATTGGCTGACTGATGTGTCCCCGCGAGCGGAACCTCTACACTCGGCCAAATGCGCCGCGTCGTATGAATCTGCGAGCATGCCTTGCGCAGGGTGGGCTGTTCGTTCACTGTCGATTCTTCCAAAGAATCGACAGTTGGGATCACTTGGTAATCGAAGTCATGCGCCAGTTGCACCAACGGCGCATCGTTCCTCGCGGCGATTTCAGCAATCACCGCGCGCGCTTCCTCGTGCAGAACACCGCTCACAACAGGAATCCGCCGTTTGATGATCCCCGCTTTTTCCCGGGCGATCTCCGCTTCGGTACTCCCCAGAACCGCCGTATGGTCGCGGCTGATATTCGTGATCACCGTCACTTCGGGACGACAGAGGTTGGTTGCGTCCAACCGTCCTCCCAGCCCCACTTCCAGTACCGCAATCTCGGCCCGACGGTCGGCAAAATACATCCACGCCAGCGCGGTGGCGATCTCGAAGTACGTCGGGCTCATCTGTCCCGGTTCACCGTCTAGCAGCATCACCGGGTCTAATATCCGATTGACCAGGTCGATCAATTCCGCCGGTTGCGGCCTTACCCCTCCCACCGTCATCCGCTCTTCAAACACCGTGACATGCGGAGATGTGAACAACCCCACGCGATATCCAGCTGCCGTGAGCACCTCAGCGATCATCACGCAGGTGGAACCTTTGCCCTTCGTTCCTGCCACGTGGACGACCGGCAACCGCTCTTGCGGATTGCCGATCAACTCCAGAAATCGGCGCATGCGGTCGAGCTTGAAATCCCGGCTTGAATACCCCCCGGCGGCGACGCGCTCGTAATTGATGCGGCTATACAAAAATTCGATCGCCTGCTCATAGCTAGTGATCATGGGCGTCATCGACACGTCAAGCACCGGGCTGGGGTTGAAAGTTCACTGATTTATATTTGCAATTGAACAGGGGAGGCATCGGTCGGCGACGCAACATCGTCCCACCGGCGGCCTGCGGCTCCTCGAAGCGTATTTCGTGCGCGCGTCAATTATATTCCAGGAAAGGTCATCGTCATGAGCGTTATCAGTCTGTCGATCGAGAATTGGGAATTCAACCGTGGCCGAACATTGGCGACGCTCGACGAAATCGCCAAGCAGCCCGATCCCCAGGCTGTTCTCGCCTGGCGGCCCGGCCCGGGGCGGGCACACATCGGCTGGCAGATTCTGCATATCGCTGTCACCGAGGAACTCTTCGCGACCTCTCGAATCCGCGGTACCGAGCCCGCATACGCCGATCTCATTCCCCGGTTCCGCGGCGGGAGCACTCCGGACGACAGTGTTCCCGCGCTCGGCACCATCCGCGAAATCCTAAGCACGACGCGCAGCCATCTTAAGGAAACCGCGGGAAAGCTCTCCGAGAGCGACCTTCCGAACATTCCGGAAGGATTCAAGGAGCGAGGCTGGACGCTCCGCACGATCCTGCAAATCATCGGCTGGCACGAAGCGCACCACCAGGGACAGGCACATCTTACCCTCAACCTCTGGAAAGCCGCCCACAGTTAGTGCGTGTCACTTCTCGAAGAACGAGCTCAGCGCGTCGACATACGCCGGTGTGGGATCAAGCGGGCGAAAGGGAAGTTGCAAGACTTCCCCTTTGTCGGTCAGACGAAACACCGATCCTGTTCGCAAATCGTAGGACTTGCCGTTGAGCTGGAGTTCATCCGGTATTTCCGATTGTCCCTTGATCTCCAGCAGGACTTCCTTCTTGCGGCGGACCGTCGCGTCCGTAGTGTAACTCCGAGTCGCGCGGTTCGAGGAGCTGCGCACTTCCACTCCCACATCTTCCGGAAAGTAAACAACAACCGGGTAGGCTTCGTAGCGAATTGAATAGGTCGTATGGCCGTGGTTGCCGATCAGCGATTCCTGCGGCGGCTTCCACTCGCCCCCCGCCGAAAGGACGGACGATGTTACCAGGATCACGCCCCCCAACAGCACGGCCGCGACCGCGGCGAGTTTTGTCCAGTTCATGATTCACCTGCTCCAAGGATGGGGAAAGAACGACTGTCAGGTCTCCGCAACCTGCCCGCCAAGATATTCGCGGCAGTCGCAAGAATCTTAGTGCAATTTCCCTTTTTGTTATCCCCCGTCGGGTGGCACGTTCCTGAGGCTTGGTGAAGGGCGCGGGCTTCGTGGTACGCGATTACCGAATTCACCGCGCGCGACAAACCGTTTGTAACTTTGTCACCGGGACACGGGCGTATCGGGGTCGCCCTTGCCTGCCACACTACCGGGAATTTTCCAGGCTTCTCCGGAATACGCAAAGTCGACCATCAACTGGGCGCCGCGCAACATCCACAGTCCGGCGAAGACTCCCGGTGCGGAGAAAATCATGACACCAAAGGTCTGACCCGGTCCTCCAAGCACGAGACCGAGAACTCCGAAGCACAGCGGCGGTACGGAAACAACCAGCAGGACCAAGCCGACCGACCGCACCACAACGCCGAAAACATCCGCAGGTCGCATGGCAATTCTCCCCTAGGGTTTGAACATCTTCTCCTTCTCCGCCTGTTGAACGATTTCCGCGGCGTCCTCTTCCAGCAGCAAACGCTCTTCCTGCAGCTTGCGGGTCGCTTCGATCACTTTTGCGACGTAGGCTGCGCGTGTCGAGTAGCGTTCCGCCACCGACAGGCGCGGATCGCCCGACTTCTCCCGCTCCTCTTTCGTCCGCGCGAACGGAAAGTAGGACCCGGTCAGCCGCGTCAGCTTTCCCTCTGCCCCTGCCTCGGCGCCGCGCAGGTTCCAGCCGCTGAAAGTCGCCAGCGGCACCGAAAGCGCCGGCAGATGTATCCCCGCCCGCTCGATACCGTCCGCATCGACCGCGGGAACGAGCGTGCGATACGGTTGGCCGATCCGCGGCGGCACGATCTCGGCGATTCGCTCACTGTTCCATCTTGAACCAAAGTCGAGCCGATACGGTGCGAATGGAGCCTCCGGCAAACCCGCGCCGGGAATGTTCGGAAAGTTCTGCCGCCAAGCCGCCGCTTCCACCAGCGTGCCGTCGGCGATCTTCGGATATCGGCTTTCCGGCGGCTCCTTCCCGGCAGTCGTCCATTCGTCGAGATCGACAAGCAGCGCTCGCAGCGCCGGGCGGTAATCGAAAATGTTGACCATATTCTGATTCATTCCCCGCGCGGATGAACCGGAAACGCCATGCTGCCCGCCTGCGATGAAATAAATTCGCACGCTCGGATCGAGCGGCACATCGGCGGTTCCCTCGACATCGGTGTGCAACAGTGACGCTGCCCGGCACCAGTATTCGGTCGAGGTCTGCGTGAAAAAAAACCTCGGTACGTGCCCTTTCGCCCGCGCGGCCGCCAGCATCTCCCCTTCCTCGCCGGTCACCGGGTCGCGCGACGGCGTCGAGGTGAACGGAAACACGTCGGCCGGATAGAGTCGATCTTCGTGCGGGCTGCCGTGCCGGGTCGTCTGTGCAAACCGCGCGTTGAACAGCCCGCGACCGCCGCCGGGAACGTGCGCCAGCGCGGCGTCGAACACCATGCGGTCCTGCTCATCGGTGTTGAATCCCTCATAAATAAAATGGTGAATGAACCGCCCCGACTGCGAGATGCCGAACGCATACGCCCGGCCTGCTCCTCCCGCCAGCGGGTTGGCGGTCCCCGCGTTGTCCTTGTCGGCGTGCTTGAAGAACGCGATCGCATCTCGCACCGCCGCTAGTCCGAGCCCCGTCACGCGCGGCTCCTTGCCGGTGTAGACCAGATCGTACAGCCAGCCGGGGCGAAACCCGTCCTTGATGTAGAGATGCTTCGGGTCGGGGACCGCTTTGCCGTTTTCCCACCGCGCGAAGGCCCATTGGTCGGCGGGAATGTCGATGGCTGGATGCTCGCGGTCGGGACGCATTGAGAGAGTCGCTTCCGCCGCGCGCGGGTCAAGGCTGACGGCCGGGTACGGGTCGGAGTTCCCCCAGTAGAACGGCTGGCTCTGCTCCGGCTTATCGACCCGCATTTCGGCATGAATGCGGCCGGTGATCGTCTTGCCGTCCCGTGTCGCAATCGGCAGGCCGATGAGCATGCGGCCGCCCCCCGGCTGCACGTCGCCGTTCCAGCCGCACCACAACACCGAATACCCCTGCCGCATGAGAAACCCGTTGCCGGCGTCCGCGCGGGTCGTCGGGTCATTGCCGCCGCGGTTGTTGAACGCCCCGAGAATCAGCTTGTTGCC
>CAZVJA010000171.1:0-1955 GCA_964626885.1 uncultured Planctomycetaceae bacterium | reverse complement strand
TCGTCGGGTCATTGCCGCCGCGGTTGTTGAACGCCCCGAGAATCAGCTTGTTGCCCCGGTTGTTCACGTCGTAAAGCAGGCACTTGTTGCCGCGCGCAGAATCGGCCGGCTTAAGCAGATAGAAGTCGGTCCAGCACTCGACCTTCCCCCGTTCGTTTCGCGGGGCGAGCTTCAAGTCGACAATTCGCTGATTCGCGAGATGCTCGGGATCAACTTCAAGATGCAGCTTGCCGACGAGCTTTTCGTACGCTCCCGCCGAGCCGAACTCGTGCCCCTCCGCGAATGGCCCGCGCCCGGTGATCTCGATACGGACCACCTCTGCTACCGCGGGCGATAGCTGCCAGCAGAGCATCACGAACGCCATCGCAGCCACAATTCGCCGACTCAGCATGTGGAGGTTCTCCCAATTCATTTTCTGACCCGACAATTCGTGTCGGGTGGCCGTGTGTTGTAGGGCCGGTTCCAACCGGCCGGAGGGTGCCATACCCGGGCAGTCAATACAACTGGCTGTTATCAGGTTATCAATGCCTTACAGAAATCAGCATAGCCCCAGCATATAGAAATTCGACGGTTTTTCCGTCTTGACCGATTGACAAACGTCCACAAGAATAGTGATTCGATAAGGGGAGGTAGAATCCATGTCTAGAGAAGTTGAACTGCTGACCGAGATTCGCGACCTATTGCTGGTAATGGCCGAGCCGGCGCTCGAGAAACGTGACGCGAAATTAAGATCCTTGTTGAGGGAAATTGTCGGTAACAGTGGTAAGAAGGCCAAAGCCACACTGCTGATGGATGGAACGCGATCCCAATCCACGATTGTCAAGGAATCCGGAATTGATTCAGGCAACGTGAGTAGGCTGGTCAAAGCACTAGCAACCGGGGGCCTCATTTCCGCGGATGAGAAACACCCAAAACTTCTGCTATCGGTTCCTTCGGCGTTTTTCGAGGGGAGCATCGAAAATGGACAATGACTGTGCGAACGCCCTTCTCGTAGAAGTGCGTCAAATGAGAAAGCTTCTTGAACTTCTTGCTGAACCTGCGATCGCGCAGCGTGACGCAAAGTTACGTGAAGCCCTGCTGAAAATCGTTGGCAACAGCGCAGCGAAGCAACAGTCTATATTCCTAATGGACGGGAGCCATACACAGGCGGAGATCGTCGCCGAAACGTCTGTTAATCAAGGTAATCTCAGTACGATGGTCGGGCAACTGGACAGCGCTGGATTACTCGCAGACGGGAAGAAGCAACCTAAATTGACAATTTCAGTTCCCTCACATTTTTTCGACACAAATGCAAAAACAAAATGATGAGCAACTTCTCTCTGTTTTGGTGGATATTCGCAACTGGATACGTGCGGCCGCGCACCGCCCAGTTCAGATGATGCTCGAAGAAGCATTACCCGATGCGAAGTCACGAGCCGCCTACCAGATGTTCGATGGATCAACGTCCGTTGAGCAGGTCCGGACTGCGTGCAAGATGAGTCCAAATGTGGTAGTAGCGCTTACGTCTCGATGCGTCTCAATGGGATTGATGGAGGTGAATTCCGATAAGCGACGCGTTCGACTCTTCGATTTGAATGATTTCGGCCTGCTATCCGAAGGTGATCCCAAGAATGGAGGCAAGGTGTGAATGACAAACGGTCCAAGAAAGATAGCGTAGAAGTTTCTTCCCAAACGTTACAAGACGAACTAGTGGCAATCAAAGACCGCTTGAATGCGATTGAAACGATTCAAGCGATTTCAAATGCGTCCGAAGTGAAAAAGTATGTTTTGGAGCATCTCAAGACGAAAGACGCAAAGAAGCTTATGAAGGAATGTGAGACAGCCAGAACCCGCTCGCACCTTCAGACAACATTCAACTACAAGAGTGGCCCTGCTCTTGACTATCACTTGAAGCCGTTGCGCGAGGCAGATCTGTTGCGGCAAAAGATCGAAGAAGACAGCACCATCGTCTTTGA
>CAZVJA010000170.1:0-11429 GCA_964626885.1 uncultured Planctomycetaceae bacterium | reverse complement strand
TGTATCTCCAAACCCAACTTCACGAAAAGAGCAGTTTTCGGATAGTCACTTAAAGCTTCCAGGTCATTCGCCGTTTTTAGCGAGACCTCTTGTCAGCAAGGCTGACCCACCTTGAAGCAAGGTGGGCCACCCCGCCGCTGTTTACGAATCCGGTGTTGTTGACACACTCTTTGGTACGTGGCGAAATTGAACGGTTGTCTTATCCGCAGTGCGTTCAATCACCGGAATATGGCACCAGATGTTGAAGCCTCTCCGGCATTGAGGTGAATTCCGGCAGATCACATTGCCCATAGCTGGAAAGTAGCGGTTTGTTGTCCTTCCAGTCACGAAGCCACATCGCCAGACGAAAAGTGTCAGGACGTGATGGTGGCTCGTCACCGGGTTCAGCCAACAGGTTGCTTCCATCCGGCGAGAGAAACACGCCATCCAAGAACGAACGCAATGAATCGGACGTAGATGGCTGCTTGATGTCGTACTTATCAAAACCCGAGTCCGCGTTCGTCACAAGGACTTCGACAAGGACCACTCCCCTTAAGAATGATCGCACGAAGGCTTCCGTCCCTGCCGAAGGGGGGCGGAGTGAGTCCCAAACGCTTTTTACCAGATCATCGGTGATTGGAATTCGATGAATGCCGATGACGGTGACTTTCGGCTTCTGTTCCACGAGGGGCACCTCGGAATTGCGATGACGAGAACGATCTGTGAGCCACAAAGTGTAAACGGTGATTTCTCCGACGCCGGGTGCCACTGGCGGCTAGTCCGCCAGTGCTCATTACCAGCACCGCGGGGTGGCCCAGGTTGGCTGCTTCGGCCTACCTGGGTGGCTACGCCACACGAGGTTGCCATTGTGGAAGGGAAGGCTTAAAGCTTCCAGGTCATTCGCCGTTTTAGCGAGACCTCTTGTCAGCAAGGCTGACCCACCTTGAAGCAAGGTGGGCCACCCCGCCAACTCGTTTGAATTCGATGACGACGGTTTGTCATTTCAATTTCATGACGGACTTCTCGGGATCGCCGCGGCCGGTGGAACGGGACATGCCAAATTATGGGACAACACAGATCATCAAATACAGCACACGTCCGCCGATCAATATGCAGCACAAAAGAGCAGCTTGCCAAGGAGTGCTCGGCAGTTTTGAAACCAGCATGACACAAGCTAGCACGACGAAGGCCGCGTGCCAGCCGACGAGTGCGTTTCGCACCGTGGCCAGCAGTTCAATGCATTGCGTCCAATGCCTATCCAAATATGGGATTGTGTAGACATACGTCCCCATCATCATGAGAGACGATGTCGAGATGGCGGTCATGATGGCGATGCAAACGGTCCGCATGCCGCGTCGCTCATATCAGTGCCGTAAATTATGCTTTAGCATAATAACGCTTCTGACTTCTGGTCGCACCTGAAAGCTGACCGTTTGAGGATCAAACCTCGTCCGGGGCGCCGGTCCATTCGGACAGCGTCGGCGTGTATTCGACCAGTTCGGACGGCTGGAAATAGATCTCGATCTCCCGCTTCGCGGCTTCGACGCTGTCGCTGCCGTGCATCAGGTTCATCTGTCGGCTGACACCGTAGTCGCCGCGGATGGTGCCGGGAGGGGCCTGCCGGCCGTTGGTCGGGCCCATCATGCCGCGCACGACCGTCACCGCTTCCGGCCCTTCCGCCACAATGGCAACGACTGGGCCGGAGGTGATGAACGATTCGAGCAGGGGATAGAACGGCTTTTTCACATGCTCGACGTAATGCTTCGCGGAAAGCTCTGGAGTGATCCGCAGCATCTTCAGGCCGACGATCTTCAGCCCCTTGTCTTCGAGTCGGGTGATGAGCTTGCCCGCCAGGCGGCGCTGCATGGCGTCGGGTTTGATGAGAATCAGGGTGCGTTCCGCGGGCATGGGTGCTGACTTTCAAATCGCAAAGTGGGTCAAATTTTGTTTTTTAGCACGAAGCACGAAGCTCGAAGGTGATTCCCGTCAGTTAGTCGGAGGGATTGTCATCATTTCGTGCTTTAGGCCTTCGTGCTTCTTTCGTCATTCGTGCTTCGTGCTTCGTTCGTCATGTCGCCTGCATCATTTCCAGAAACTCGCCGAACAGGTATTGGCTGTCGTGCGGGCCGGCCGAGGCTTCCGGGTGGTACTGCACGCCGAACGCCTTGTGTTTGCGGTGACGAATCCCCTCGACGGTTTGGTCGTTGAGATTGACGTGCGTCACTTCGACGTCGTCCGGCAGCGAGTCGGCATTGAGGGCGAAGCCGTGATTCTGCGTGGTGATTTCGACCCGGCCACTATCCTTATTGAGGACCGGCTGATTGGCGCCGCGGTGCCCGAACTTCAGCTTGTAGATTTCTCCGCCAGTCGCCAGACCGAGCAACTGGTGGCCGAGGCAGATGCCGAAGATCGGCTTCTTGCCGAGCAGGTTGCGGATGGTGCCGATCGCATAGTCGAGCGGTCGGGGATCGCCGGGGCCGTTCGACAGGAAGACGCCGTCGGGATTCATCGCCAGAATTTCGTCGGCGGTGGATGTGCCGGGCACGACAGTCACGCGACAGCCGAGTTCGCGCAGATGGCGGGGGATGTTCCACTTCATGCCGTAATCGATGGCAACGACATGCGGGCCGTTGCCGTTCGGCGTCTCGGTTTCGTGAAGATGCGCGTCGAACGGGCGGCCAAGTTCCTGGAGCGGCTCGGACCATTCGCAGGGGGCGTCGGGCATCACTTCCCGCACGAGATCCTGGCCGACGAGCGCCGGGCTGCTCTTCGCCTTGGCGACAAGAGACGCATCGTCGAGATCGACGGTCGAGAGCACGCCGGTCATCGCGCCCTGCACACGAATACGGCGGACGAGGGCGCGGGTATCGATCCCTTCGAGCCCGATGATGCCGTTGGCTTTGAGGTAGTCGTCGAGCGACTCTGTCGCGCGGAAATTGCTCGGTTCGCGGCAAAGTTCACGGACGATAAAGCCGCGAAGCGACAGCCCCTTGCTCTCGACATCTTCCGGATTGATGCCGTAGTTGCCGATGAGGGGATAAGTCATCGTCACGATCTGGCCGCAGTAGGAGGGATCAGTGAGGATCTCCTGGTAGCCGGTCATGCTCGTATTAAAGACGACTTCGCCGTAGACTTCGCCTTGCGCGCCAAAGGCGGTGCCGGAGAAGACGGTGCCGTCGGCGAGGGCCAGTTTTGCGGGTTGTTGCATAGGCTTTTTTTACCAGAGGCGGGGCGCAAAAAAAAGCGATCGACCCTGTTCAGGTCGATCGCCTCGGCGAGTGTTCCGAAAGTCGGTTCGCCCTCTCCCAAACGCCGTTCGGGGAGGCGGCGCGAACCGACCGTTTGATCGCGTTTTTATTCGTGCTCGTAGGTGACCACGAATTCATCGAACCGCACTTCGTCGCTTTCCGGGCCACTGATGCTGAGGTACAGCTCCTCCACGATGTGGTGGAAGTGCGAGCGGCGAACTGAGTAGTAGTTGTGCTTGCCATCGCGGCGCGCCTCGATGAGGCCGGCGACGCGGAGCAGGGCCAAGTGATGGCTGACAGCCGGCTGGCTTTGCCCCAGCTTTTCGCACAAGGCGGTCACGTGCAACTCGGACTCGCGGGCGAGGTAGACAAGGATACGAAGCCGGGTCTCGTCCGAGAGGAGCTTGAAGACCTGGACCAATTCCCTTTCGAGTTCGTTCGAGAGGAGGGGAAACTTCGCGGTTGACTTTTCGACTTCGGGTTCTGCAACGTTTGTAATCATGCTCTTACTACGACTTTCCTGTTCAGAACGTTTGTGGCCAGGCCCGTTACCACTTTCGGGACTTGGAGCGACGTCTGACAATTTCAAAAATCCTTTCCGTAAAACTGCCGTGCCGGGCGAACACCCGGAACCGCAATCACTCCCGTTTGTGGGAGTTGGAACACGGCCTCTCCGTGGACGTGGATTGGCACACACTCAAATTGGGGGTGAATCATTGACTGACGAAAACGCAAGAACTGCAATCTCACTTGCACGTGCTTCCGGGGAATTCAAACTTGATTTCGGCGGAATTCACATGCGGTCGCCAGAATGGCGAAAACGGAAATGGGTCAATCGATTTGCACCGCTCTGTAATACGCCGAGCGCCGGCACACATCAGAGCAGTCCATCTCCGACCCATTATTACCACGCGAAATCGAATCGTCAACGAATTTCATTAGAATTTGATACTCCGTTGAAGCAGGCGGGCGTGTCGATTTCTTCAGTTTTTTCGGCAATTCTTGGGGAGTTTGTGTATTCGGTCGACTCCCTCCCGGGGGAGTTTTGGGGGCTGTGACACCCGGTGTTCGGCGGCGGAGGATTCCCATCTTGCGGAGCATCGCGCAAAATGAAGGGACCATTCGCATGCCGGAAGTGCCTGTCCCTGCAACCATAAGGCCCATTGTGCGGTCCTGGTGAAATTGAGGGTTGGGTCGCGCTGTGGACCTGATGTACAGCACTTCGGCGAGCCGAAGCGGTCTCCGCCTCGGAGATCGGCCGGACGCTCCGCCCAGCCGGCGGCAGCAGTCCGCAATCCTTAGTAGCAGTGATGAAATGCCAGATGTGAATGATGGTTTCAATTCGTCTCCGTTCGCGAATCTGATCGGCCGACGGGCGGTCGTCACCGGCTCTTCGTCGGGAATCGGCCGCGCGATCGCCCTCGAGTTTGCCCGGGCTGGCGCGGATGTCGTGATTCATTGCCGTGCCTCGACCGATCTCGCACAAAATCTTGTTGAGGAAATTCGTGGTTTGGGTCGTGCCGCGGAACTGGTCATTGCGGATCTTGCCGTCGCCGATCAACTGGGATCATTCGTCAATCGTGCGTGGTCCTGTTTCGACTCGGCTGATATCTGGGTGAACAACGCCGGGGCTGATCTACTCACGGGGGATTCAGCCCGACTTCCTTTCCCAGCGAAAGCGGATCGGCTGTGGGAAGTCGATGTGCGCGGCACTATGCTCTTGTCGCGCCTGGTCGGCGAACGAATGCTGCAAGCGGGAAGCGGCATGATTCTCAACATTGGGTGGGATCAGGCCGATCGTGGCATGGAAGGGGAGAGCGGCGAACTGTTCTCGGCGTCGAAGAATGCCGTGATGGGTTTCAGCCGCTCGCTGGCGGTCAGCCTGGCTCCGAAGGTTCGCGTCAATTGCATTGCACCGGGATGGATCAGAACGGCATGGGGAGAGCAGGCGGGCGATGTGTGGCAGGAACGGATCCGACGGGAAACGCCGCTGGGCCGTTGGGGAACGCCGGAGGATGTGGCCCGGGTGGCCCGTTTTCTGGCGAGTTCGGAGGCGAACTACATCACAGGGCAGGTGATCAACGTGAACGGTGGCGCGGTGCGGTGAGCGAATGCAGGCTACGGGTGGTCGGGATTCCGGACTTCAGAGGAGACGGCTAAGCCGCAAGCGGCTGTTCTATCGAATCTCCGCTTTACTGAGTGGTGATGCGGGACGGTCTTCCTTTCCGACACTCAACCCTCAACCAGTTCATCAAGCAGCGAGGTGTGACATATGGCCGATGACACTGTTCTGACGGAAGCACAACTGGCCGAAGAGTTGAAGACGCTGCCGGGGTGGGAAGTCAAAGAGAACTGGCTGCGGCGCGAATACAAGACGCCGGGATTTCCTCATACGTTGATGCTGGTCAATGCCATCGGCTACTTGGCGGAAGCGGCGTGGCATCATCCCGACCTCACCGTCGGGTATGCTCAGGTGACGGTGAAGTTGCAGACGCATCGCGTGCGGGGCATCACGCCGGGGGATGTGGCGCTGGCTCGAAAGATTCACGAAGTGGCCACTTGGAAACCGGAAGCGGGCTCGCCGTTGGATGGTTTTCCGAAGAATTGGGTACATTGATGAAGGAGCGGCCAGCAGCCAGCGATCAGCTTTCAGAAAAAGTGGTTGCGTGTCGTTGTCAGATTAGGATGTGAGGCTCCGACCGAGCTGCTCACGTCATAGTTGAAATTGCCGCAAAGAGGCGCAAAAGTCACAAATTTGACACTGAATTTTTTTGACAGATGTGTTTTATGGAATGAGCGAATTTTTGTGCCATTTGTGCCTTTTCGCGGCAAGCCTTTGACAGCGGCTGAAAGCTCTTTCCCATGCCTGGTGAGCGGATCTTATTTGTGACGGGGCGGTTGGCGGAATTGTCGCTGCGCCGTGTGCTCGAACCGCTCAGCCGCCGTGTCGGATTCGAGTATGATGTCGCGGTGCTGGGGATCAGCGTGGCTGCACTGATGCACGCCGATTGGGTGCTGCGGAAGCTTTCCGGTGTCGAGGGATACGATCGGGTGCTGCTCCCCGGTTGGTGCCAAGGGGAACTCGCTCCGCTGGAAGAGCGATTTCAAACACCGTTCACACGAGGGCCGAAAGACTTGCACGACCTCGACACGTACTTTGGTCGCGAAGGAAAGCCCGCGGCCGATCTCAGCCGTTACGACATTGAGATCGTCGCGGAGATCAACCATGCGCCGCGGATGAGCGGCGAGCAAATCCTTCAACAGTCCGCGAAGTATCGGGAAAGCGGCGCCGACATCATCGATCTCGGCTGCGTTCCCGGAGAGAGTTGGCCGCGCGTGGCAGAAGTTGTGCGGTTGTTGCGCGGAGCAGGGCATCGCGTATCGATCGACAGCTTCGACAGGACAGAAGTGGAGTTAGCCGTGGAGGCGGGGGCGGAACTCGTCCTCAGTTGCAACAAAGGCAACCGCGACTGGGCCTCGAAGCTGCCGGCGGAACTGGTTGTCATCCCCGATGATCCCCGCACGCCCGCGGCGCTCGATGAGTTGGAAGAAACGATGGGCATACTCTCGGACGCGGGGGCGAAGTTTCGCATCGATCCGGTGCTGGAGCCGATCGGCTTTGGGTTCGCGACGTCGCTGGCACGCTTTTTTTCCTGCCGCCGCCGCTGGCCGCACGTGCCGGTGATGATGGGGGTCGGAAATCTGACGGAACTGACCGAAGTCGATTCGGCGGGGGTGAATCTTCTCCTGGCCGGTATCTGCCAGGAACTGGGCATTCACAGCGTGCTCACCACCGAAGTGATCAATTGGGCACGGTCCTCGGTGCGGGAACTCGACCTGGCGCGCCGGCTGGTGCATCACAGCATTGGGCAGAGCGTTCTGCCGAAGCATGTCGATGCCGGGCTGGTGACGCTCCGCGATTCGAAACTGCGTTCAATGACGGAGCAGGAATTAGCGGATCTGGCGACGCGGGTGACCGACCCGAACTTCCGCATTCTGGTGGAAGGGGGAACGATCCATTTGATCAACCGCGACGGTCACTGGAGCGGCGGCGACGCCTTTGAGCTGTTCGACCAGGTCGTTCGCGGATCGGGCGAACTCGACGCGGAGCATGCGTTTTACCTGGGATACGAATTGTCGAAGGCGGTTACGGCACTCACGCTCGGCAAACAGTACACTCAGGACCAGTCCCTCTCGTGGGGCTACTTGACTGTTCCGGAACCGAGCGCGCATGACCGCCGGCACCGCGAACGGAGCGAAACAGCACGAGCGTCCCAACCAGCTCAAGCGCGTGAGTCCGACTGAAACTCCCTCCTCGGAAGATCAACATGTCGGCTTCTCATCTACCGCTGGTTGAAGAACTGCACCCCTGCCCGGATGTGGGAGATGCGCTCCGCGCGCTCGCCGATCTGCCGGATGTGCTGTTGTTGGAGAGCGCGCTGCGACGGGAGCCTGTCGGAAGATACAGCTTTCTGACGGCCGATCCGTTTGAACGTGTTCAAATCGACCGCGTCCGTTTTGGTGAAGATCCGTTCGGCAACATCCAGGGTTGCTTGTCGGAGTTTCAGGCCGCTACGCTGCCCGATCTCCCGCCGTTCCAAGGTGGTGCCGCGGGGCTGTTGTCGTATGAACTTGGTCGGGCGTGGGAACGTCTGCCGGCTGCGCCCTATGACGAGTTTGCACTTCCCGATCTGGTTGTCGGGCTCTACGACTGGGTGATTGCCTGGGATCATCATACGGGTAGGGGGTGGATCATCTCCCAGGGATTCCCGGAAAAAGAGGCTTCTCGTCGTATCGACCGGGCATCGAAACGGGTCCGCGATGTGCGCTCGAGATTGGCGAACCTGCCCAAGCAAAGCGGTGTGCGCGGCGCTCAGGATCAAGTGACGCGCGACGCGCTGCCGACGAATCGCCTCGCGCCTCAGTGGCCCGCTCCGGGACCGGCGGGATTGACCAGCAACTTTTCCCGCGAGGCGTATCTCAAGGCGGTCGAGCGGGTCATTGAATACATCTTCGCGGGAGATGTCTTTCAGGTAAATCTGTCGCAGCGGCTGCTGTTCCCTCAACGACAAAGTTCGCTCGACTTGTACGATCGGCTGCGGCGCGTGAATCCCGCGCCGTTCGCGGGCTATTTCGCGTCGGATGACTGGGCCGTCGTAAGCGCATCCCCGGAGCGATTCCTTTCGATCCGCGATCGAAATGTTGAAACCCGTCCCATCAAAGGAACACGCCAGCGGAAATCAATCCCCGAGGCGGATCTGTACACGCGCGACGAGCTTCGCGAGAGCATCAAGGATCAGGCCGAGAATGTGATGATTGTCGATCTCCTGCGCAACGATCTGTCGCGCGTGTGCGCTCCATCGTCAATTGCCGTCCCGAATTTGTGTGCCGTCGAAACGTACGAGACGGTGCAGCACCTGGTTTCCGAGATTCGTGGCCGACTGGATGAAGGACGAGATGCCTGGGATCTGCTGGCGGCGGCCTTTCCCGGCGGCTCGGTGACTGGTGCGCCGAAGATTCGCGCGATGGAGATCATCGCGGAGCTTGAGCCGACGGTCCGCGGGGCGTATTGCGGCAGCCTGTTTTATGTCGGGTTCGATGGCACGGCCGACAGTAATATTCTGATTCGGACCTTCACCTGCCGTCACGGTTGGGTGCAGTGCCCGGTGGGAGGGGGCATTGTCGCTGGATCAAATCCCGTCGCGGAGTACGATGAGACGTTGCACAAGGCGGAGGGGATGCTGCGGGCGCTGTGATGAACGGAAGCGAGAGGGTAGAAGACGGAGGAAAGAGGATGAGCGATTCGAGACCTCGAACCATAATACCCTCGCACCCTAAAACCCAAACCCTTGCCTTTCCTGAAGCCTGATTGCTGACTGCTTCGCATGATTCTCCTCATCGACAACTACGACAGCTTCGTGCATAACCTAGCACGGTATCTTTTGGAGATGGGGTGCCGGGTCGAGGTCGTGCGCAATGATCAGATCACGGTGTCGGAGATTCGCGATCGCGAGCCGTCCGCGATCGTCCTTTCGCCCGGACCATGTACGCCGCGCGAGGCAGGGGTATCGGTCGCGTTGATTCGCGAATTGGCCCCCCGTGTGCCGATCCTGGGTGTCTGTCTGGGGCATCAGGCGATCGCAGCGGCTTTTGGGGGAGAGATTGTTCGCGCTCCCGAGCCGGTCCATGGAAAGACTTCGCGGATTCATCACGCCGGGACACCCCTCTTCGCCGGTTTGTCGAATCCCTTTGCGGCGACGCGGTACCATTCGCTGATTGTCGACGAGCCGACGCTGCCCCATCAGCTACGGATCACCGCCCGGACTCCCGAAGGGGTTCCGATGGCGATTGAGCACGTCGAGTACCGCACTTACGGCGTGCAGTTTCATCCGGAATCGGTGTTGACCGAAGCGGGGCATCGAATCCTCGCGAACTTTCTTTCGTTGGCGGGATTGCCAATTGAGGCGTGCCCGTCGGGGGACTTTATCGCCCGTCCCGCGGCCGATAGCTGGAATATCGCGGTCCCGAATTCCTCCGGGCCGCTACACTGGTGAACTTGACCGTCCGGTACGGTCTATTTGTGACGATCGAGTGGGTCTTGCCCGTTTCGTAAACTTTGCGGGCGGCAGGATCGTTCCGTGAGGGCGATCTTTCGGAAACGAATTCCGGAACTGTTTCAGACTGCCCAATTGCGGCGGCTCTCCGGACCGATAGAGATAAAGTGTCGGTCTACCTCCCGTGCAGCGCGGTCGTTGACGCAGGTTGCTCGGTTGAGGCCCACGCTCAAACGGAGGCTCGGAATGCGCCACCTGCGGTACATGGCCTTGTTCATCATCGCGTTTGCCTTCCGCTCGGGAGGCGTGGCTGCTGATCCTTTGCCGCCGAATTCGATCTCGGGGGGCCATCGGGGGCCGGTTTGGAAGAGCGATTTTTACACGGCGGAAGCGGAAGCGCGGCGCCTCGGCTTGCCGATGGTCGTCCATTTCTCGGCCGAATGGTGCGGTCCCTGCCAGCAGATGGAACGGGAAGTGTTGCACAGCCCCGCGTTGTACCGGCAACTCGAGGGGCGATTCATCGCGGTGAAGATCGACAGTGATCGCAATCCGGAATTGGTGCGGCGATTTGGCATCGATTCGCTGCCGAGCGATCTGTTTTTGGATACCAACGGAACGGTTCTCTCGCGGTCGTCCGCGTACCAGGATCAGCAAAGTTATTTGTCGCGGATCGCGCACGTCGACGCCCGCGTGGCGCAATCGCGCAAAATGCAGATCGCCGGCAATGCCATGCCGAAAGACTCCCATCAAGCGTCGGTGGGGGCCGAAAGCGGCGGTCCGGAGTTGCAGCGGCAACCGCAGGGACTAGATCCGATCATGCCCCATGAAGCCGGCCGCCCGACGGGGCCAGATCCGCGCAGTGTTCCGCGGGCGGGAACTCCCACGAAGCGTCCCACCTGGGCATTAGGCTTGCGCGGGTTCAGCCCGGTGACGTTGTCGAAGAGCCGTCAATGGGTTCGTGGGGATGCGCATTTCGCCAGCGAGTACAAGGGGATCGTGTATCACATGACATCCGCCGCGGAACTGGCGGAGTTCGAGGCGAACCCCAACCAGTATGCACCGCAGCTGCAAGGGTGCGATCCGGTCGTCTTTGAAGAGCAGGGGCGGGCGATTATCGGCGATACGCGGTTCGGCGTGTTTTACAACGGCGAACTCTATTTCTTCGTGAATCCGGAGACGCGTGCGCGGTTCAAAGCGGCACCGCATCGCTATACGCGAACGAAACACGTGCTGAACATCGACAAGATTGAACCGACGGAAATGTTGTGATGCCACGTCGGTGAGGCCATTGAGCCGCAATTGGTCGAGCGAGGAATTGCGAGTCTCAAAGCTTCATTGAATTCACACAGATAGACGGCGGGCAGGGATCAGGGAGATTCTTGTCGGCAACCCGGTCAGCTTCCCGAACAAGAAAAGTTCGGGATTTGCGGGATCTGGGGGCTGAAATTGTTAGACTTGAATTGACACGGACCCTGCGAGAGCTATGATAAGAGCAGAGTCTTGGAGCCTGAAATGTCTCGGTAGAGAGCTCGGGTTTTCCGCGAGCAGTTGTTGCACGGAAGACGAGTATGTCGCCGGGAGCCCTTGGAAGAGTAGGCTCGTTGGTCGGCTGGCTTCCCCTTCTGGTGGGAGCAGATCGCTGATCGCA
>CAZVJA010000169.1:0-11434 GCA_964626885.1 uncultured Planctomycetaceae bacterium | reverse complement strand
GTCTCCACCGACTTGGCCACGCACACCAATTCCCCGTTTTCGGATAGTTAGTAAGAGTTTGTTGCGTTTTTTGCGTCTTCTGAATGCTCACTGGCCCTCGGCACAGTCAATGTGATTCACACGTTCCCCTACTCTAGCCATAATGCATGGAGAGTTCGCACGTCTCCAAGGTTTAATGCCAGAGGTTCTGCATGATGTCGCTTCCAGCAGTTGCGTCGTCCGAGTATCGCCCCCGGCTCAAGCTCGTGCTACCCGGCGTGATGCTCCTGTTTATCGCCGGGTTCAGTGCGGCGGAAGATCGTGTCGACCTCGGTCGCGTGAGTGAGCGTCATGAAATGATCCCCATGCGCGACGGCGTGCGGCTGTCGGCATACCTTTATGTTCCGCAGGGCGAAGGACCGTGGCCGGCGGTTTTCGAACAGCGGTATGCCGACGTGCGCGGTGCAGCGACGCGCAAATCCGCGGCCCAATTGGCGGAGGCCGGCTTCGTGGTCGCGCTGGTCAACTTTCGCGGCACGCATCTTTCCGAAGGGACATGGGTCGGCTATCGCGCGCTGCAATGGGGCGAATTGCAGGATGGTTACGACACGTGTGAATGGCTCGCCCGGCAGAAATGGTGCAGCGGCAAGGTCGGAACGATCGGCGGTTCGCAGGGAGGATATGCGCAAAATTATCTTGCCGTCACGCAGCCGCCGCATCTTGTCTGCCAATACATGATCGATACCGGTCTCAGTCTTTTCGAGGAAGGTTATCGAATCGGCGGCACGACCCGTCCCGAGCGATTCAAACAAATGGACGCTGTTTGTCGCGATGCTCAGGACAACCGCCGGCTGCTCGCGGAGTGGTTTCAGCACCCGCATTACGACGAGTACTGGCAAGCCGAAGATTGCACCCGGCATTTCGACAAAATGAATGTTCCGTGCTTCACCATTGGAAGCTGGTACGACTTCATGAATCAGGGTTCCATCGCCAGTTTTCAGGGGCGGCAGCAACACGGCGGAATCAATTCCCGCGGACATCAGCAATTGATCATCGGGCCCTGGCTGCACGGGGGCTTGACCAAGAGCAACCGTGTCGGCGAGTTGGTTTATCCCGAAAACGCGGCCTGGCCCGTTCGCGACCACGCCGTTCGCTGGTTCAGTCATTTTCTGAAAGGTGAAGACAACGGCGTCGAGCGCGAACCCACCGTGCGATACTACGTGATGGGAGCTGTCGGCGAACAGAATGCGCCCGGCAATGCGTGGCGGACGGCGACCGACTTCCCACCGACGGCTGCTTCGACACCGTGGTTTTTGCAAAACGACGGTCTGTTGTCCCAGTCGCAGCCGAATGGGAAAGAAAGTTCAACGAGCTACATCAGCGACCCGCGACACCCGATGGAAATACCGGGCCGAGCATTTCCAGGCGCGCAAGATGCCCGACCTTATGAAAAGCAGGCTGAGGTTCGGACCTTTACATCCGCACCGCTTGAGGCACCGGTTGAATGGACTGGCCGAGTGGAAGCGGAGTTGTATATCTCCTCAACCGCTCCCGACACTGATTTCATCGTCCGCATCAGCGATGTCTATCCCGACGGCCGTTCGATTCTGATTGTCGACTATCCCTGGCGTGCCCGTTACCGCGAAGGATTTGATCACGAAGTCCTGATGACCCCCGGCGAGATCTGCAAATTGAAATTCCCGGTTGGCTGGATGAGCCAGATTTTCAACAAGGGACATCGCATTCGCGTGACGATCGGCAGTACCGGCGCGCCTCTGTACGAGCCGAATCCCCAGACGGGCAAGCCGTTGACGATCGAATTCCCGGCGGACGCGCAATCTGCCACCAACACCATTCACCACAACGAGCGCCATGCGTCGCGTATCATCGCACCGGTAGTGAAATAGGTGGCGGTCTTGCGTAAACACACACTGTCGTAGCCGTCGAAAAGCAAGGCAACCATGATTATTCGTCGCGGCGGCGGCTGATAATCGGGAACAGCTCATCTGGCAAATCCCCATCCTTGGCGTATAATAGAGTTCCCGCAGAAGAACGCTCTTTCCGCCAGACCAACCCCGCCCTTTTGTCCCACCTGACCTCCGCCATGCGAATTGTTCTCTGCACGATTCTCTGCCTGGCTGGTTGCAACACCGCGCTATTTGCGGTGGAGCCGACAACCAAAATCTCGGCCGAGCAGGAGAAGTTCTTCGAGGCGAAAATTCGTCCTGTTTTGGCGAACTCGTGTTACGAGTGCCACTCTGCGAAGAAGCAGCAATTCGGCCTGCGGCTCGATAGCCGTGACGCCCTCATGAAGGGAGGGGATTCGGGATCGGTGCTCACCCCCGGCAAGGTCGACGAAAGTCGCCTCTGGAAAGTGCTGCAACACGATCCGCTCGATACACAGATGCCTCCCAAGAGCAAGCTGTCCGACGCAACGCTGGCGGACATCCGGACCTGGATTGAAATGGGTGCGCCGTGGCCGGAGGTGAACACGCCCCATGCAAAAATCGAGGCGTCGGTCGATTGGAAAAAGCATTGGGCGTACCAGCCGATTTCCCGGCCCGCGACGCCGACCACCGTCAATCAAGATTGGCCCCTGACGACGATTGATCGGTTCGTGCTGACGAAACTGGAAGCCGCCGGGCTGCCTCCTTCTATGGAAGCGGATCGGCCGACGCTGCTTCGACGGTTGAAGTATGACCTGCTCGGCCTGCCGCCAACATTCGCGGAGATTCAACAGTTCGAGCAGAATCCATCAACCGCAGCTTACGAGGAACTCGTCGAGGAGTTTTTGTCGTCGCCGCACTTCGGCGAGCGCTGGGCGCGGCATTGGCTCGATATTTCCCGCTACGCCGACACCAAAGGTTATGTCTTTACAGAGGATCGCACGTATCCCGATGCATGGAAGTACCGTGAATGGCTGATCAACGCGTTCAACGGCGACATGCCCTACGACCGATTTCTGATGTTGCAACTTGCCGCCGATCAGCTCAGCGACGATCCCGAGAATTGGCACGCGATGGGATTTCTCACGCTCGGTCGGCGCTTTCTGAATAACAAGCATGACATCATCGACGATCAGATCGACGTGATGACCCGCGGCATGATGGGGCTGACGGTTACCTGTGCCCGTTGTCACGATCACAAGTATGATCCGATTCCCTCCGCCGACTATTACTCTTTGTACGGCGTCTTTGACAGCTCGACTCAGCCGAACGATGCCCTATCGAAGTTGCGGCTGGTCGACAAGCCCGAGCCGGTGGAACCGGTGGTGTTTCTCCGCGGCCGCGCCGGTAACAACGGTCCGCGCGTGCCGCGCCAGTTTCTTGAAGTGATCGAGCGCGACCACCGAAAGCCGTTCACACATGGCAGCGGTCGCGTCGAACTCGCTCAATCGATCACCTCGCGACAGAATCCGCTGACGGGACGCGTGTGGGCAAATCGGGTCTGGGGGCACCTCACTGGCAAGGAATTGGTGAACACGCCGAGCGACTTCGGCGTGCGCAGCGATCCGCCGACGCATCCCGAATTGCTAGATCATCTGGCTGTATTGCTCATCGACAACGGCTGGTCGACGAAACAACTGATCCGCGACATCGTCTTGTCGCGAACGTATCGCCAGCGGAGCATTGCCTCCGATGAAGTGGCGAATCGCGATCCGAACAACGAACTCGTATCGCACATGAACCGCCGTCGAGTCGACTTCGAGGGCTTGCGGGACGGTATTCTGGCAGTCTCCGGTCAGCTCGATTCCCGCGTCGGAGGCGAATCCGTCGAAATTACCAGCCCGCCCTTTTCGACGCGGCGGGCACTCTACGCCTTCATCGACCGCCAGAACCTGCCGGGACTGTTTCGTGCCTTCGATTTTGCCGGCCCCGACACGCACGCGCCGAAGCGTTATCAGACCGATGTGCCGCAGCAGGCGCTGTTTTTGATGAACAGTCCGTTTGTTCAGGAACAGGCGGAACAACTCATCGCGGGGATCAAGGCCAGCGACGTCGCCGAACGGATCGAAGAGCTTTATGAAAGAACGCTCGCGCGCAAGCCGACCGAATCCGAAGTTCAGAACATTGCAAAATATGTGGCGGCATCGGTCGCAGCCAGCGAGCCGCAGGATGAAAACCGCTGGTCGTATGGATACGGCGAGCTCGATGTGAATTCCGGCTCGCTCAAGTCCTTCACGCTGTTGCCGCACTTTACCGGCCAAGCCTGGCAAGGGGGCGGCAAACTCCCCGATGACACGTTGGGCTGGGTGACGTTGAACGAAAATGGCGGCCACGTGGGGAACGATCTCAATCATGTTGCGGTCCGTCGCTGGACTGCTCCGCACGCCGGGCAGATTTCGATTCGCGGCGGTTTGAAGCATGGCACAAAAGAAGGCGACGGCGTTCGCGGCCGCATCATCGTCAATAGCACCCGGCAGATTGAAGTGTGGGACGTGCACAATCGGCGGACCGTCACGAGGGTTGACAAGATCGCCGTCGAGGCTGGGCAGACGGTCGACTTCGTCTGCGACCTGAAACAAACATTGGCCCACGATTCGTTCGAGTGGCCCGTGGTGCTGACTCTCGACAGCGGCGAGCAGGGTGGCAGCGAAGAATTCGACAGCTCGAAGCAATTTCGCGGCCCAAGACCCCGGCCGCTCGACGAGTGGGAGCAGGTTGCCCAGATCCTGCTGCTTTCCAATGAATTTCAATTCGTGGACTGAATATGCACAACGACGCCGCACACAATCCCTCACCCGCTCTCGATCGTCGAGAAATGCTGCGCCGTTGCGGCATGGGCATGGGAGGCCTGGTCTTCGCGCAGCTGCTGGCCGAGACCGGTTCGGTGAAGAACGCTCTGGCCGCCGCGACGACGAATCCGCTTTCGCCGAAGGGGCCGCAGGTTTCCGCGAAGGTCAAACACGTCATTCATCTGTTTATGAACGGCGGGCCGAGCCACGTCGATACGTTCGACCCGAAGCCGATGCTCGACAAATTGCATGGCCAGAAGCTGCCGATGGAGAATCTGCGGACCGAACGCCCCACCGGCACCGCGTTCCGTTCGCCGTTCCGATTTCAAAAATACGGTGAGAGCGGCATTGAGGTCAGCGAATTGTTTCGACACACGGCCGCGTCGATCGACGAGATGGCCGTCATTCGCTCGATGCATGCCGATGTGCCGAATCACGAACCGTCGCTCCTGCTGATGAACTGCGGCGAGGCGCGGCAGATTCGCCCTTGCATGGGGTCGTGGTTGACATACGGCATGGGGACGGAAAACCAGAACCTGCCGGCCTTCGTCGTGATGTGCCCCGGCGGGTACCCGATTCAGGAATCGCAGAATTGGCAGTCGGGGTTCTTGCCCGGCATTTACCAGGGAACCTACATCGACACGAAACACGAAGACATCGAGAAGCTGATCGCGAACATCCGCAACAACCGACTCTCGCGGAAGGAGCAACGTAAGCAACTCGATCTGCTCGGGCTCATCAATCAACAGCATCTCAACAGTCGCGGTCACGACCCCGCGCTCGAAGCGAGAATTCAATCGTACGAGTTGGCCTTCCGCATGCAGATGGAAGCCGCCGATGTGTTCGATGTCAGCCGCGAGCCGAAACACATTCTCGAGATGTATGGCGAGGGAGTACAGGCACGGCAGATTCTGATCGCGCGCCGGCTCGTCGAACGGGGTGTGCGGTTCGTCCAGGTCTGGCACGGAGCGGGCCAGCCGTGGGACAATCACGACGATATCGAAGTCAACCATCGCCGCTTGGCCGGGCAATGCGATCAGGCGATCGGCGCGCTGCTGAAGGATCTCAAGCAGCGGGGCCTGCTCGACGAGACGTTAGTCATCTGGGGGGGCGAATTCGGACGAACGCCGGTCGTGGAGTTGCCGACGAAGGGGGCCAACGCCGGCAAGATCAACGGACGCGACCATAACCATTGGGGTTTTACAATGTGGATGGCCGGCGGCGGTGTGCGCGGCGGATACGTGCACGGCGCGACCGACGAGTTTGGCTTTCGAGCCCAGGAAAACAAGGTGCACGTGCATGATCTGCACGCCACCATCATGAAGCTGATGGGCTTTGACCACGAGAAGTTCACCTACCGCTATGCCGGCCGAGACTTCCGCCTGACCGATGTGCATGGCCGCGTTGTCGAGGAACTGCTGGCATAAACTGCCAGTTTCCGCTCGACGGTGTGCCGGGCCAACGTCAACAATTCCGCGTGCCTCGCCGAGGATTGCCCGCTTGCTCCCGATGTCGTTCAGCGCTGGCACGGTAGCACCACTCCTTCCGCTCTCGGCAATCGTTCATGAACGGCAGCCAATGCTTGATTCCGCACCGGCGGACGGATCACAATCGATTATACCGTGGTATTTTCCGTGATGTTTTCGCGCGTCCCGGAAAGACTTATCTCCGTTTCATTTCACGCGATTTCCAGAAGGGGGAAGGTCCGATGAAAGTTTCAGACTGCCGGGATTTCCGTCTTCCACGGGTTCATGGATTCATTTCTCTGGTGCTTTTTGCCGTTATCGGAGTCGGCACAATCCTGCATGGAACTATCGCATCGAGCGCGGAGTCCGACCGCCGGCCGAATATCGTATTAATCCTGGCGGACGATCTCGGCTTCTCTGATATCGGTTGTTATGGATCGGCGGTCTCGACGCCGAACATCAATCGGCTGGCCGAAAATGGCGTGCGATTCACGCAGTTCTATAACTCGGCGCGTTGCTGTCCGACCCGGGCTGCGATCCTCACCGGCCTCTATCCGCATCAGGTGGGTGTGGGCCACATGCTCGGCGTCTGGAAACTCCCCGCGTATGACGGCGGCCTTAACGAACGCTGCGCGACTATCGCCGAACTTCTGCACGCCGGCGGCTACCGTGCGTATCACGTCGGCAAGTGGCACGTGGGAGGGGTCGAGCACGGTGACGAACGAAACCATCCGATGCAACGCGGGTTCGACCACGCGCACGGCACCGGTGGCGGCGGAAACTTTTACGATCCCAAGCCGCTTTATCGCGACCGCGATTCCGAAACCTGGAAAGAGGGAGATTACGTCACCGACATATTCAGTGACTGGGCGGTGGAATACATCACCGATCATGGCCGTGCGCATCGCGATCAGCCGTTTTTCCTGCACCTCTGTTACACGGCGCCGCACTTTCCACTTCAGGCGAAGCCAGGTGACATTGACCGTTACGTCGGACGTTTTCGCGACGGATGGGACGCGCTTCGCGAGCGGCGGTTTGCGCGGCAGAAGGAATTAGGGATCTTGGAGCCCGACCATTGCCGGCTCTCGCCGCGTGACCCGGTGGCACAAGCCTGGTCCAGCGTCGCCGAAGCTGATCGGGAAGAGTGGGACCGTCGCATGGCAGTGCATGCCGCGATGGTCGATTGCATGGATCAGGGAGTCGGCCGCGTGCTGCAGGCGATCGAGCAGATCGGCGCGACTGAGAACACGGTCGTGATGTTTCTTTCCGACAACGGCGCAAGCGCGGAAGCCCTCGATTCCTGGCCGAACCCCGCGCGCGGGCACAAGCCCGGTAGCGTCATCGGAACGAAAGAATCGCACCGCTGCCTCGAAATCGGCTGGGCGAACGCCGCCAACACGCCGTTTCGCGAAAACAAAATGTGGGTTCACGAAGGGGGCATATCGACACCGCTGGTCGTTTCCTGGCCGAAGGGGATCACCGCAAAGAACGCGCTGCTGCGACCGGTCGGCCACATCATCGACCTGATGCCGACCTGTCTGGACCTGGCCGGCGTCGAATATCCAAAGAATTTCCAGGGACGCGACCTGTTGCCGTTGGAGGGACAAAGTCTTGTGCCGCTGTTGACGGGTAAGCTGCCTCCCGATTCCCCCAACACGCGCACGTTGGCGTGGGAGCACGAAGGGAACAAGGCGATCCGAGTCGGCGACAAGAAACTGGTCGCCACTTTTCACGGGCCGTGGGAACTGTTTGACTTGAGCGTCGATAGAAGCGAGACAAATAATCTCGCCGCAGACCACCCGGATGAGGTTTCGCAACTCGCAGCACAATGGCAATCCTGGGCCGACCGCGTAGGCGTCGTCGATTGGGCGACACTCCCCGGAGGGAAATACAAACCGACAAAGGCCTATCGCAGAAAATCGGAGCCGGTGGAACCATGAGCTTTTTCCGACGATCGAAAGTTTTTTCGGCGTTTGTTCTTTGTGCTGCGTTGATTGCATCGTTCCGCCGTGTGAACGCTGCGGAGTCGAAAGGTAAAACCACTACGTTCGCGCGTCCGAATATCGTCTACATCCTGTGCGACGATCTGGGCTACGGCGACGTCCGCTGCCTCAATCCCAACGGCAAGATTGCGACCCCCTATCTCGACCGACTTGCATCGCAAGGGATGGTCTTCACCGATGTGCATTCCGGCTCGGCGGTCTGCTCGCCGACGCGTTACGGTGTATTGACGGGGCGCTACTCCTGGCGATCGAAGCTGCAGTTCGGCGTCTTGGGGGGCTTGAGCCCGCGGCTCATCGAACCCGGACGGACAACCGTCGCGTCGATGCTCAAAGCGCAGGGATATCTCACCGCCTGCATTGGCAAGTGGCATCTCGGTATGGACTGGGTGAAGCTTCCTGGAAAACAAGTCACCGAACTCAACATCGAAACTCCCGACCAATATCAAAATGTCGATTATTCGAAGCGAATCGCCAACGGTCCGAGCTCCGTCGGCTTCGACGAATATTTCGGCATCAGCGGCTCGCTTGATATGGTTCCCTATACCTTCATCGAGAACGACCATGTCGCCGCCAATCCGACGGCGGAAAAATCGTTTCCAATGATGTTTGGTCGAAGCAATGGCGCCACGCGCCCTGGCCCGGCTGCGCCTGAATTCGAGGCGGTCGACGTGCTTCCGACGCTCACGAAAAAAGCCATCGAACACATCGACGCCAGCGCCGCCGACGCGAAGAACGGCAAACCGTTCTTCCTCTATTTGCCGCTGGCCTCTCCTCATACTCCCATCGTGCCGGGCAAGGAGTGGCAGGGGAAAAGCGGATTGAATCCCTACGCCGATTTCGTGATGCAGACCGACTGGAGCATCGGCCAGGTGATCGAAACGCTCGACAAACATGGCTTGGCCGACAACACCCTTGTGATTGTCACCAGCGACAACGGCTGCTCGCCGCAGGCGCGGTTTGAAGAACTGATCGCCAAAGGGCACAACCCCAGCTATGTCTTCCGTGGGACGAAGGCCGACATTTTCGACGGCGGGCATCGGGTGCCGTTCATCGCCCGCTGGCCCGCGCGCGTGAAGGCCGGAACCACCAGCGACCAGCTTCTTTGTCTCACCGATCTGCTGGCCACCGCCGCTGACATACTGGGGGTCCAAGTTCCAAAGAACGCCGGTGAAGACAGCGTCAGCTTTCTCCCGGCTCTCGACGGTACAGCCAATCAGCCGCTTCGCGAAGCGGTCGTCCATCATTCAATCAACGGTTCGTTTGCGATCCGGCAGGGGCAATGGAAACTTGAGTTCTGTCCCGATTCCGGCGGCTGGAGCAAGCCGCGCCCCGGCCAGAATGAAGCCGAAGATCTTCCCCCGTTGCAGTTGTACGATTTGCAGGCCGACATCAGCGAACAGCGAAACCTTCATGCGGAGAAACCGGAAATCGTCCGCGAACTGACTGCGCTGTTGGATCGCTACGTCCGCGAGGGACGCAGCACTCCCGGCGAGCCGCAACAGAATGCTGTTCCGGTGAACTTTCGGGAGCCGGCCGGTGCGGCCTTTTTCAACCGACGAACGCAGAAGACCACGTCGAAGCCAAACATCCTGTTCCTCATCACCGACGACCAGCGGGCCGATACCATCCACGCGCTCGGCAACCGGGTTATCGAGACGCCGAACCTCGACAGCCTCGCCCGGTCGGGGCTGGTATTTCACAACGCGTATTGCATGGGAAGCACCGTCCCGGCGGTCTGTGCCCCCAGCCGCACAATGCTCTTGAGCGGACGGTCGCTGTTTCATCTGAAACCCGAATGGGCGGCTCGTTACGACGTGAATTTTCCCAAGACGCTCCGCGAAGCAGGGTACGAAACATACCATCACGGGAAACGCGGCAACGGACCGACCGGCATCTACAAGGACTTCGAGCACGAGAAGTACGTCAGCGAAGATACGGCCGAGCGCCTCTCCGGTTTTCCGGGCAAGGAGATTGGCGACGCGGCGGTCGAGTTCCTTAAGTCACGAGACCGTAATCGTCCGTTCTTCGCTTATCTGGCGTTCGGCAACCCGCACGACCCGCGCGTGGTGAACAATGAATATCGCGGCAAATACGACGAAGCGAAGATGCCGCTGCTGGCGAACTTCAAGCCGCTGCATCCGTTCGACAACGGCTGGCTGTACGGCCGCGACGAGCAACTGGCCGCGTGGCCCCGCACCGAGGCGGAGATCCGCAAGCACCTCACTGATTATTACGGCGTGCTCACCTATCTCGATATGCAGATCGGCCGCATCCTGCAGACGCTGCGGGAAGCCGGCGACTACGACAACACGATCATCGTCTTCACGTCCGATCATGGGCTGGCGATCGGCAGCCACGGACTAATGGGAAAGCAGAGCCTGTACGACGACGCAATGAAGCCGCCGCTGCTGATCTCGGGGCCGGGAATCCGTAAAGGAGAGAGCGACGCGCTCGTCTATCTGCACGATATTCCGCCGACGCTCTGCGATCTCGTCAGCGTCAAGAATCCCGAGGGGCTGGATGCAAAGAGTTTCGCGCCGGCGGTAACGGGGAAATCAGAGCAGGCGCGCGAGGAATTATTCTTGGCGTATCTCGATGTGCAGCGCGCTGTCCGCAAAGGGGACTGGAAGCTGATCCGTTACCCCCGGGTGAACATCACGCAGCTCTTCAACCTGCACGACGACCCGCACGAGTTGCACAATCTGGCGGAATTGCATTCCGACAAAGTACACGAGCTGATGGTGCTGCTGAGCGAATTGCAGAAAACGAACGGTGACAAGGCACCGCTCTCGGTCGAGCAGCCGGACGACCCGACCGTCACCCCTGAAAAGTTGCGCGAGCAGGCGAAGCTGCTGACACCCAAGCCGCGGAAGGCGCCGGTAGGAAAGTAAAAGCACGAAGCACGAATGTCAAAAGAAATCCGAAGGCCCGAAGCACGAAATCACGTCGAGAATTATCATCCATGGCCGACTATGAAACCTTCTCGACATCATTTCGTGACGAGCGAGATATACCGCGCGCCAAGAATATCTTCTATCGATGCGATGACTGCAGCGAAATCATTCCCTCACAGCCGGATGACAGCATTGGCTGCCTTTGTGGAAACATCTTTCTCGATGCAGACAGTGTGCGAATTGTAGTGAAGCAGTGGGACAGATTTTCCATTTTGCGACGCATTGAGGCGAGATAGCAGAAGTGGGTGGCCCCGGTTGGCCGCTTCGGCCTACCGGGGCGGCGCAGCCGCAAGAGGT